>NZ_JBQCER010000055.1:0-70154 GCF_051960075.1 Bordetella sp.
GGGCAAATATCCGGTAAAGCCGTACAGCAGGTTGAGTCCTTGCGCGAGCACGATGAACGTCATGATCGTGAACACCAGGGACTGATTGGCGTAGAGATGCGGCGCGACAAGAAAGACCGCGGTCAGCACCACGAGCAGAATGACGCTCGTGCGCAGGCGGTTCGGCTTGGCCGAACCGTTTTGAGTCGAAGTTGAATTAAGCAAGACGCACCGCCTTTCCGAGCAGGCCCGAAGGACGAATGAGCACGATGATCATAAGCAGCGCGTAAGGCACTACGTTGGACCACGACGAATAGTAGGTTTGCATCAGCATTGTGCCCAGGCCGAACACCAGGCCGCCCACGATGGTGCCCAGCGGGTTCCCGAGCGAGCCGATGATCACAATGGCGAAGGCGGTGGTCGTCAGGCCGTCGCCCAGGTCGGGCGATACCGAGCCGAGCAGATACGGCACGAATGCGCCTGCGATGCCCGCCAGGGCGAGGCCTGCAACGAACGCGATCGTCGATACGCGGCGCACGTCGATGCCGGTCGCGACGGCTTCGTCGCGTTCGGCCATCACGGCACGCGTCGCATAACCCAGACGCGTACGCGAGAAGTACAACCACAGCAGGGCGAGTGCGAAGAGGCTCACGCCTGCGGCCCACCACCAGCTATCGGGAAACTCCTGCCCGAACAGGCCCAGGCTGCCGCTGCCGAGCGCGTCTTCAGGCAGCGATCGCTGGTCCGCGCCGAACATCAGCATCGTGACTGCCGTCAGCATCTGGCCGATGCCGAAAAAGAGAATGAACGACAGCATTTCGGGGTCGTCGCTGCGCTGCAGTCTTGGCACGACGGCACGGTACAGCGGCCAGCCGATGATAATGGCGCACAGAATCGAGAGCGGAAGCGACCACAGCGGATTCAGTCCCAGACGGTTGGTGACTGTCCATGCAAGATAGCCGCCCAATACGATGAACTGTCCGTGGGCCAGGTTGATGATGCGCATCACGCCGAACAACAGGTTCAAACCCAGTCCGACCAGCGTGAAGAAAATACCGTAGAGGATGCCGCCGATGACGGCATAAGCAAGAAGTTCCACGTTCGTCCTTACAGAAAGCGAGGATGCCGCGGCTGGCACGCCATGCGCGCCAGCCGGTTCCAGGTATAGAAAGACGCGCGTTCCGTTACTGCTTCGGCGCGGGGTATACCGGCTTGGCCGTGGCGTGGTCGTCCGGGTAGACGACGTTGACGTTCAGGTCGTCGCCCTTGGCGTTGGGCACCAGTTGGGCGACCGGGAACGGTTGGCCGAGCTGGGCGCCGTTCTCGTTGATCTTGAAGAGACCCAGCAGCGTCGTCGTCTTGTCGGACATATCCATCAGGGCCTGATGGAAGTCGAGCTGAGTGAACTTGGGCGCGTCTTCAAGCATCTTCTGCACCACGATGCCCGTGTTGTAGCCCGAGGCGTCCAGGAAGTTGGGATCCTTCTTTTCCGCCGCGTTGAATGCGCTGACGAAATCTGCCGTGTTCATGCCATAGGTGACCTTGTCGTACTTGACCAGCGGGGGGGTCGGATACGTATAGGTGTAGGCAAGCGACTTGACGCCGACGTTCTTCTTGAGCAGGGTCAGCAACTGGCCCGGGAAGATCGTGAAGGTCATGTCGAAGTGCAGACCGCTTTGCGACAGCGAACGCAGGAAAGCGATGTCGTTGGGCGGGTAGCCGAATTCGAGCAGCGCCTGCGGATTGGCCGCCTTGGCGGTGTGCAGCAGTACGTTGTAGTTCGATTCGGTAGTCGGAACGCTCTTGTAGAACACGGGAGCGACGCCGCCCTTGGTCAGCTGGGCCTTCATCGTTTCGGCCTGCGATGCGTCGAAGTCGTTGGCGTCATAGACGATCGCCACGCGCTTGATGCCCTGTTTGATCAGGAAGTTCGCAAGCGGGATCGGCCACACGGTCGACGACGGGATGCTCACGTCGGCCAAGTAGTTGGTTTTCTGCGTGAAAAAGTTCGCGCCCGAGCCCGTCGGGTCGATCAGCAGCATATGGTGTTCAGCGGCGAGCGGCACGGCAACCGAGGTCAGCACCGAACCGAAGTCGGCCACCAGCACGTCGACTTTGTCTTGCGTGATCAGCTGGTTGTAGAGTGTCGTCGCGGTCGCGGTCGAGCTTTGATCGTCGTACGAGATGATCTTGACGTGGATCTTCTTGTTATAGTCTTTGACTAAAAGCCCGCCGTTCTTGTTGACCTGATCGGCCCAGAATTTGACGCCCTCGAATTGGCCTTGCGATGCGACGGCGAACGGGCCCGAACTTGCGTACAGCGTGCCGATCTTTATTTCGCTGGGAGCCGCCGCGGCGTGCGCGGCGAAGCTGGCGGTGGCGCAGGCCAAGCCCGCTGCGACGGTCTTGAGCGTGGTCGTGAAAGTCTTGCGGGTGCGCTTTGCTTGCATTGTTATCTCCTGTAGGTCGTTATGACGTTGACCGGCTCGTGCCGCGCGCTGGCTAGCAGCGCGGGAGGCCTGGTTCTTCTAGCCATGAAAGCAACATGGGTAAGGCTCCATCCATGGCGGATTTCTGGAACCCCGCGTTTCCTTATCGCAAGATCGATGCCAGCTTTTGTAGATTTTTAACTTGCTGATTCAAAAAGCATTTGAATTCTTATAAGCGGGGTAGAAGTCCGGCATTCCGGAAAGGCCGGGCCTTTTTCGTCCGATTTTCCGGAATTTTCCGCTTGAATTTGCAATGCCGAATTCGCTGCCTCGCTCGGTATGCAAGCATCTCTTCCGGCTGGCATGTATCCGCGCGAAATTTACGCGATCAATATCTGTTTTGCAAAAAACAACCCTAGGTTTTAAGCCGTATTCAGCTTATGGAAAGCCTGAATTAAGAATTGTGTAAAACGGGCGCGCCCAGCGTGGATTTTTATGCGGGTTTCTACCCAAGCGTCACCGCATCAGTGATGCCGATGCTCGTGAGCAACCTCCGGCCGTTTGGCATAACGGCCGGCCAGCGCGGCGCAGACCATGAGCTGGATCTGGTGAAAGACCATCAGCGGCAGCACGATGGCGCCGACGGCCTGGCCGGCAAAGATCACCTGCGCCATCGGCACGCCTGTGGCCAGGCTTTTCTTGGAGCCGCAAAAAAGCAGGGTGATGCGATCGGGCGTCGAGAATCCCAGCGCTTTGCCGGCGGCGTTGGAAATCAGCAAGGCCAATATCAAAATGACGGTGCTGCACACTACCAGCCCCAGCAGGGACAGCACGGGCGTGTTGTGCCACAGTCCCTCGCTCACGGCTTCGGAGAACGCAGTGTAGACCACCAGGAGAATGGACCCCTGGTCGACCCACTTGAGCAAGGCCTTGCGTTTGTGCACCCAGGCGCCGATCCAGTTGCGCAGAATCTGCCCCAGGATGAAAGGCAGCAGCAACTGCAGCATGATGGTCTCGACGACGCCGAAGGAAATAGGCGCGTTCGATCCGCTCACGATCACGATCCCGACCAGCAGCGGCGTGAGGAAGATGCCCAGCAGGCTCGAGCCCGACGCGCTGCATACTGCGGCCGGCACGTTGCCGCGCGCCACCGACGTAAACGCGATCGACGACTGCACGGTGGACGGCAGGCAGCACAGGAACAGCACGCCCGCGTAAAGCTCGGGCGTCACCAGCGGCTCGAGCACGGGCTTGAGCAGCAGTCCCAGAATGGGAAACATGATGAAGGTGGCCGAGAAAATCGTCAGGTGCAGCCGCCAATGCGTGAAGCCCGCCACGATGGACTCGCGCGACAGGCGCGCGCCGTGCAGAAAGAAGAGCAGTGCGACCGCCAGGTTCGCGGCCGCCCCGGATATCTTGATGCCCACGCCGTGCGCTGGCAGCACGCTGGCGATCAGGACGGTAAGAAGCAGAAGGCAGATGAATCTGTCTGGCAGAAAACGGACAAAACGTTGCATGAGTTCTTTACACCATTTGTAGAGCGAAATTGAAAGCGTGCATCAGCGATTCGGCGTCTGCTTTACCTTGCCAGGCGATGTCGAAGGCGGTGCCGTGATCGACGCTGGTGCGGACGAAAGGCAGGCCCACGGTGACGTTCACGCCGTGATCCACGCCCAGATACTTGACGGGGATGAGCCCCTGGTCGTGGTATTGGGCCACGACGATGTCGAACTCGCCGCGCCGCGCCCGCATGAAGATCGTGTCGCCGGGCCATGGCCCGGAAGCGTCCAGGCCGTCGGCCCGAGCCTGGGCAATGGCCGGCGCGATCACGTCGATGTCCTCGCGGCCGAACTTGCCGTCTTCGCCCGCATGCGGGTTCAGGCCGGCCACGGCGATGCGCGGCTGCGTCATGCCCATCTGCCGGCAGGCCCGATCGGCCAGGCGTATCGCGCGCAGCTCGGCCTCGGGCGTGATCAGGGGCGGCACTTGCGACAGCGCGACGTGAATGGTCACCAGCAGCACGCGCAGTTCGTCGTTGGCCAGCATCATGGCGTAGTCGGCGGTGCCCGAGCGTTCGGCCAGAATTTCGGTGTGCCCCGGCTGGTCGATGCCCGCCAGGTGCATCGAGTGCTTGTTCAGCGGCGCCGTCACGATCGCGCGCAGCCGGCCCGCCATGGCGTCGTCGATGGCGGCGCAAAGATAGTCGTAAGCGCCTCGGCCCGCATGTGCATCGACTTTGCCTGGCGCGAGGGAGGCGGGCAGGGCGGGCGAACAGGTCACCACGTCGATGGTGCCGGGAGCGCATCGCGCTTGCTCGGGGCCGGCGATCTCGATGATCTCGATGTTCCGGCCCAGCAGGGCGGCGGCGCGGCGCATCGTGCCCGCATCGCCGTAAACCACGGCGGGTGCAGGCAGGCCCTGCGCGAAACACCGGACGATGATCTCGGGCCCGATACCGGCGGCATCGCCCATCGTGATGCCCAGAGGGGAGGCGGTTAGGGCGGTCATAACGGCTCGGGCCTCATTGCCCAGTGGAGTGATTCACTCCTGCCATCTGGCGCCTCGTATGGTTATACGAGGCCAGAACGGCCTTCTGCTCGCTCATCGCCTGCCAGACATCATAGGAGTGCGCCATGGGGCGCGTATGGACCACGGGCGTCGCGTCGATGATGCCCATGCGCCCACGCGGATGGCCGAGCAGGGCCGGCCAGAGATGATCCAGCCCGTAGCCCGACTCGGTGTCCCGCATCGACCCGACGCAGATTTTCAGCGCCCGGCGGCTGAAGAGCGGGCACATGATCTCGACGAAAGGCTCGTGGCGTACGTCGCTGTCAGGGCGCTGGACGGTGATTTCATGATTGGGGTAACAGCCCTCCCCGGCCAGCAGCGAGGGCTGCGCCAGATCCATCCCGAACTTGCGGAACAGATGGAACATGATGTTGATGCTCGCGCCGCTGGCCAGCAGGTCGTCGTCGGGCAGCCAGATTGACTCGTAGCCCCAGAGTGGGCTGCCCTCATGCAAAAGATCGTAAAGCAGCCGGAATTTCTTGGTTTTTGGGACGTGGGCGAGGTACTCGCACGGCATGTCCGCGTCCGGCGTCTCGGCGCCATACCAGCCCAGGCATAGATCCCAGTTGCGGGCGTCATCGGCGACGCTGTTGAGCCACTCCGGGTGCAGCGATGCCGAACCCGCAGGCACGATCACCAGGTTGGGCCGGCGCACTCCCGGCGCCGGCTGCTTGATGAAAGCAGCGCGGCGCGGCTGCTCGGCGGGCGTGGCATGGAGTGGATGCGCAGGATGCCCGGTTGCGCGTAGGAAGTAAAACGCCCGAACGCCGTCGATCGTGCCCTGACCCGCAAAGCTGATGATGCGGCCCGTCTCGTCCTTGCGGGCGAGCGTAAATACGACCGCAGGCGTGCCGCCGACCGAGGTCAGCAGGCAGAGCTTTCCGTTGACGATCTGCCAGAGGTCCACGGCGTCCGTCCCCGGATTTCCGAGCAGCCCCTGCGGCGCCAGCACCGCGAAAGGCGACAGCTGTCGCCCGTTCAGGTCGAAAAGCCGCCAGAAACTGCCCTCGAGCTGCTCCGCGTCCAGCGCCGGGGCCTCGGCGTAGCTGGCCAGGATGGCGTTGAGTTCGGCTTGATCGGCTTGATTGGCGCCGTGCTGCGTCGTTGTCATTCAGTCCTTCCTTGAACCCTCATCGTGGCGGAACGCACATTATGTGCATCCGCGAGCGAGAAGGGCCGCTTTATTCAAGTGAAACCTATCAATTGTGACAGAATATCACTTGATCCACAGGGCGATGCGAGGCCTTCCATACGCCCGGCCAATAGGCCGGATTAAGTGCCAAAACCTTCCGGTATTGGGCCTTATTGATTCAGAAGCGGAGAAATAGACTGGTTTACTCACCCAAAAACCGCCCTGCCTTCGTATGGAACAACTCATACTTGATTACACAAACAAGCTGCAGCAGGCGCTGAGCATGGCGGCAATGCGCCAAGTGCCGGTGCTGGCTGCCGCCTTGCGCGACGCCTGGCGCACGAAGCGTTCTGTATTTCTCTGCGGCAACGGCGGCAGCGCGGGCAACGCCGTGCATCTGGCCAACGACCTGCTCTATGGCGTGGGCCTGAACAACCGCAGCGGCGGGCTCAGGGTCGAGGCCTTGAGCGCCAACCCCGCCGTGCTGACCTGCCTGGCCAACGATCTGGGCTACGACCACATCTACAGCGAACAGTTGCGGGTCAAGGCGCAGGCCGACGACGTGCTGGTCGTGCTGTCCGGCAGCGGCAACTCGGCCAACGTCGTCAAGGCGCTGGAGGTGGGCAACCAGATCGGCATGAAGACATTCGCCATTCTCGGTTTCACCGGCGGCCTGTGCCGGTCGCTGGCCCAGCATCCGATTCACTTCGAGATGGACGACATGCAGATCGCCGAAGACCTGCAATTGATGATCGGCCACCTCTGCATGCAATGGCTGCATGCGAACCCGGTGCAGAGCGTCGTGGCCAGCGTGTCGAGCGAGGCCGCTAAATGAGCGAGGCAGCGAGCAAGCAACGCTTTCTGGTCATTGCCAGCAACTGCTTTTCCGGTTCGCAGTTCGTCAAATATCTGCTGCGCCACGGGCACCAGGTGCTCGGTGTCAGTCGTTCTGCCGAGCCGCACGAAGTCTACCTTCCCTATCGTGCGGAGCCTGCATGCGCCGATAGCTTTCGCTTCGTGCAGATCGACATCAATCACCAGCTCGACGAGCTGATCGCGCTGGTCAAGGAATTCCAGCCCGAATACGTGGTCAATTTTGCGGCCCAGGGCATGGTCGCGCAAAGCTGGGAAACCCCCGAGCATTGGTACCAGACCAACGTAGTGGGCCAGGTCAAGCTCCACGACCAGTTGCGCAAGCTACCGTTCATCCGGCGCTACGTGCATGTGACGACCCCCGAGGTCTACGGCAGCACGGACGGCTGGATCAAGGAGCGCTTCGAGTTCGCGCCCAGCACGCCCTACGCGGTGTCGCGCGCAGCATGCGACCTGCATCTGATGAGCTTTTTCAAGGCCTATCAGTTTCCCGTCGTGTTCACGCGCGCGGCCAATGTCTACGGCCCCGGCCAGCAGCTTTACCGGATCATCCCGCGCACGCTGCTGTTCGCCCGCCTCGGGCGCAAGCTGCAGCTGCACGGCGGCGGCCATTCGATCCGCTCGTTCATCCATATCGACGACGTTGCGGACGCAACCTGGCGCATCGCGACGTCTGGCACGGTCGGCAGCAGCTATCACATTTCGACGAACCATACCGTGTCGATCCGCGAATTGGTCGAGACGGTCTGCGAACTCGTCGACGTGCGCTTCGACGATCTCGCCGAAGTCGTCGGAGAGCGCCTAGGCAAGGATCAGGCCTATCTGCTCGACAGCGGCAAATTGCGCTCGGAACTCGGCTGGCAAGACCGCATTGCGCTCGCCGACGGTTTGCGCGACACCCTTTCCTGGGTCGACGCGAACCTCGACACGCTCAAGTCGCTGCCGGCCGATTACATCCATAAACCCTAAGGTATTTTCATGAAGATTCTCGTCACCGGCGGCTGCGGCTACATCGGCACCGTTCTGACCGGCAAACTGCTCGACGACGGCCACACGGTGACCGTCGTCGACACGCAATGGTTCGGCAATCACCTCAAACCGCATCCGCAACTCACCGTCCTCAAGCAGGACACGCGCGACGTCGATGCGATTCCGCTCGACGGTGTCGAAGCGGTGATCCACCTGGCGAACATCGCGAACGACCCGGGCGTCGAGCTCAACCCCACGTTGTCGTGGGAAGTCAACGTGCTGGCGACGCAGCAGCTCGCCGACCGTGCCGTGCGCGCCGGCGTGCGCCAGTTCCTGTTCGCCAGCTCGGGCAGCGTGTACGGCGTCAAGGACGAACCGCAGGTCACCGAAGACCTGACGCTCGTGCCGATCTCGGCGTACAACAAAACCAAGATGGTCGCCGAGCGCGTCGTGCTCAGCTATGCCGATCAGATGCAGGTGCATTGCATCCGCCCGGCGACGGTATGCGGCTATTCGCCGCGCATGCGCCTGGACGTCAGCGTCAACATGTTCGCCTGGCAGGCCGTCAAGAACGGCCGCATCACCGTGTTTGGCGGCACGCAGACGCGCCCCAATATTCACATCCAGGACATGGTCGACGTCTACCGCCATTTCCTCGGCAATCCCGCTATCGCATCGGGTTGCTACAACGCCGGCTTCGAAAATATTTCGATCCTCGACATCGCCAGGCGCGTCAGCGAAAAAGTCTCGGCTGAACTTGTCGTCTCGGAGTCGAACGACCCGCGCTCCTATCGCCAGAATTCCGACAAGCTGCTCGCGACCGGCTTCGTTCAAAAGCACTACGTCAGCGACGCGATCGACGAAGTCATCGAGCGTCATGCCTCAGGCGAGCTCGTCGAGACCGATCAGTGCTACACCGTGCGCTGGATGAAACACCTGAGCCTTGCCGCCTAGAGAACGACATGAACGATATCCGACCAAGCGACTCGATCCGGCTTGCCGCGCAATTTCGTGCGCGCGTGGTCGCCATGTCGCATGCGGCCAAGGCGGCTCACCTGGCATCCGCGCTGTCGTGCCTGGATATTCTGACGGTGCTGTACGAGTCCGTGCTCAATATCGATCCCGCGCGGCCCAGGTGGGAAGACCGCGACCGGTTCATCCTGAGCAAAGGGCATGCGGCCGCCGCGCTCTATGCCGTGCTGGCATACAAGGGCTTTTTCCCGGCCGGTGATCTCGATCGCTACGGCAAGGCCGGGTCGATGCTCGAAGAGCATCCGTCGCCTAAAGTGCCCGGCGTCGAAGCCGCGACGGGCAGCCTGGGCCATGGCCTGCCCGTCGGCTCGGGCATGGCGCTGGCCGCGCGCATCCAGCAGCGCGACTACCGCACCTTCGTTCTGATGAGCGACGGCGAATGCAACGAAGGTTCGGTCTGGGAGGCCTGCATGTTCGCGGCGGCGAACAAGCTCGGCAATCTCTGCGCTTTCGTCGACTTCAATAAATGGCAGGCCACGGGCCGCAGTCGCGAGGTGCTCGCCCTCGATCCGCTCGTCGACAAATTCCGCAGCTTCGGCTGGAACGTGCACGAGATCGACGGCCACGACCATGCGCAGATCTTCGATGCCGTCGCGCACGTCTCGCCCGCGCAGCAGCAGCCGACGATGGTCGTCGCACACACGGTCAAGGGGCGCGGCATATCGTTCATGGAAGACGACAACAACTGGCATTACCGCATACCGACCGAAGAAGAGGTCGAACGCGCGCGCATCGAGCTCGGAGTCCAGGCATGAGAAACGCATTCGCAGCCGCCGTGACCGAGCTCGGCGAAATCCACCCCGAACTCGTGATGCTTGCCGGCGACATCGGCAACCGGCTTTTCGACAGCTTCAAAGATCGTCACCCGTCGCGTTTCTACAACTGCGGCGTCGCCGAGGCGAACATGACCGGCGTGGCCGCGGGGCTGGCCGCATCGGGACTGCGGCCGATCACCTACACGATCACCCCGTTCAACACCGTCCGGTGCCTCGAGCAGATACGCCTGGACGTCTGCTATCCGAACCTGCCCGTCATCATCGTCGGCACGGGTTCGGGCCTGTCTTACGCGGGCCTGGGCGCGACGCATCACTCGATGGAAGACATCGCGATCCTGCGCACGCTGCCGAACATGCACGTGGTCTGCCCGGCCGATCAAACCGAGGTCAAGCTCGCAGTCGCCGACGCGCTGCGCATCGGCCGTCCCACCTATATCCGCCTGGGCAAGAAGGGCGAACCGCATGTTCACGAGACTGCGCCCGCGTTCACGATCGGCCGCGGCATTCCGATGCGCGCGGGCCGCGACGTCGCGATCCTGAGCGTCGGCAATATGCTCGCGGTCGCCATGCAGGCTGCCGATGTGCTCGAGGGGCAGGGGTGCTCGACCGAAGTCGTCAGCATGCATACGGTAAAACCGCTGGACGAAGCGCTGCTGGAGCAAGCGTTTGCCGATAAAAAGCTGGTCGTCGTGCTCGAAGAGCATGCGCTCGCCGGAGGCGCGGGCAGTGCGCTGCTCGAATGGGGCAATGCGCGCGGCGTCGATCTGCGTAAGCTCGTCTGCGTCGCGGGCCCGGACCGTTTTCTGAGCGCGTGCGGCGGCCAGACGCAGGCCCGCATCGAAATCGGCCTGACGGCGGCCGATGTGGTCGCGCGCGTCACCAGCCGATTGAACTGATCATGTTGCTCGGCCTGGATTTCGACAATACGTTGATCCGCTACGACTCGCTGTTTCACCAGGTCGCGCTCGAGCGCGCCTGGATTCCGGCGGATACACCGCAAGACAAGGTCGCCGTGCGCGACTACTTGCGATCGGTCGGCCGCGAAGACGACTGGACGCTGCTGCAAGGCGTCGTCTACGGTACGCGCATTCTCGACGCCGAGCCCTTCGAAGGCGTGCTGGATACGCTCGGGAGGCTGCGCGATAGCAATGTCCCCATGCGCATCGTCAGCCACAAGACGCGCACGCCGTATCTGGGTGAACCCTGCGATCTGCACGCTGCCGCGCGCGCCTGGCTGTCCAAGCAGGGGTTTCATCGCAGCGGCGGCCTGGGCTGGTCCGAAGATCAGATCCACTTCGAGCTGACCAAGCACGACAAGATCGCGCGTATCGTCGCGCTCGGGTGCACGCACTATGTCGACGATCTGCCCGAAATTCTCGACATGCTGCCTGCGCACGTGACAAAGATTCTTTTTGCGCCAAATGGCGCGTCCGGCGTTGCGCAAGACTGGCATATCATGCGCGAATGGGACGCGCTGCCGGCGATCGTAGGCTTGTCATGATCGACGCCTGCGTCGACGCGCGCGCCGCGTTTCTCGAAAAACTGGGCATCCACGGTCCGATGCGCATCGAGGCAATCGGTCATGGCCGCAACAGCCGCGTCGAACGTATCGCCAACGACGAAGGCGAGTGGATACTCAAGCACTATCATGCGGCCGGCCCTCAGTCGCACGACAGACTCGGAGCCGAGTACGGCTTTCTCGAATACCTGAATGCCCAGGGCATCGCGCGCGTGGCGCGACCCGTCGGGCTCGATCGTTCAGCGCATCTCGCGCTCTATACCAAACTCGATGGCCGGCGCATGACTCGTGCGACCGACGATCACATCCGGCAGGCGGCCGCTTTTATCGGCGCGATCAATGCGAATGCCTCGTCCGAGCAAGCCCGCGCGCTGCCGAGCGCCGCCGACGCCTGCGCCACCTGGGACGATCACCTGCGGCTGGCACGTGCGCGCATGGCCCAGTTCAAGAGCCTGTCGCCCAAGTCCGACATCGAGCGTAGCGCTCATCGGTGGATCGCGGAGCGGCTCGCGCCGACATGGCGCGCCATCGATACCTCGTTGCACGCGCATGCATCGGCCTCTGCCGATGCGACGCCGATCCTCTCGCCGTCCGACTTCGGGTTTCACAACACGCTCGACGACGGCGGCGCCCTGTCGTTCGTCGATTTCGAATATGCGGGCTGGGACGATCCCGCGAAGCTCGCGTGCGATTTCCTGTGCCAGCCGGAAATTCCGGTCGACCCCGCGCAAGGCGCACTGTTCGTCGACCTGGTCGCACAGCATCTCGGGCTGGACAAGGCATGGACGGAACGCGTCGCTTTGCTGCTGCCGATCCATCGCCTCAAATGGTGCTGCATTCTGCTCAACGAATTCCGCGCCGAACATCGCGCCCGCCGCGAACATGCGGGCGTCGCCACGCAAGACATACTCGAGGCGCAGTACGCCAAGGCACGCCGCTACTATGCGGACCATCTAGAAAATATCCACGAACAGCTGTCGACTCAACATGGCCTACATTGACTTTCTCAGCTCGGTGCACAAGAGCACCCAACGCGACTATCTGGCCCGCGTGAACGATCCCGAATTTCCCAAGCCCAAGGCCGCGGAGCTGGCCAAGCGCTGGGACTTCGACTACTGGGACGGCGACCGCCGCATCTGCTACGGCGGCTATCGCTACATGCCCGGGCGCTGGGCGCCGGTGGCGCAGGCCATGATCGACCATTACGGCCTGAAGGCCGGCGACAAGGTGCTCGACATCGGCTGCGGCAAAGGCTTCCTGCTTTATGAAATGTCGCTGCTGGAGCCCGGCCTGGAGATCCACGGCATCGACATTTCTCCCTATGCCATCGAACACGCGAAGGAAGAAATCAAGGACCGACTGCAGGTAGCCAATGCGACCCAGCTGCCGTTTCCCGATCACCATTTTGATCTCGTGTTTTCCATCACGACGCTGCACAACCTGCACAACTACGACCTGGACAAGGCGCTTCGCGAAATGGAGCGCGTCGGCAAGAAAAACAAATACGTCTGCGTCGAGTCCTACCGCAACGAAACAGAAAAGGCGAACCTGCTGTATTGGCAGGTGACGTGCGAAGCTTTTTGCACGCCCGAAGAATGGGACTGGTGGTTCCGCCAGACCGGTTACACCGGCGATCATTCCTTCATCTACTTCGAGTAAGCACGATGACGACGATTCCGAAAACCATGAAGGCGGCCGTGCTGACCGAGTTGCGTGCGCCGCTTCAAGTCGTCGAGCTTGCGATGCCGGAAGCGCTTGCGGCGGGGCAGGTGCTGGTCAAGATTCACTTCAGCGGTATTTGCGGCTCGCAGCTCGGCGAGATCGACGGCGCCAAGGGCGAAGACAAGTTCCTGCCCCATTTGCTGGGGCATGAAGCTTCCGGCACCGTGCTTGATGTCGGCGTGGGCGTGCGTCACGTCAAGATCGGCGACAAGGTCGTGCTGCACTGGCGCAAGGGCCTGGGCATCGAATCCGAAACGCCGCACTACAACTGGGACGGCCGCAAGGTCAATGCGGGCTGGATCACCACCTTCAACGAGTATGCGATCGTTTCCGAGAACCGCGTGACCGCGATTCCCGCCGACAGCGATCTCGAAGTCGCGGCGCTGTTCGGCTGCGCAGTCACTACCGGGTTCGGCATTGTCGAGAACAACGCCGACGTGCGCATCGGCCAATCCGTCGTCGTCTACGGTTCGGGTGGCGTCGGCTTGAACATTGTCCAGGCGGCCGCCCTGGTGTCGGCCTATCCGGTCATCGCGGTGGATTTGCACGATGGCAAGCTCGAGCTGGCCAAGCGCATGGGCGCGACGCACGTGATCAACGCAAGCGGCCGCGGCCTGGATGATGTGCGGGCCGAGATTCAACGCGTGCTCGACGAAACAGGGTCGGGCGCGGGTGCCGATGTCTTCATCGACAACACGGGCGTGCCGGCCGTGATCGAGATGGGCTATGCGATGACCAAACCGCAAGGCAAGGTCACGCTCGTCGGCGTGCCGCGCAAGGGCAACAACGTGAGCCTGTTTTCTCTGCCTCTGCATTTTGGCAAGACGCTGAGCGGGTCTCACGGCGGCGAAGCCGTACCCAATGTCGACATTCCGCGCTATCACAATATGTACCGCGCGGGCCGCATCATCTTGCGCGAGCTGATCACCGATTACTTCGGCCTGGATCAGATCAACGAAGCCATCGCGGCGATGCGCAGCGGCAAGGTCCGCGGACGTTGCCTGGTGCGGATGGCCAGCTAGAAGCCGCTGGAATTTGTTCTTCCAACTTATTGAGCACCGACGATGAGCACTCCACCGAAAACCAAGGAACCGCAATACGGCCTGCTTTACGACACCATCGAAAAGCATGGGATCACCAAATTCGGGGTGATGATCAACGAGTCCTGGAACGAAGATCCGCGGCGCACGGTGTTCACGCTCGCGCGCTACAAGTTCGTCGCCAAGATGCTCACCGGCCGAAGCAAGGTCCTCGAGATCGGCTGCGCCGATGCTTTTGGCACTCGTCTTGTCCAGCAGACTGTCGAGCATGTGACCGCGGTCGACATGGACCCAGTGTTCATCGAGGACGTCCATGCCCGCATGAATCCGTCGTGGCCGATGGAGGCCTTCGTGCACGACATGCTCGAAGGCCCGGTTCCGGGCCGCTACGATGCGATATACAGCCTGGACGTGCTGGAGCATATCCAGCCCGAGAACGAAGACGTTTTTCTCAAAAATGCCTTGGCTTCGCTGGACGAACACGGCGCGATGATCGTCGGTATGCCGTCCCTCGAGTCGCAAACCTACGCGGGACCGCAAAGCAGGCTGGGGCACGTCAATTGCAAGTCCGGCAAGGATCTCAAGGCTTTGCTGGAACGGTATTTCCATAATGTCTTCGTGTTCTCGATGAACGACGAAATCGTCCATACCGGTTTTTATCCGATGGCGCATTACCTGATGGCTCTTTGCTGCGGAAAGAAGGTTGGAGCTTGAGGTGAACACGCCTTTCTCCGTTCCCACGCTCGGCTCCGTGCTCGTCACCGGAGCCGAGGGGCATATTGCACGCGGATTGCTCGGCGCGCTCGCCGGGCATGGCAATAGGCTCTGGAGCACGACGCGCCGCCCTGAGCATGTCGGACCCCGTTGTCTATATCTAGATCTTGACGACGATTTGGTCGATTGGTCGCTACCGTCCGATAACGTCGATATCGTGTTTCTTTGCGCGGCGGTAAGTCCGATGGACCGCTGCGGCCAGGAGCCTGAATCCACGCACCGCGTCAACGTGACCCATACTGTGGAACTCGCCAAGCGGTTTATTGCACGCGGCGCGTTTGTCGTGTTCCTCTCGACGGCCTTGGTGCTGGGCGGCGATACGCCATATGCGCGGGTCGACGATCCGTACAAGCCGAGCGTTGCGTATGTCATGCAGAAGGCGCAAGCCGAACGGGATTTGCTCGCGCTTGGCGATCGTGTCGCCATTATTCGTATGGGCAAGGTCATTGTGCCCGACATGCCGCTCTTCAATCGGTGGATCGAGGCTTTGCGCGCGGGCGAGACAATACATCCTTTCAATAATCTCGTGATGGCGCCGATTTCGCTGGATTTTACGGTCGACGTTCTCTGTCGTGTTGCGGCGGCGCGTCTTGGTGGCATTGTTCACGCGACGGCGTCACGCGACATCAGCTATGCGACCGCCGCCGATATCATCGCGCGACGCATCGGTGTGCATGACCCGTCAGTAGCACCGATAGCGGGCAAGTTTTCACCGCATGTGGCAGTGCCGCGCTACGCGGCGCTCGATACGACCAGCCTTGAGGCATTGGGGCTGAGCGCGCCCATGCCCGAAGCCGCATTCGATTACCTGGGGCGAGAGCTTCCTCAGGTAAATCCTATGTCTTGAGGACCGATTCGGAGGCAGATTCATGAACGCAGATATTGTCGAATCGCCGATTCTCGCCGATGTGTTCGGTGAGCTAGGTTACAGCACCGCCTTTGCAATCACTGATCTTGAGTTGGCGTATTTCCGCGACTTGATAAGCAAGCAATGGATCGCGCACATAGAAGCGATGCATCCGGAACACGCTGCACGCTTTCGCGAAGCCGGACTCGAACGCTATCACGAGCTGTCGCACCTTATATCGCACTCGGATCTTTGGCCCAAAGAACAGCGCGTGCTGGCGCGCGAGGCCGTTGCGCAATTGGTTCAGCTAGATTTTATCCAGCGCCTGCGCGCGCTATTTGGCATCGATTTTCGAATATCGGGCGTGGTATTTTTTTCCAAGTCGATTCCTGACTATCCCGAAATCTATTGGCGTCTGGTCCGCCCCGGTGTTACGACCGACGTCGGCAGCATGCATACGGACCGATGGTTTCACGACATTTTAAGCGACGGGGAGCCGTTATACGGCAGCGATGAAATAACGATCAAGATGTGGCTTTCGATCTTCACGGAACCTGGGCGAAATGGCCTTTACATCGTTCCTGGATCGCATCTGAAGAATTGGCGCGTCAAATATACGCCAGGATCCGATGGCTTTCCCCGGCCCTCGCTCGATGAGCCGCTTGCCGACGACGAAAAGTATCTCGTCCCGGTTCAACCTGGCCAAGCGATCCTATTCAATGAGAATCTGCTACATGGCGGCGCGGTCAATGCTGGTTCGACCACGCGTGTCAGCGTCGAAATTACCTTTGTCCTGAAACGCTCGGCCTTGCCACAATGAAATCCGCATCCAAAAAGCCGAAAATAGTTCTCGTCTCGGGACACTTCAACGTTCTTCACCCGGGGCACGTGCGTCTTTTGCGCTTTGCGAAAGAGTGCGGCGACAAGCTGGTCGTGGCGGTTGAAAGCGACCGCCTTGCCAAGAACGCGGCGCACGTGCCGGAACAACTGCGTCTCGAAGGCGTGCAGAGCAACGTCTGGGTCGACGAAGCCTTCCTGTTCGACGAGCCGGTTGCCGACTTGATCGCACGACTCCGTCCGGACGTGGTCGTCAAAGGCAAGGAGCACGAGCAGCGAGTGAATCCCGAACTAGCCGTGCTGGATACGTATGGCGGCAAGTTGATATTCAGCTCGGGTGCGACGATGTTTTCGTCGGTGGATCTCATTCGTAAGACGTTCTACGAATCCGATTTGCGCTCTATTTCCGCGCCGAACGATTATCTGGCGCGCCACGACATCGCGGCGGCCCGAGCGCTCGATATAGTGCGTGGATTCTCGAACGTTAGAGTCTGCGTCATCGGCGACCTGATTGTCGATGAATACATTACATGCCAGCCATTGGGTATGTCGCAGGAAGATCCAACCATCGTCGTGACGCCGATCGATGCAACGCAGTTCATAGGCGGCGCGGGCATCGTCGCGGCTCACGCGGCCGGGCTTGGCGCGCAGGTCAAATTCCTTTCAGTAACCGGCGCAGACACCGCTCGCAATTTCGCGCTCAAATACCTTGAGGCTGCCGGAGTCGAGGCGGACATGCTGGTCGACGAAGTGCGCCCGACGACGCGCAAGCAGCGCTTTCGCAGCAAGGGCAAGACGCTGCTGCGCGTGAGCTATCTGCAGCAGGCGGCGATTTCTCCCGCACTGCAGGACGCGATGTACGAGCGGATCGAAGCGCTGATCGACAATGTCGATCTGTTCGTTTTTTCGGACTTCAATTATGGTTGCTTGCCGCAGCCGCTCGTGGATCGGATCGTGCTGCTCGCGCGCTCGCGCAATGTGCTGCTCGCGGCAGACAGCCAATCGTCATCGCAGATTGGCGATATCGGTCGCTTCCGAGGCATGGACCTGCTGACTCCGACCGAGCACGAAGCTCGGATCAGTACGCGCAACCATCAGGATGGTCTGATCATTCTTGCCGAACAGCTCAGGCAGGGCGCGAGCGCGCGCAATGTCCTGCTCAAGCTCGGTGAGGAAGGGCTGCTTGTTCAACCTGAGGCCGTTTCCACGGGTGAAGAGCTTACCGACCGATTGGGCGCGCTGAATTCCGCGCCGAGCGATGTCGCAGGCGCGGGTGACAGCCTGCTGATCGCCAGCGCGCTGACGCTGGCGAGCGGAGGCAGCATATGGGAAGCGGCATATCTGGGGTCGCTCGCGGCGGCGATTCAGGTCGGCCGTGTCGGAAATACGCCGATCCGCACCGAGGAGCTGGCAGAACTGCTTGAAGAGTTTCACGAATGAAGGCGTTATTGCTTGCGGCCGGGTTCGGCACGCGTCTGCGGCCTTTGACCGACACCACGCCCAAGTGCCTCGTGCCGATCCATGGCGAACCTCTACTGGGCATTTGGTTACGCAGCCTGGCTGCCGCGGGTTGTGGCCCATTTCTGGTTAATACGCACTATTTGTCGGAACAGGTCGAATCATTCATCGAGCAAAATCCCTATCGGGAGCAGATCGAGGTTGTCCATGAGCCGGTGCTGTTGGGCACGGCGGGAACATTGATTTCTAATTTGGATTTTTTCGGCGATGAAGATGGTCTGTTGATCCACGCCGACAACTATTGTCTCGCCGATTTTGAGGCGTTTATCCAGGCGCACCGGAACCGGCCGCCGCATTGTCTGATGAGCATGATGACGTTTCGCACGGACAATCCCTCGTCGTGCGGCATCGTGACGCTCGGCGCGGACAACGTCGTCATGCGTTTCGAGGAAAAGCAGCCTAACCCGAGCGGCAATCTCGCCAATGGCGCCGTTTATATTCTTTCCGCCGAATTGCTTGCGCAGCTGCGCGGCAAGGAATCTGAAATCACCGATTTCAGTATGCAAGTGCTGCCGGCGCTGATCGGCAAGATATGCGCGTGGGAAAATCACGGCACGCTGATCGATATTGGTACGCCGGAAACCTATGCGCGCGCGAATGCGCTTTCCGAGGCCTGTATAGGTTGCCAAAGAAAAGCCGTTAGAAATTTGCTTGAACTCGGCAGTCAACCGCCAAGCAATCGCTTCTACACCGATGCCGACCAGCAGTGCGACGCGCATAAACTTACACTGGGTCAATGTGCATCGTGCGGATTGGTGCAACTCGTCGATCCCATGCCGATCGATATGGTTCGATCTCACTACTCATGGATCAGCTACAACGAACCGGAAAATCATCTCGACACTATGGTCGATCGGTTGATCAAGACCCTCGATCTGGATGCGAACAGCCGGATCGTCGGATTGACCTATCAAGACGACTCGACGCTCTTTCGCTTTAAACGACTAGGTTTCGAGAATATTTATCGCTATGAAACCACGTCGGACCTCGGGATCACCGACCCGATGGCAGGTTTGGAAACGATTCAGAGCGTGATGACACCGGCGCTCGCGGCGCAGTTAGCCCAGCGCCGGGGGCTTGCCGACGTGCTGTTCGTCCGCCGCGTGCTCGATCATGCGCATGCGCCGCGTGAGTTTTTGGAGGCGCTCAAGAAACTCGTCAGCCCCAATGGTTTCATCGTGCTTGAAACCCCGGGATGTACGAAATTTCTTGGTGCGTGCGACTATACGTTCATCTGGGAAGAGCACATTTCGTACTTTACCCTTGCAACGCTGAACCGCCTGTTGACCTCAGCATCATTATCGCCCGTTGAATCGTTCGCCTACCCCTCTCAGCTGGAGGATTCGTTGGTTGCAATCACACGACCAATAGCGGGAAACACAGCCGAATACCAACCGCTCTATCCGGATCTCGACCTTGGATCCCAGTTCGCGGCGAAATTTGCGCAAATACGTGCGAGAGTACGAGGCGATCTCGAAAAATTGCGGCAAGAAGGGAAGAGGGTAGTTGTGTTTGGTGCCGGTCATCTCGCCGCGAAGTTTCTCAATTTCTTCGAACTCGCCGATCTCGTTGAATGCGTGATCGATGACAATCCGAACAAGTTGGGCATGCGTATGCCCGGTTCCGGCCTGATTATTCGCTCGTCTTCCATCCTGCTCGACGAGAAAATCGATCTGTGCCTGCTGTCTTTGAGCCCGGAGAGCGAGAAGGGGATCATCGCGGCAAAGCATGATTATCTGGTGCGTGGCGGCATATTCCGTTCGATTTTTACCCAAAGTTCCATTGCGTACATAGGAGCTTGAAGCATGTCACTCAGACTGCGACAAGTCAGCCACGAGGTGTTTTTCTCGACCGACGCGTTTTCACGAATCGGCCCGGCTGAAATCGCATTTCTCAAAAATCAAGCCACGACGAGCAATCGGCGCCGCGCGCGCATTTGCGCGCATCCCTCTAATGAAAATCCGTTGCATGAAATGGTTATCGTCGCCGCATCCGATAGCTACATTCACCCGCATCGGCACCATGACAAGAGCGAGTCGTTTCATATCATTGAAGGTGAGGTCGATATCGTGATGTTCGACGGCGAAGGCGACGTGACCGACATCATCGAGCTCGGTGACATTTCCAGTAAAAAGCCCTTTTTCTATCGCCTGTCCGACGAACGTTTCCATACCTTGTACATTCGCAGTGAATTTCTGGTTTTCCAAGAGGTCACGAATGGGCCTTTCGTTCCCGGTGCTACGGTATTGGCAGAATTTGCGCCGAATGAGGAGGACGATACTGCGGTAGAAATCTGGAACAAAGAACTCGAGCGCCGTGTCGTGCAATACTGGCAAGCCGCCAAGGAACATGAAGGAAGATGACTCACTCCATCGTATTCGGCGGCAGTAAAGGACTCGGCCGCGTTGTGGCCCGGCAGTTCGCCGCGCGTGGCGACACGGTTTCGATTTTAAGCAGGACAGTGCCGCCCTCGGGTGATCTCGGCGAAAAGATCGCTCATTTTTCGGTGGATATTACCGACGGCGACGCAACTTGCAAGGCGCTTGCCGCTGCGGTCAATCAGCATGGTGCGCCATCGTATCTTGTATTTTGTCAACGCCATCGCGGCGGCGGTGACACATGGGTCGGAGAAATCGAAGTGAGCCTCACCGCGTCCAAGCGGGTGATCGAACAATTGCAGGATGCGTTTGCAGTGCAGGAAGACTGCGCGGTCGCATTTGTTGGTTCGGTCTTCAGCGAGCGAATCGGCGATGGCCAGGATATCGGCTACTACTTGGGCAAGGCGGGCATGAACCATATGGCTCGATACTATGCGGTCAATTTGGGTCGAAAAGGAATCCGATTCAATACCGTGACGCCATTTACCTATCTCAAGGAAGAATCAAAAGATTTCTACTTGAAAAATGAGGATGTGCTTGCCCTGTACGAAGATATCGTGCCGCTGCGCCGCATGGCGACGGCCGAAGACAGCGCCAATGTCATTACCTTTCTGTGCAGTCCTGCCGCTTCGTTCGTGAATGGGCAAAATATCTATGTCGACGGTGGACTTTCGCTCGTATGGCCCGAAACGCTGGCACGTAGGCTCAAGAATATTTAAATCGGGCAGGAGATTTCGATGCAAAACACGCTCAAAAATATCACTCGTCGGACGCATTGCCGTCTGTGTAACAACTCGAAGCTTGAACTGGCGGTGCCCATGCAGGCGTCGCCAATTGGAGACCACTACGTTCCCGCTGATCGTCTCGCCGAAAAGCAGGAACTCTATCCACTCGATCTCTATCTCTGCATGGATTGTGGGCATGTACAGAACATCGATGTCGTGGATCCTACCGTCTTGTTTCGTGAGTACACGTACAAAACATCAAGCTCACTGGGATTGGTTGAGCACTACAGGAAGTATGCGCAAGACGTAGTTCATGCCTTCGAGGTCCCGGCCGGTGCATTTGTGCTCGATATCGGCAGCAACGACGGTTCACTGCTGAGTTTTTTCAAAGCGCTTGGAATGAACGTGCTCGGCGTTGATCCCGCGCGTGATATTGCGAAAGCAGCAACCGCACGCGGGATTCCGACCATTCCAGAATTCTTTGGTTCTCAACTAGCGGCACGATTGCGTGAAGAGCATGGCCAGGCTTCGATCGTTTCGGCCAATAACATGTTCGCCCATGCCGACGATCTGGCAGATATTGTGCGTGGGATTCATACCATGCTTGCGCCCAACGGTGTGTTTGTTTTTGAAGTCTCTTACTTGCCAGATATCGTGGATCGGTTTCTGTTCGACACGGTGTATCACGAGCATGTTTCCTATCATTCGATAGCGCCGCTAGCGCGCTTTTTCGATCAACTTGGTATGCAACTGTTCAACGTTGAACGTGTTGATTCGAAGGGCGGTTCGATTCGCGCGTTCGCGCAGCGGAAAAACGAAGGCATACACCCCGTGGCGGATATCATTCCGTCAATGATTGAAGATGAGCTTCGACGCGGATTCAATCGACTCGAGCTATATAAAAATTACTCTGATCAAATCGAACAACGCAAGATTGCACTGGATGCATTACTTGCCGATGCTCGCGCTCAAGGGAAGACTGTTGCCGGCTATGGCGCATCGACGACCGTTACAACGCTGATATGGCAATTTGACCTGCCGGGTCACCTTGCATTCATCGCAGACGACAATCCGGCCAAGGACGGACTGTTTGCTCCGTACTGCCATGTTCCTGTGCTCGCATCCGACGTGCTCTATTCGCGCAGGCCTGACTATGTCGTGATTCTGGCATGGAATTATGCCGAGCCGATTATGAAGCGGCACCAGCGCTTCCTCGATGAAGGAGGAAAATTTGTCATTCCTCTGCCTGAACTGAGAGTTGTTGGATGAACGACAGATCCACACCAGTCTGATAGCCTCGGGCATCGGGCATTGAATACCGGGCCGGTGACCTCGGCCTTTTTTTGCGGCAACGGGCCAAGTTCGCGGGAGCAAAATTCAGGCGTTGAACATGTCGATAAAGGCACCAATGGTGGCGTTGACTTTCTCTTCCGACACATGCCAGGCGGCGCCGTCGTCGGCTGCATAGAAATCGCTGGCATTGGAACCGCCCCAGCGGAAAACTTCGAATGAGGGCCAGTAAATGATATTTTTGAGGTTCGATTGGTTCACCACCTGGTGAGCCACCAGACGCATGGTGCTCTTGGAGAGACAGTCGGCTACCACGCATGATTCGAATTCAAAGGAGGCTATCAGTGGCACCGGCGACACCGTGACCACCACCTTCGCATTCGGTGCCTGACGGCGCACGAAATCGATCAGATAAAGTACGTTATCGACATTTTCCTGGACTGTAGTGGTGCGGTATTCGTATTTCTCGCCCAGTACCCGCGAGTTTAGCGACGTTGGTCGAGGCAACACAAAGGCACCAGTGATTTTGTCAAAGAAGGCTGGGGCTACGCCGAGTGTGAGAATAAAAACGTCAGTGTTGCGAATTTTCTCCAGCGTGCTTTCGGCGCTCCATCCCGGCGGTAGCAGTTCCTGAATTCGTTCGCTGATGGCGACATCGGTCTTTCCCGTGGAGAGCCAGTCGACAAAAGCCCTGTTCGCATACGTCGTATTGATATATTCAGAGATCTCCATATGCGTGCTGTTGAAGCCATTCTTATTGAGTGCCGCGGAGATATTGCGGGCAAAGCACGAGCCCATGGTGAAAAAGCGCGTCGACTTGCTAATGAATTTGGCTTCACTGCGAAGATCAAATGCGATGTGCTTCGTAATCAGTTCCGACAAATCGCCGCGGAAATCCTCGGTCAGTGGATACCGCCCGATCTTCTTGCGCCGCTGTGATGCGGCTTCGGTGGCGGCTTGGGCCAGCGCTGCCCGCCCTATTCGAATGCTGTCGCGATTGATGTCGGTGTCGTAGGTTGCGGGGTCTAGCTCGATGGCTTTTTCCAACGCAGCGATTGAATCAGGCAAGGAATTGGGCGCATTGGTGATGTGCGACAGACTTTCGCTAAGAGAATAATAGTCGCCGGCATTGTTCGACATGGCGGCAAGTTTGCGAAACAGCTCAGCGGCCTTCTCCTGTGGTCCTACCCAGCCGCAGCGTTGGGCAGCGTAACGAACCAGATAACAGTTGGTTTCACTAGGATTTTCGAATAGCACCGGGTAGTCGTCGAGAATGGACAACACCAGGTCGCGCGATGCTGCCAGTTGCTTGTGAGTGCCGTCGTCGATCAGTTGGGCATAAATGAAACGCGAATTCGGATCGTCTCTATCTTGTGCGAGCTTGCCGAAGCAGGCTATCGCTTCGGCGCGCCGGCTCTCTCTGATGAACCTATGTCCGGCTTCCAGAATGTTCTGGCGATTTCCGGACTCCAGTAGTTGGATCAGATCGTCGCTTACGGGAATGGATGTGTCTGTCATTTTTTCGTGGACTCTGATGTATTGACGGTCAACCCACTCGTATCTTTTGAGGCGGGCGCGCCATTTCGGCAGTCGGGTAACGCTGCAGCCATCGCCTGCGATGGTCGTCGTTGAATAGGTCGAAACTCCCGAGATTTATGTTCGCTTAGCTGATAGTAATCACAAGCAGAAAAAATCCAGCGAGAAAATAATATCTTTTAAGGCACCTTAGGTCGGCATTGGCCGTGCTTCAGTGACTTGGACACCAGGAGTTATCCTCCCGCTAGCAGCGATTTCGGTATCCAGCTCAGAAAAGGTTTGTCTGGCCACACGAAGAACGCATCGAGTGGAGTCTTGGCAACCAGGCGATAGCCGATTCCGGTCATATAGCGAACAATATCGCTTTCGAGCACCTGATAAAGTGAGCAGTTCTTGGTTTCAACGACCACGACGCCGGGCCTCATTAAGCCGAGATTGCCGCCTTTTAGTACGTTGAGATCCTCGCCTTCGACATCGACGGAAAGCAGATGAATCTCGCCTTCGGGTAGGTAGGATGCGCGCAGGGCTTCGAGCGTAGTGGTCTTAACGTGCCGGACCTCGATATCTTTGCTCTCGAACCGGCTCGCGTAGCGTTTGCTGGTTTGTGTGTCCATCGTACTTATCGTGTCGTCAGGAAACACAAGAAACTCGGCTTCCTTGACGGCATCCGACACTAGTGCCTGTACGAACACGTCGTTGGGACGCTGCGCAGCCCACATCGGTGCAAAGACATCGTTGCCATCAATGGCAAGACCTGTCCACCCCATCTGATAAAAGCGATAAGTATTGCTGATTCGCGTGGGATGATTCGCACCCACCTCAATATAGACGCCACGCTCGACATTGCGCAGCAGGGACGCGAGAATCAAGTCCTCACCCTCAAGCGAGAAGGATACTTTCGAATATTGAGTGGAAGTGTCAGTCATGATTGGACAGTAGTTGGTCAGCAGGAAAGAGCATGGCGAGTTTGGGTTTCAAGTATTCTCCGGCAGCGGCGCCATCAGTTGACGCAGCCAGATGTCCTGTTCCTCGAGAAAGGTTCGTCCGTTGGTGCCCATACGCTTGACGCAGCTTTGATGATCGAACGCGTCGTCAGCGATAGCGATTGCTATTTCCTTCAATTCCTGCGGGGTTCCGTCGTAGGGAACGCTGAACTCCGCGAATGGCACTCCGGGTAGGAATTCCGGATATATGTACTGAGCCATAAAGGCGGTCGAGTGATATTGGCGCTGATTCATGCGAAATTCGACCGTCTTCGAAATAGGCATGGTCACGGTCATTTGCTTGAAGCGTCCCCCCATGAGTACAAGCAGCTGCATGCCCGTCGCGCTGGAGACAATGCGACCCGCGTAATTCACGAGCGACAAGGCTTGATGCATTTGAACGTCGATCGGAGTGGTGCCGGCAATGGGCATGGTATCGGGGCGATAGGTTCCCCCACGCATATTGCAAAATACCTTGAGGCCACGCTGTGTCAGGCGTGCTGCGACAGTCTCCCAGAATACATCTGGAAATTGCGGATGTGGCGAATTATTGGCGGGAAATAAGATGACTGACTCGTCTTTGACCAAGCCTATTTGGCGCGCTATTTGCTCGGCCTCGGCGTCCCATTGCGCGGGCACGGTTGGACGCTCGAACTGAGCGTCCCACGGCAGTCGGAGCAGGTGGCGGATCATATCGGTTTGCGACATGCCGCCGCGGCCAGGGTATTTGCAGAGGTTGAGCAGCTCATGCAAACGACAATCGCCCTGAACATAGGGATGCGGGTAGATCGGCACGTCTATTTCAAAGCGCACAGGATCCAAATATTTGTTGGCGACCATATTCACCAGGCTGCGCTCGGCTGTGTGAACTCTTCGAAAGCGGTTCGGATACATCTGCGTGATGGCAACATGATCAGGCGGAACTACTATCGTTATGCTATGACCATGTTGTTTTAGGAAGGCTTGTGCAATCGCGCAAACAGCCGCCGTGTCACCGATCGACGCGGCGTTCAGAAAAATCCAAGAGCGGCGATCCGGGTCCCGTATTTGTTCCAGAAGGTGCTTATATTCTTTTTCCAGAATGACGTTCATGGAGACTTTCCGTTGAATAGTGATGAGTGCTGAATGACTGTGCTCGCTGCCGGCGATTATTGAATCGCTGGCGGCGGCTCGATCAGCTCGCGCAGCCAGGCCCCCTGTTCTTCGATATACAGCCGTCCGCTGTCGCCCAGGCGTTTGACGCAATTGGGATGATCGAAGGCGTCGTCTGCGATGGCGATCGCCACATCGATCAATTCCTGGTCGGTTCCGTCATGCGGCACGCTGAATTCCTCGAACGGCACGTCGCAGACGAGTTCCGGGTACATATACTGGGCCATGAATCCGGTCTGGTCGTACGGCCGGCCGTTTTGCATATGAACGGTGAAGTTCTTCGCTATCGGCATGACCACGGTCATCTGCCTGAACCGTGCGCCCAGCATGATGGAGAATTGCATGCCGTTTGTGCTGCACACCGTGCGGCCTGCGTAGTCCACTAGCGGTATGGCCAGATGCCTGGGCACATCGATGGGAGTCGTACCGGCGATGGGCATGGTCTTGGGCTGGAACTTGCCGCTTTTCATGTTGGTGAACACCTTTAGCCCGCGTCGAGTCAAGCGCGCGGCGACCGTCTCCCAGAAAATATCGGGAAACTGGGGATGTTCCGAGTTGTTGGACGGAAACAGGATGGCCGATTTGCCCTTGGGCATGCCGATCTGCTGGGCGATCTGCGCCGCTTCGGCATTCCATTCGGCGGGCACGATGGGGCGCTCGATCCGCGCGTCCCACGGCAAGCGCAGGAAGTAGCGGTAGAGGTCCGTCAGATTCAGGCCGCCGCGCCCGGGATACTTGTAGAGATACATCAGGCTGTCGCTGCGGCCATCGCCGATATCGAACGAGTGCGTGCAGATTGGCATGTCGAGATCGAAAGCCAGGGGATCCACATAATGATGGACCATGTCGAGCATGACGTGGCGTTCCGCCGTATGCGCCGCCAGAAATCGGTGGGGATACATCTGCACGAGGGGAACTTGGTCGGGAGAGAGGACGATCGTGATCGCGTGTCCGTGGGTTTTGACGAAGGCTTGCGCAAGCGAGCAGAGCAGCGCCATGTCGCCGTACGCCGACGCGCCGCCGAAGAGTATCCACGAACGCTGATTCGGATGACGGACCTGTGCCAGGATGTCCTTGTATTTTTTCTCAAGCAGTGCTTCCATCTTTTTCCCTTAATGGTCGGCGTTATTTCCGGAATGCATCCAGGCACAGCCGCAAAGTATTGTCTATTTCGAGATCGATTTGGTTGGTCGGCGCGTATCCCGTCCCGGCCAGTTTGTCGCAGCGGTAGATCAACGACGGCGCGGGGCTGCGATCGTTCGAAGGGCAGGTGATTGAAATATCGCCATGGGTCAGCGCGCGCCAGCGTGCAGCGACGCGTTCGGTCATCGCAAGAATCGAAACCGAGTTCCCGCTTCCCAAGTTGAACAAGCCATTGCCTATCCGCGGCGCGTCGAGCCGCATCAGGTGCACGACCGCGTCGGCGACGTCGCCCAGCGTGATGAAGTCCCGCAGCTGAGTCCCTGCGCTATTGAGCTTGAGCGCCCCGGTGACGACGGCCTGCCTGCACAGATCGTTGACCAGCAGCGTCCAACGGTCGACGTCGGGCGTGGCCGGCGCGCCGAAACCATTGGAGAGGCGCACAACGATGCCTTCTATCTGCGCCTGGTCGTGCGCGGCCAGCACGAAGTCTTCCGCGACCTTGTGCGTGATCGCATAGGGATGGACAGGACGGGGCAGGCTGGCCTCGGTGATTTCCCCTTGCAGCGGAGACCCATAGACATGGGCCGTCGAGAAATAGATAAAGCGCCGCACGTTCGAGCGCCTCGCCGCTTCGAGCAGACGCAGGCTGGCCAGGCCATTCATCCGCAAGGCCTCGATGGGGTCTCGTGCCGATTCGATCTCGTTCGCGGCCGCGAGATGAATGACGGCATCAACGCCCTGGCATGCCTGCGCCAGCGTATCGTCCGAGTCCCATTCCAGGTGCGCCATCTGCAGGGCAGGCAGCCACGCAGGGGCCGTCGTTCCCTGCCGGCGCGAGCCGCAGCGCACTTCGTATCCGGCTTGCACGAGCGCCAACGCCACCCGGCCGCCTACGTAGCCGAGTCCGCCGGTGAGGAGCACGGAGGGTTTCATCGATGTTCGAACAGTAGAGTTTCCCGATACGCCGGATCAAACCGGCGTAAGCCCCTTGATCAGGACTCCGCAAGCCTCGAAATTCAGCGGCGCCCCATAAAGCGCGCGCAATTGATCGCACTCGAGCTGGGCCTTGCTCATGTTGTAGTTGGTCCCCGTTCCGAAAGGCCGGGTATGGATCGCAGCGACTTCGTCGATGATGGCCATCTTGGTGGCGATGCAGCCCAGCAGCTGGGGCCAGATATTGTCGAGCCCCCAGCCCGAGATCGATCCGTACATCATGGGCAGGCACAGCCTCAGGGTTTCGCGCGAGAGAATCGGGCACATGCCTTCGACGAAGTTGGTATAGCGCAGCGAATAGTCGGGATGCTGGCGCGTGACGGGATGGGTGATGTGTCCCGACGCGGCGAGCGAGGGCTGCGCCAGATCGAAATCGTGCCGGCGGAATATGGCGAACATCCGATTGATGACGGCCCAAGACAGCAGCAAATCGTCGTCCGCCAACCAGAACCGGTCGTATTGCCACAACGGGCCGTCGTGCAGGAAGAGCGCATGAATGGCGCCGAATTTCCGGTCCTCAGGCTGCCAGGTCAGATACTCACAAGCCAGGTCGGCCGGCGGCGCGCTCTTGCCGTACCAGCTGATGCAAAGATCCCAGTTTCTTTCGGTGCTGGGGATGTCTTGCGGCCATTCTGTGTGCACCGAGTTTTCATTGGCGCGCAGCACGATCAGGTTGCGCCTGGAGGAACCGCCCGCCGGAGCTCGGAGAAATTCGACGGGTTCCAGTTGCGACTGCTGGCCCAGGTCCGCGCCGGAAGGCATCTTGACGCGGTCGAGCACATGCACGGTTTTTCCATCGCCGAGAAACGTGCCCGTCAATTTGACCAGGCCCGATTCATCGTATTGTGCCTGGGAAAACAGTGTCGTGGCCACGTCGTTGGCATTGAGCAGGGCGACGTGGTCGCCGCGCATCTCCCACGATCTTTCCGAAGGATGGATGTAGCCGCCGACGATGCCGCGCGGCAGCAGGCGCAGGATGGGCGCAACCAGGCTTCCGTCACCGCGCGAAAACCGCCAGGCGTGGCTCATCAGAAAATCGGGATCGATGCGGTGACTCATTGTTGATTCCTTACAGCGCTTCCGGCCAGTGATAGCCGCTCAACAGGCTCTGATTGCTCCAGAGATAATCCCATTCGCCAAAGCGGCCCCGGCTTGCGATGCCCAGCTCGAGCAGATGCCGGCGCACGATCTCGCGATGGTCTTCCATGCCGATGTCGAAAATGACGTTGCCGTAGGGCACGTGGCGATGGTCGATGAACAGGATGTCGTCGGCCGTGCCTATGCCCATTTTTTGCAGGGCATAGGCGGTGTTTTCTTTCAGCGTATCGGCATCGAATTGAGACTGAGGGCCACGGCTGTAGGCCTCGAATTGCAGCGAGCTGCAGCCTGGGGGAGCATTGTTTGGCGACTTGATCGACGGCGCGTAGGCTCGGCTCGCCAGAATGTCCTCGTCATAGATGTAGAACCACAGATCGCGCACGACGTTCCTGCGAAAGCCCACAGAGACCAGGTCGATCGAGCTGGCGACCAGATTCCGGGCCGCTTCGCTCACGGCGGCCGGCACGTCTTCGAGCAAGGTCGTGATGACGGGCAAGGGTAGGGTGCTGACCAGTTGGCCGTATTGGATTTCGTCGCCGTTGGCGCAGCGCACGACGCGCTGGCGTGGGTCGATGCGCACGACCTTGCGGCCCAGGCGAATCTCGGCTTCGGCGATCAAGGGTTGGATGAAAGCCTTGTAGCCGCCCTCTACCGGATAACGCATTTCCTTGGTGTAGTAGTGGTTGGGCGTGTCGTCGGTGAAGGCGCCGTACAGGATCTCGTCCAACTGCGCGCGGCGCATGCGATCGCCGATCCACGTGGTGGACAAGCGGGCCGCTTCGCTGGCCCAGTACTTGCGCGTGTAGCGCAGGGGATAGCGTTCTGCGATCGCATCACCGTACTGATGGCGCAGCCAGTTTTCGTAATTGTCCTCGTCCATGGTGTCGCGGCGTCCGAGGAAGGACTCGATCAACGCCACCTTTTCCTGCGCCGGCAGCGGGACCAGATTGTTCTGGACCGGATGCTTGAACCAGGTTCCCTGGTCGAAGCAGGTGGAGTCGGCAGGGTGGGTCAGGTAGGGGGTGCGATCGAAGATTTCCCTGACCTTGGGTTCTTTCGCAAAACTGAGATGGACTGCATGGTCGAAGCGAAAGCCATCGATCACGAAATTGTCCAGCAATCCCCCCGCGGAATCGCGGGCTTCTAGGATCACGGCGCGGCGGTTCATTTCGCGGCAGCGCAAGGCGGCGCCCAGGCCCGCGACGCCGGCGCCGAGTATGAGGACGTCGATCTGTTCCATCGTCATTCCAGGGGATAAGTTTCGAGCGACACGGACTGCGCTTCGTCGGGATCGTGCTCGATGCTGGCCAGATTCAGCAGCAGGCTGGGCGCGTCGCTGATGCCGCCGAAGGCCACCCAATAGCCCGCGGGCACGGTCAGGCGTGCATAGTGATCGCTGCCGATGTCGTAGCGTACGGTCTTTCCTGTTTCGGCATCATGCACGTGAAAGCGCACCATGCCGATCGGCACGACGAGGTTCAATTGCATGATCCGATGGCACTTCCAACCCTTGGTTTCACCGGGCAGCACGGTGCTGAAGTAGGCCTCGCCAAAATCGGCGAAGCCGGGATCGCTGCGCTTCATGGCATGCAGCACGTCGCCCTTGGGATGAGAGATGCGCCGCAGCGGGGTCAGCAGCACGGGTTCTTTCAGCGCGACCATGGCACCCCTCGCGCGCGCGCTTTTTCTTCATACGCGCCGATCTGCTTCAATGTCAGCGCGTACATATCGATGCCTTCCCGATAGTAGGCGTGATACCACTGTCCGACCATGTCCACGCATTCCCTATAGTCCAGGCTTGCCTCCCAGCGCAGATGAAACAGCGCCTTGTCGCAGTTAAGCTTGAGCAGGCCCGCTTCATGAAAGGGAATCTGGTCCGTGACCTTGTAGGCCTGGTCCGGGGATGCAAAGTTCCAGTGCTTGCTCAAATCGCCGAGCAGCTGCAGCACGGTGTGGTTCTGTTCGGCGCGCGGGCCGAAGTTGAACGATTCGCCGCGCAGATCGTCTCTGTGCGCGAGCGCCGCGGCCAGCGCCAGATAGCCGCTCAGCGGCTCCAGCACGTGCTGCCAGGGGCGCGTGGCAGACGGGCTGCGAATCTCCACCGGCTCGCCGCGAGACCAGCTCCTGACGCAATCGGCCACGATTCTGTCCGCCGCCCAGTCGCCGCCGCCGATCACGTTGCCCGCGCGTGCCGTCGCCAGCCGCACGCGGTTGTCGGGGCGGGTAAAGAACGAGTGATAGTAGGCGTGAATCACCACCTCCGCAGCGCCTTTGCTGCCGCTGTAGATATCGCGCCCGCCCAGATGGTCGGTTTCTTTGTAGCCCCAGACCCATTCGACGTTCTCGTAGCATTTGTCCGAGGTGATGAGCACTGCGGTGCAGGGGCCATTCCACTGGCGCAGGGCTTCGAGTACGTTGACGGTTCCCACGACGTTGGTCGTGATCGTGTCTACAGGGTTCTGGTACGACACCGACACCAGCGACTGCGCCGCGAGATGAAATACGAAATCGGGTTCGAACGCTTCGAGCGCCTGCCTCAGGGCGGCGATGTCGCGGATATCGCCGACACGGTGGTCGATGCGCGATTCGAGATCCAGTACTTCGAAAGCCGAGGGTTGGGTCGGAATGCGATCGGAAAAGCCGCAGACGATCGCGCCCGTTTTGAGCAGCCAAGTGCTTAGCCAGGACCCCTTGAAACCCGTGTGTCCTGTGATAAAGACTTTCTTGCCCTTGTAGGTTTCCGTCAGCATTTCAGTCCCAGGTTTTCCAAGGCGCCGTGCCGTTGTTCCAATGGTTCTCGAGCAGCGTCTTGTCGCGCAAGGTGTCCATGCACTGCCAGAACCCGCCATGCGAATAGGCTTTGAGCTGGCCTGCAGCCGCCAACTGCTCGATCGGCTCGTTTTCCCAGGTGGTTTCGTCGCCGGCGATCAAATCGAGCACTTTGGGCGACAGCACGAAAAAGCCGCCGTTGATCAAGCCGCCGTCCCCGCGCGGCTTTTCCTTGAACGAACGCACCCGCTGGTCGTCCTGGATGTCGATCGCGCCGAAGCGTCCGGGCGGGTAGGTGGCCGTGACGGTGGCTTGCAGGCCGTGGCTGCGGTGAAAGGCGACCAGCTCGGTGATATCGACGTCGCTGACGCCGTCGCCGTAGGTCATGCAGAACGCCTCGTCGCCCTCCAGGTGGCGCGCCACCCGTTTGAGGCGGCCTCCCGTCATGGTGTGCTCGCCGGTATCGACGAGCGTCACGCGCCACGGCTCCGCATAGTGCCGGTGCACTTCCATCTTGTTGTTCTGCATGTCGATGGTGATGTCCGACATGTGCAGGAAGTAGTTGGCGAAGTATTCCTTGATGAGATAGCCCTTGTAGCCGCAGCAGATCACGAAATCATTGATCTGGTGGGCCGAATACATTTTCATGATGTGCCAGAGAATGGGCTTGCCGCCGATCTCTATCATCGGTTTGGGCTTGAGCACCGACTCTTCCATGATCCGCGTTCCCAGACCGCCGGCGAGAATGACCGCTTTCATCAGGAGTACTCCGATTCGATTTACATGGCAACGCAGAAGGCGGGCATCGGCGCCCCCGACAGATACTGCTTCGCGGTATCCAGCGCCTCGCGTATCGTCACGTCCATGTCCAGATAGCGATAGGTGCCCAGGCGGCCGACGAAGGTCAGGTTCTTTTCCTGCCGGGCGCGCTCGACATAGCGGCTCAGCATGGCCTGTTCCTGGCTGAGCCGGATCGGATAATAAGGAATATCGGCAGGTTCGCAGGCGCGGGAATACTCGCGATAGCAAAGGCTTTTCTCATGCTGTTCCCACGGCGAGAAATGCTTGTGTTCGGTGATTCGGGTGTAGGGTACGTCGGTGTCGGCATAGTTCATCACCGCACAGCCCTGATAATCGCCGTCGTACTGGAAGGCCTCGAAGTCCAGCGTCCGATAGCCCAGCCGTCCGAGCTCATGGCCGTAGTATTCGTCGAGCGGTCCGGAATAGAACACGTGGTCATAGCCTGACGCCGCGGCCGCCTGCTTGTCGAAGCGCGTGTTCAGGCGCACGTCGATGGCGGGGTGATCCAGTATCTTGCCGATCATGGCGCTGTAGCCGTTTTCGGGCATGCCCTGAAAGCGGTGGAAGAAATAATTGTCGTCGTAGGTAAAGCGTACCGGCAGGCGCTTGAGGATGCTGGCCGGTAGCTGGTCGGGCGCGCAGCCCCATTGCTTGACGGTATATCCCTTGAGAAAAGCCTCGTAGAGGTCGCGCCCTACGAATTTGAGCGCCTGCTCCTCGAAAGTGCGAGGTTCGTCCGCGGTGCCTTCCGACAGCGAGGCAATGAACGCGCGGGCCTCGTCGGGGCGCAGGGTCTTGCCGAAAAACTGATTGATCGTGTGCAGGTTGATGGGCAGCAGATAGACCTTGCCGCCCGAGGTCGTCTTGACCCGGTTGACGTAGGGCATGAAGCGCTCGAACCCGTTGACGTAGCGCCAGACTTCCTCATCGTCGGTGTGAAAGATGTGCGGGCCGTATACGTGCACCATCACACCGGTCGCGTCGTCCCGGCGGGTGTGGCAGTTGCCCGCGATATGGTCGCGCTGTTCGACGATGACCGAGCGATGCCCGGCCTGGACAAGCTGGCGCGCGATGACGGCGCCGGATAGCCCGGCGCCGACGATGAGAACGGTTTTGCTCAAGGCGTCAGGCTCCGTGCTTCGGTTTGATGAAATCGCACGGCTTCATGCATGAAGCACCTGCTGCGCAATCAGGGCGATTTTCGAGTCGGGCGGAACTGCGCCGGCCAGCATCTTGACGCGGGCCGGATCATGAGAGGAGAGCATGCTGTGAATTTCCGAACTCAGCAGTCCGTGGTGAGGGGCTTCGAGCCAGTCGAAGAACGAGAGGCTGTAGCTCATGATCCAGCTGATGAGCTTGCCGCCGTATGCGTCGTAGAGATGATTGCGCTTGAGAAAAGCCAGCATGGTTTCATGGTGCCGGAACATGGCCAGCCAACGCATGGCACTCGAGGCCGTGGTCTGCCCTGCACGGTTCGTCCTGTGGTAGCAAAGCACCTTGTCGATGCAGACGAAAGACTGGGCCTTCAGTATGCAGAACCAGTGAAACGGGTTGTCCTCGAAAAAATAGTCACCCTCGGGAAATCTCATGTCCGGGTCGGCGATCAGGTCTTTTCTGTACAGCTTGCGCCACGGAACGGGACTGAAGTCCAGCAGCGTCATTCGCGCCGCCGGTTCCGTCAGGCGTTCGCCGAGCCGTATTGCCGGGTTCCGCCAGGCGCGTTTGTCATAGGCCTCCTGGTATTGCCCTTGCTCGTCTTCATAAAGCTGGAAGTCGCCTATCGCCACCTGCGCATCCGCCTGGGCCGCAGCCGTGTAAAGGCTCTCGAACATGTCGGGTTCGCACCAGTCGTCTCCATCCACGAAGCCGATGTAATCGCCCTTGGCGATTTGCATGCCGGCATTGGCCGGAGTGCCTACGCCGCCCGGAGAATTCTGCTCGAATTGGACGACGACGATCCGGTTGTCGCGGGCTGCGTATTGGGCAATGATGCTTCGGGTCGAGTCTGACGAGGCATCGTCCACGACGATGATCTCCAGGTTCTGATAGGTCTGGCCGACGACGCTGTCCAGGCAGCGTGCGATGTATTTCTCGATGTTGTAGGTGGTGACGATGACTGAGATCAGCGGTCCTGGGGCTACGCGACGGTCGGCGGTCTGCGCCAGGGCGGAGCCGCCGCTGAGAGGGGGCTCGGCGCCGTTGGCGGCCAGATACCGCTCGGCCACGTTCCGGTCCGTCTGCAGCAAGACCTGGTACGCCAACTCCGTCGCCTGATAGGCCGAGTGCAGCAAAAAGGCCAGCTTCCAGCGCTGGTCGTCGTTCATGCCTGCAATGCGCGCCGCATTCGGCACGAAGACGGCGTTTTTGGTCATCTCCTGCGGCCGGCCTACTTGATGGGGCCGGTTGGCGCGTAGCAATTCGAATCCGTGAGGCGCCAGCAGCGTGCTCAAGCCGGCTGCGTCTGTCTGGTTCTCGAACACCTCGACCAGCAGCGTCTGCGCCTGGACGACCAGGACGTGAGGCAACAATCTTTGCGCATGCCGCAAGATGGCCGCGTTGTCGTTGGCGCCATCCAGGATCATCCAGTCGAGCTTTTCCAGACCGGTGAGGTCGTCCAGGCGTGTCGTAGGAATGACCTGCGTGCTGCGCACGCCGGTGGCTTGCCGCAGGGCTGGCAGCTGCCGGGACGCGGGCAGCGGGGCGAGGGTACCGCTATAGGCGTTGTCCTCGCACAGATGCAGCGTGGCGGGCGTGCCGTCGCCCAGGGCCACATGGTGGTAATGGTGCTGTATCAGCCGGCCCCACAGCGTTTGTTCGCGCCCATGCAGCGCGTGGGCCGGGTCGATGGCGACAGTGATCAGGCCGCCCAGATTGCTCAGATTGCGCGATATCTCGGTGCCGACGAAGGCGCCGCCATGGTCCAGCGTGACGATCTTGCCGCGCAGCTGGAACTGAAAATCCTTGCCGCCGGCAGCAGGCATCTGCGCGGCCGAGCTCGGTTCGACCACGTCCATGGGCGCGTCGCCGTCTTCGAACCAGGGCTTGCCGTCAGCCGTGAACACCAGGGATGCGCGCGGCATGCCTTCGCAATAGCGCTGCCAGATGGCCCTCAGGGCGGTGGCCAGGTGCCTGGCATAGCGCGGACCGTCGCATACGGGCGAGTCGAGCAGGATTTTGCGCAGGCTGCTGCGCAGCGTGGACATATTGTCCAGATCGGATGCCAGCGCCAGCACGCAAGACTGATATTGATCCCAATCTTCGGCCACCAGCTCGGGGAGGCCGGCGTTGGCCACGTGGGTGGCCGAGTGGCGGCCGGCAAACGTGGGGCCGGGCAGCGTGACCACGGGCACGCCCATGAGCAGGGCTTCGCAGGTAGTCAGGCCGCCAGAATAGGGCCAGGGGTCCAGCGCCACGTCGACGTCGTTATAACAAGCGAGCAACTGATAGTGCTTGGACTGGCCTTCCAGCCGCAGGCGCTCGGCGGCGATACCGTAGCCTTGCATGAATTCCTGCACGCGCCGGCGCAGGGCGGCGCTATCGTAGGCGCCGCCTTTCAGGAAAAGCCGTGAATTGGGCAATGCCTGCATGATGCCGGCCCATTTTTCCAGCACGGTCTCGTTGATCTTGGTGGGGTTGTTGAAGCAGCCCAGGGTGATGTAGCCGTTTTTTCTTGCCGGAAGCGGCCCGACATCCGGCATGTCGGGCGGCGGCAGGTAACAGATGTAGTCGTCGGGCATGCGGATCAGCTTTTCCGTATAGAAAGCGTCACTGCCCAGGGGCGACTCGACCCTGTCGGTGATGAGATAGTCCATGGCCGGCAGGCCCGTGGTGTTGATCAGGCCCCCGACCCACTTGACCAGAAGCGGCGCCGGCTCCATCGCCATGGCGCTCATGCGGGTGCTGGTGTTGTAGCCGGCCAGGTCCACCAAAATGTCGATGCCGTCGTCGCGAATGCGCTGCGCGAACTGCTCGTTGGATAGCTGCAGGACGATTGCATGGCTGTCGGCCGCGGCGATCAGGCGCTGGGCTACATGGTCGTAAGCCGGATTATTGGCGTACAGATAGATATCGAAACCGAACCGGCGCAGGTGCTCCAGCGACGGCGTGATCATGAGGCTGACCGGGCCTGCGCTAAAGCCGTTGGCATACAGGCCCACGCGAATTCTGCGGGCAGGTGCCAGGTTGGCCGGTTGCGGACGAGTGATGGCGTGGTCGGGCGTGAACAGCGCGCCCCATTGCTTGCAAGCCCGCAGGATCTCTTCGGCCCCGTGCTCGGGCATATAGTGCATTAGCGTCAGGCGGTTCGACACGGCGTCGATGCTTGCGGCTTGATTTCCGGCCGCTTCGGCCAATGCGATCGATTTGAGGTAGGCGGACTCGGCCTGCTTCAGGGCACCGGTATCACGGTAAGACTGGCCGAGGAGGTTCCAGTAATACGCGTTGTCTCGATCGAGCGGGATCAGCTCGTTTTGCAGCAGATCGATGGCCTCGTCGTAGCGGTGGGCCTGGATCAGGCCATAGGCTTTCAGATAGAGCGCGTGGATGTTTTGAGGCTGCTGCGCCAACGCGCGTGCTATCAGTTCCAGAGGTTGATCGGTACCTTTGTTGACTTGCAGTTGCAGCGAGGCGACCTGGCATAGCATGTCGAAATCGTCGGGTTGCAGCGCAAGCGCGTGCTCATAGTGCTCGCGGGCTTGGTCATACTGCTCGGCCATCGATTCGAGCTTTCCCAGAATGACCCTGACGTTAAAGTCGTCAGGCAGTAGTTGCGCGAGCTTTTGCGCAGCGGCGCGTGCCTGATCCGTATCCGTGTCGATGGTCAACTGAGCCAGCTCCAGCCAGACGCGCGGATCGTCGGGAAAGCGGCGCGCGCGCTCCCGTGCTTGCTCCACGGTCATGCCGGCGGGAGCCGCTGGGGCCGCTTTCTTGCCGGCACGCGTAACGGGCCGGCGAATGTCGTTTTTGGCCATGAAAATCGAAAATTAGCGGAAAGACCACGATGTTGCAGTCTACCCAGGGCTTCATGGTGGAAATTGCCGGTTAAGCGGGGGAAAGCTTACGCTTTTCGCGGGTCGGCGACAGGGGCGGCGCGCTATGGACGAAAAAACACCCCGCGCGTCGAAACGGGCGGGGTGTTTGTAGCTTGCCTGTGCCGGGCGTTGGCGCCCGGATCGAGCCGCGATTAACGCAGCAGCGACAGCACGTTTTGCGAGCTGGAGTTGGCCTGGGCCAGCACCGAGGTACCGGCTTGTTGCAGGATCTGGGACTGCGTCATGGCCGAGACTTCCACGGCGTAGTTGGCGTCCTGGATGCGCGAACGGGCGTTGGACAGGTTGGTGTCCGTGTTGTTCAGGTTGGTGATGGTGGCATCCAGACGGTTCTGAACGGCGCCCATCTGGCCGCGCAGCGAGTCGACCGACTTGATGGCGGCGTCGATGGAGGCCAGGTAGGTGTTGCTGGTGCCGGTGACCGAGATCGTGCCGGCGGTGTTGCCGATGGTCTTGAACTTCGTGACGTCGATGACGACGTTCGAGGTCGCGAGCGTGGTGACCGAAGCGGTCGAGCTGGCAACGCCCAGGGCGCTGGCGTTCATCTTTTGCAGCGTGATGTTGATGACCTGGCCGTCGTTGGCGCCGACTTGCAAGCCCATGCTGCCACCCGTCGCCAGGATGGTCAGACCGTTGAACTGGGTCTGAGCCGCGACGCGGTTGATTTCGGACATGTCCTGGTTGATCTCGTTTTGAATCGAGCTCAGGTCGGCCGAGGTGTTGGTGCCGTTGGCGGCTTGAACGGTCAGTTCGCGGACGCGCTGCAGGTTGTCGTTGATCTCGTTCAGGGCGCCTTGCGCGGTCTGAACGACGGAGATGCCGTCGTTGGCATTGCGTGCGGCTTGATCCAGACCGTTGACCTGGGCGGTCATGCGGTTGGCGATGCCCGAACCGGCGGCGTCGTCGGCCGCGCTATTAATACGCAGACCCGAGGACAGGCGGGTGATGGCGGTGTTCAGGGCCGACTGGGATTTGTTCAGGTTGTTCTGAGCAACCAGCGACAGGTAGTTGGTGTTGATGATCATCGACATGATGAAAGGGCTCCCAAGAGAGAAAAACTTCTTTCAAACTGGGTAGCTGTGCCACCCAACTAACAGCAGAAGGTCTGCCGTTGTCCTGGGTTACGACTGAGTATGTCCAAACTTAAGCGGACAATTTACGTTCGTCATTGATAAGAAATGCAAAGTCATGCGACCCAGGCCAACAGGCTCTCCGGCGGCAGGTCCTGCCAGGCATGATCGCGCAGGTGGGTGCGGATGCGAGCGATGGCTTGGCTACGCAACTGGCAGACGCGGGCTTCTGTCACGCCTAATACGGCCCCGATTTCCTTCAGGTTGAGGCCTTGTTCGTAGCAAAGCGACATCAACAGCTTTTCTCGTTCCGGCAGAGCGTCGATGGCATCGATAAGAACCTGGCGCAGGTCGCTGGCCAGCAAAGCGTCCAGAGGGGACGTCTCGCCACTGGCGGAGACGTCGTGCCAGCCGTCTTCGCCGTCCCGGCTGAAATCCTCGTAATGGAGAATTTGCACGCCGTGGGCGTCTTTGAGCATGTCGCGGTACTCGGCCAGCGATACGCCCAGTTCCGCGGCGACTTCCGATTCGCTGGGCGGGCGCATAAGTGCCTGTTCCTGCTTATGGATGGCGCTTTCTATTTTGCGGCTCTTGCTGCGCACGCTTCGTGGCAGCCAGTCCTGAGCGCGCAACTCGTCGAGCATGGCGCCGCGTATGCGTGCGGTGGCATAGGTCTCGAACTGGGCTTCCGGATTCTCCTGATAGCGCCGCATGGCATCCAGGAGCCCGATCATGCCAGCCTGCATGAGGTCGTCCAATTGAACGCTCGCGGGCAGTCGGGCCAGCATTTGCAGGGCAAGCTTGCGTACTAGCGGCGTATATTCAAGTAGATTGTCGTCGGCGGAAGGCATGAGATCGGACGATGAACCCACTATGGGCCCTGGCGGCCATTGTGATCCTGCATAGGGGCATTCATTCCGGCAATCACCCTTCGTTTTGACGGCTTGCTTGGGAGTTTGTCCGCATGAGGTGCACACACACAGACGTGCCAGAGTGTTGTATGCGAGATAAGGAAATGTAAATGTAAAGCTTAAACATTGTAAAGTATTGCGGATGTAATAAACCCTTATGGACTCCCGTGTTAAATTGCGTTTAACTTACCGAAGAATGATACATTTTCATTCCAATAAGTTACTCTTTAGATACAAATTGCGAGGCGCGGAACAAGGTTGCTTTTCCCCCCGCGACACTTTTCGCAGTAGAGGAGTCAAACATGAATACGACAGCAGATGCTTCCTTGCTTACCGACATTCGCGAAGTCAATCTGTCTTACTTGCTTTTGGCTCAACGCATGCTGCGTGACGACTACGCGGCTTCCACCTTCCGCCTGGGCTTCAGCAACGAGGTCGCAGACCTGTTGCTCCACCTGACTCCGGCACAACTCATCAAATTGGCCAGCTCAAGTTCTTTGCTGTGCCGTTTCCGTTTCGACGACTACAACTTGCTGTCGGCTCTGACGCAGGACGTGCTGGGCGGCGCTTTGCAGCAGGCCCATGCGACGATCCTGCTGGCCAGGCAGCCTGTCGAAGAAATCGCCTGATTCCTTTTTAGCGGTCTGTTCAGCATGGGAAGCAAAAGCGTATCTCAGGAAGCCGACGAGATTCTGTTGGCCAGCGCCATGATCACGCTTGGCGCTCGCCTGCAGGTTCTCGAAGCTGAGACCAGTCTCAGCCATGATCGCCTGGCGCGCCTGTATCGCGAAATCCGCGGCTGCTCGCCGCCCAAGGGGATGTTGCCATTCTCGGTCGACTGGTTCATGACTTGGTTGCCGAATATCCACTCGTCCCTGTTCTATAACGTGTATTCGTTTCTGAACGGGCGTACCGAGCGCAAGGGCATACGCGCCATTATTGACGCGTACCGGCTTTATCTGGAACATGCGGCGGCCGACAGCGGCGAGGCCAGCGAACCGGTGCTCAGCTTCACGCGGGCCTGGATGCTGGTGCGCTTCTTCGACAGCGATATGCTGCAGCTTTCCGCCTGCCGCCAATGCGGCGGGCATTTCATTGCGCACGCCCATGATCCGCAATCGGATTTCGTATGCGCCATCTGCCGTCCGCCGCCGCGCGCGGGCAAGACTCGCGCCGCCAAGGCGCGAGGCATCCAGGGCCGGCCCGGGCTGGAGCCGACGCGTTCCTGAAAAGCCGCTCGGACGCCGAACTGTAAAGGCGCCAAATGACCCCAAAAAAACCCTGTAACTCACCTTTTTATGAGGGGCGCGACAGGGGATCATTCAAATTGGGTTACTGAGTGCCGTAGATCTTCTGGAAGATCTATCTCTGTCGTAGCAAAGGGGCTCAAGTCGTGCTGATCGCTATTGGTTATATCGTTGTCCTTCTATCGGTCGTAGGCAGCTTTGCCTTCGGGGGAGGGCACTTGGGCGCGCTGTATCAGCCGCTCGAATTCGTGCTGATTGCAGGCGCGGGGGTTGGGGCGTTCGTTGCGGGCAACAGCAAGAAATCGATGGCGTCCGTGCGCAAAGCCATACCCATGGCGCTCAAGGGTGTCACCTACAGCAAAGACGTCTACATGGACCTGATGTCCTTGCTCTATGTCGTGCTCAACAAGGCCCGCCGCGAAGGCCTTATGTCCATCGAATCGCATATCGAGGATGCGGCGTCCAGCCCGATCTTCGCCGACTACCCGAAGATCGTCGGCGACGCGAACCTGATGGAGTTCATCACCGATTACCTGCGCATCATGATCAGCGGCAACATGAGCGCGTTCGAAATCGAAACGCTCATGGACGAAGAAATCGAGACCTTCCGCCACGAGCGCGAGGTGCCGGTGCACGCGCTGCAGAACGTGGCGGATGGCATGCCGGCCTTCGGCATCGTGGCGGCGGTCATGGGCGTTATCAAGGCGCTGGCCGCCGTCGACCAGCCTCCCGCAATTCTGGGCGAGCTGATCGCGCACGCCATGGTGGGCACTTTCCTTGGAATTTTGCTGGCGTATGGTTTTATCGGGCCTTTCGCGTCGCGTGTCGAGCGTTGCGTCTCCGAGACGGTCAAGGTGTTCGAGTGCGTCAAGGTCACTCTGCTGGCCAGCATGAACGGCTATCCGCCGCAACTGGCGGTGGAGTTCGGCCGCAAGGTGTTGTTCGCAGCGGTGCGTCCTTCCTTTACGGAACTGGAAGAGCACGTGCGTCAGGCCAAAGCTGCAGGCGGCAAGGCCTGACGGAGCGGCGCAATGAGCACTGCCAATACACACCGGGTCGTCGTTCGCCGCAAGAAGGTTGGCGGAGGCGGGCATCACGGCGGAAGCTGGAAGATCGCCTACGCCGACTTCGTAACCGCCATGATGGCGTTCTTTCTGGTGATGTGGCTGATCAGCATCGTGCCCAAGGAAGAGCTCAAGGGTATTGCCGAATACTTCCGCATGCCGCTGCGCGTGGCCCTGACGGGCGGCCCCAATTCGTCGGCCGAGACCAGCGCCATCCCGGGCGGGGGCCAGGATCCTACCAAGAGCGACGGCGACGTGCGCAGGAGCGAGGGCACGCACATCCGGGTTCCTCCCAACCCAATCACCACGGAAGCCGATCGCCGCGACCAACGTCGGCTGGAGAAACTGCGCAAGCAATTGGTTCACGCTATGGAATCGAACCCGGTGCTGGTCAAATTTCGCCCCCAATTATTGGTGGACGTGACCACGGAAGGTTTGCGCATCCAGATCGTGGACAGCAAGAACCGACCTATGTTCGCGCTGGGTAGCGCTGAAGTCGAACCCTATATGCGCGACATCCTTCGCCAGCTCGCCCCGTTGGTCAACGAGGTGCCCAATAAGATCAGCATCTCGGGTCATACCGACGCTACGCCGTATGCCGGAAACGAGGCTGGCTATAGCAATTGGGAGCTCTCGTCAGACCGGGCCAATGCTTCGCGCCAGGAGCTGGTGGCGGCAGGCATGGATCCCAACAAGATCGTCCGCGTGCAAGGCCTGGCTTCGAGCATGAGCCTGGTTAAGGATGACCCGTTTGCTGCCGTCAATCGCCGCATTAGTCTGGTCGTGCTCAATGCCGAGACATTACGGCGCATCGAAGAGGAAAACGCTACGGCAGCCGATGTGGCCAAGGGTATGATGGGTACCAACAGTGTGCAGCAGTTCGACCGGGCACTACCGCCTCAGCCGGCGGTAGGTCCCGCGGCAGCGCCGACCGTACCTGCCCAACATTAGGAAAGACATGATTCCGAATATCCTGGTCGTAGACGACTCATTGACGATGCGTCTTATCGTGCAGGCGGCCATGGTGGGCGCCGGTTGGAAGGTCGTGCTCGCCACCAACGGCAAGGAAGCGCTGGAGAAGGCCCAGGATGGTTCTTTCGATCTGGTGCTCAGCGACTGGAACATGCCGGTTATGGGCGGCCTGGGATTCATTCAGGGCCTGCGTGCCCAGCCCAAGTACAAGAACACGCCGGTCCTGGTGCTGACGACGGAGGAAGACGACGTCAGCAAGGCCGCGGCGCGCGAACTGGAAGTAAGCGGCTGGGTGAATAAGCCGGTCGACCCTGATGGGTTGGTCGAGTTCGTCGCCGAGCTGTTGGGCATCGAGCCGCCGAACTGATGCGCTTGCACCGAACCGTCTCACTATCTCAATAAATAAAAGGCGATCCGTATGTCTGGTCTGGACCTCAGTCAGTTTTACGAGACCTTCTTCGACGAAGCAGATGAGCTGTTGGCTCAAATGGAGCAACTGCTCCTGGGATTGGATGCCCAGGCGCCGGACATCGAGCAGCTCAATGCCATCTTTCGTGCGGCGCACTCGATCAAGGGGGGGGCGGCGACTTTCGGCACGTTCCAAAAACTGGCCGAGACCACGCATTTGCTGGAAAACCTGCTGGACGCCATTCGTCGCCAAGACATGGCGTTGCGTGCCGACATGGTCGATATCTTTCTGGAAACCAAAGACGTGTTGAAGAGCCAGCTCGATGCCTACCGCGCCTCGGAAGAGCCTGACGAGGCCGTCTACGAACGTATTTGCGCCGTGCTGCGGCAGTTGGCCGAGGAAGACGGCGCGCCTGCGCATGGCGCACCCGCTCATGGCGCGGCGACTGCTGTTGCGCCTGTCCCTGCTGCCCACCAGGAGGAAACCATGCAAATGCCCGCTGCATCGGCCACCGGCACCAGCGACAAGCCGACTTGCGTGCGCATTCGCGACGTAAGCGGCAAAGACGCGCAATCGCTGCTCGAAGAAATGGGCAATCTGGGCACGGTATTGCATAGCGAGAGCAAGGCTGGCGGTCTGGCTGTCTGGGTACAGACGACCTGTTCGGTGGCCGATATCGAGGCCGTGTGCTGCTTTATCGTCAACCCCGATCAATTGCGCATTACGCACGAAGCTGCGCCGGCATCTGCCGGAGCCGACGTGGTGTCGCAATTCGAGGCGGCCGCGTCGAGTTTTGCGCCCCAGGACGCGACGTCTCCCTCGCCCACGCGGGCCGCCGCAGCCAGTCCCGCAGCGCCCAGGCCGCAGAAGGCAGCGCCGGCGCCGGCGGCGGCACAGCACGCCGACAAGGAGTCGACCTCCATCCGGGTCGGCGTGGAGAAAGTCGATCAGATCATCAACCTGGTGGGTGAGCTGGTCATTACCCAGGCCATGCTGACGCAGACGGCTTCGACGCTGGATCCGGTGGTGCACGATCGCCTGCTCAACGGTCTGGAGCAACTCGAGCGCAACGCCCGCGATCTGCAGGAGTCCGTGATGTCCATCCGCATGATGCCGATGGATTATGTGTTCAGCCGCTTCCCGCGCGTGGTGCGCGATCTGGCCGGCAAGATGGGCAAGCAGATCGAGCTTGAGACGCATGGCCGCGCTACCGAACTGGACAAGAGCCTGATCGAGCGCATCATCGATCCGCTCACGCATTTGGTGCGCAACAGTCTGGACCATGGCATCGAGACGCCCGAGAAGCGTATTGCCGCCGACAAGGATCCGGTGGGCAAGCTGACGCTGTCGGCCCAGCATCATGGCGGCAATATCGTCATTCAGGTGACCGACGACGGCGCGGGCCTGAACCGCGAACGCATCCTGAAGAAGGCCATGGAGCAGGGTATTCAAATCAGCGAGAACATGCCTGACGAAGAAGTCTGGCAGCTGATCTTCGCGCCGGGTTTTTCCACCGCCGAGAAAATCACCGACGTATCCGGCCGTGGCGTGGGTATGGATGTGGTGCGCCGTAACATTCAAGATATGGGCGGTCATGTGCAACTTTCCAGCCGCGCGGGGCAGGGTACGACCACCCGCATCGTGCTGCCGCTGACACTGGCCATTCTCGACGGAATGTCGGTGCGCGTGGGCGCCGAGACGTTCATCCTGCCTCTGAATCACGTCACCGAATCCATGCAGCCCACCCAAGACCAGATCTACACGGTGGCGGGCGATGAGCGCGTGCTGCATGTGCGCGGCGAATACCTGCCTCTGGTTGAAATGCATCGGGCCTTCGCCGTCGGCGACGCGCAGCAAGATCCCACCCAGGCCATTGCCGTCATCATGCAGGCCGAGGACAAGCGCTTTGCTTTGCTGGTGGATCATCTCGTGGGTCAGCACCAGGTCGTGGTCAAGAACCTGGAGGCCAACTACCGCAAGGTGCCGGGCATTTCGGCGGCAACCATCATGGGCGACGGCAGCGTGGCGCTGATTGTCGATGTCTTTGCGTTGGCTCGGGCCAACCGTGAAAAATGGTCGTCCGCGGCCGAAACCGTCTTGAACTGACAGGAGTCCAGCAACATGGCAGCCTCCCCCCGAACCGATACCGCGCGCGCCGAAGACACGGGACACGAATTTCTGGTCTTTGCGCTGGGCGAGGAAGAGTACGGCATCGACATCCTGAAGGTGCAGGAAATCCGCGGCTACGACGCCGACGTGGTGACCCGCATCGCCAACGTGCCGCCCTTCATCAAGGGCGTGACCAATCTGCGCGGCATCATCGTGCCCATCGTCGACCTGCGCATCAAATTCAACCTGGGCAAGGTCGAGTACACCGAACAGACGGTGGTGATCATTCTCAACTTGAGCAATCGGGTGGTGGGCATCGTGGTCGATGGCGTGTCCGACGTGCTCATGCTCAACACCGCCCAGATCCGTCCCGCCCCGGAATTCGGTCAGACCTTGTCGACCGAATACCTGACCGGCCTGGGCACGATCGACGAGCGCATGTTGATTCTGGTCGACATCGAAAAAATGATGACCAGCGACGAAATGGCGCTGGTGGAAAAAGTAGCGGCTTGATTCTGCGGCGAGGGTTCGATGGCATCTTCGCAGGCCGTGGGTTCTTCTCCGGAACGTCAGTTCGACTTCCGGGAGAGTGATTTCGCGCGCGTACGCAAGATGATCTATTCGCGCGCGGGCATATCGCTGGGTGAGCACAAGCGCGAAATGGTCTATAGCCGGCTGGCCCGGCGGCTGCGCGCGTTGAGCGTCCAGGATTTTTCCAGCTACCTGGATTCGCTCGAGGGCGAACATGGCTCGCCCGAGTGGGAACATTTCACCAACGCGCTGACCACGAACCTGACCTCGTTTTTTCGCGAGGCTCACCATTTCCCCATTCTGGCCGATCTGGCGCGCAAGAAGCAGGGGCCGGTATCGGTCTGGTGCTGCGCGGCCTCGACGGGCGAAGAGCCGTATTCGATCGCCATCACATTGGCGGAAGCCAAAGGCGGCAAGGCTACGGGGTGCGAGATCCTGGCCACTGACATCGACACGAACTGCCTGAACCGCGCACGCACGGGCATGTATCCGTTCGAACGCGTGTCAAAGTTACCCGAGGAGCAACTGAAGAAATATTTTTTGCGCGGCAAAGGTGACAACGAAGGACAAGTAAAGGTCAGGCCCGTGCTGCAGGACATGATCAGTTTCGAAACGTTGAACCTGCTTGCCGACAAGTGGGCGATACAAGGTGCCTTCGACGCCATATTCTGCCGCAATGTCATGATCTACTTCGACAAGCCTACTCAGGCGAAGATACTGCAGCGCTTTGTGCCGCTGCTCAAGCCGGGCGGGCTTTTGTTTGCGGGCCATTCCGAGAATTTCACCTACATCAGCAAAAATTTCCGTCTCCGCGGGCAGACGGTATACGAGTGCGTGTCCCAGTCGTAAGGGTGCGCGGGCAGAAGACGTGTTATGAATAAAATCAAAGTTCTGTGCGTGGACGACTCGGCTCTGGTGCGCGGCCTGATGACGGAGATCATCAATAGCCACCCTGATATGGAGGTCGTGGCGACGGCTCCCGATCCCTTGGTCGCGCGCGACCTGATCAAGCAGCACAATCCCGATGTGCTGACGCTGGATGTGGAAATGCCCCGTATGGATGGCCTGGATTTCCTCGAGCGCCTCATGCGTTTGCGCCCCATGCCCGTGATTATGGTTTCGTCGCTGACCGAGCGCGGCGGCGAAATTACCCTGCGGGCGCTGGAGCTGGGAGCGATTGACTTCGTGACCAAGCCCAAGCTGGGTATCCGTGACGGATTGATGGAATACAGCGAGACGATCGCTGAGAAAATCCGCGTGGCCTTCCGCAGCAAGCTGCGTCCACCCTCGGCTGCCAGGGCTCCGGCGACGGTATCGGCGCCGCGTCTTCGTGGTCCACTGGCAAGTTCGGAAAAACTGGTCATCATCGGGGCATCCACCGGCGGTACCGAGGCCATCAAGGACGTGCTCGTGCCGATGCCGCCGGACAGCCCGGCCATCCTCATTACGCAGCATATGCCGGCGGGGTTCACCAAGTCTTTCGCTCAGCGCCTGGACGGCATGTGTTCGGTCACGGTGCGCGAAGGCGTGCACGGCGAACGTGTCCTGCCTGGTCATGTCTATCTGGCACCGGGCGGCGAAACGCACATGAAACTGGGCCGCAGCGGTGCCAACTACGTGATCGAGCTTTTGGCGAGCGAGCCGGTCAATCGGCATCGTCCGTCAGTTGACGTACTATTCAACTCCGCCGCGGAAGCCGCCGGCCGCAATGCCATCGGGGTCATTCTCACGGGCATGGGCAAGGATGGCGCTGCGGGGCTGTTGGCCATGCATAAGGCAGGGGCCTATACCATCGCCCAGGACGAGGCCAGCTGCGTAGTATTCGGCATGCCTCGCGAGGCGATCGCCTTGGGGGGGGCGTCCGAAGTGATCGCGCTGTCGCGCATCAGCGATCGACTTCTGGAACGCCTTGAAGACCGGGGTCACCGGGTTTGAGATTCACGAGGTTCCTGCATGCGGACAGGGCCTCGTTTTATTATTTTTTGGAGCCATGATGGTAGACAAGAGTTTGAAGATTCTGGTGGTGGACGACTTTCCCACCATGCGCCGCATTGTCCGCAACCTGCTCAAAGAGCTGGGTTTCGAGAACGTGGACGAAGCAGAAGACGGCGCGCAGGGTCTGGAAAAACTGCGTACCGGCGGTTTCCAGTTCGTGGTCTCTGATTGGAATATGCCCAATCTCGATGGGCTTGAAATGCTCAAGCAGATACGCCTGGACCCGGCTTTGAAAAGCCTGCCTGTGCTGATGGTCACTGCCGAGGCCAAGAAAGAAAACATCGTCGCAGCGGCCCAGGCCGGCGCCAACGGCTATGTGGTCAAGCCTTTTACTTCTGCTACGCTGGAAGAAAAGCTGAATAAGATCTTTGAAAAAATGGCCGGTTGAGGTTATCGATGAGCGCCGAAAGCATGCCCGAAGCTGGAAAGACACCTGCCGCGGCGGCGCCCGCCGAATCGGCTGGGGCCCTGGACCTGATTCACCGCATCGCCTCGCTCACGCGCACGCTGCGGGAAAACATGCGCGAATTGGGCTTGGATCAAGCGATCAAGAACGCTGCCGAAGCAATTCCCGATGCGCGTGATCGTCTGCGCTACGTCGCTCAAATGACGGAAAAAGCCGCCAATCGTGTGCTCAACGCAACAGACGCTGCCGGACCCATCCAAGATGGCCTGACGCGTGCGGCGCGCGGTCTGGATGAGCGTTGGGGGGCCTGGTTCGCCCAGCCTATCGAAATGGATGCCGCGCGGCAGCTCGTAAAAGACACGCGCAGCTTTTTGGCCGACGTGCCCGCACAGGCGCAGGCTACCCAGTCGCATTTGATGGAAATCGTCATGGCGCAAGATTTTCAGGACCTGACGGGTCAGGTGATCATGCGCATGATGGATGTGGTGGGCGCCATAGAGCGTGAGCTGCTGCAGGTGCTGCTGGACAACGCCGACATTTCGAGCGAGCGCCGTGAGGAGGTCAATTCGCTGCTCAACGGACCGCAAGTCAGCCCTGAAGGCAAGACAGACGTGGTCACCAGCCAAGATCAGGTCGACGATCTGTTGGCAAGCCTCGGGTTTTGAAGTCTTTTTGACGATATCCTGATGTAATGCGGCGGGTAAATAGCCCCGCTTTCCGCCCCCTTCTTGGCTGATCGTCGGCCCGCGCACAGACCTAGAATTGCGGCTAACGGCCACTTTTTTGTCTGGCCGCGGACCTCAGCGCGAGCATGGCCGACGATAGCGATCTCGAAAAAACAGAAGCCCCCTCGGGAAAGCGCCTGCAACAGGCGCGGGATGAGGGGCAAATTATGCGTTCCCGCGAATTGGGGACGTTTCTGCTTCTGGCGACAGGGCTTGCCGGACTCTGGCTGAGCGGCGGCGATCTGTACCGCGACCTGACGAGTATTTTGCGGCATAGCCTGGGCTTCGACCCTCTGATTGCGCATGATCCGGCCGTCATGATTGCCGGGGCGGCGGGCAATATTTACCAGATTTTATTGCTAATGCTGCCGATTTTTGGCGCTTTGGTCGTCGCGGCTATTCTGGGCGCGACCGCCCTTGGCGGCTTGGTGCTGACGACCAAGCCCCTTGAATTCGATTTCAAGCATTTCAACATTGCGAGCGGTTTCGGTCGCATGTTCTCCCTGCAGACCGTGGTGGAGTTGGTCAAAGCCTCGTTCAAGGCCATCTTGATCGGCGGCGTGGGCGCCTGGGTTCTGTGGTTGCATTTGAACAACATCCTGGTTCTCGTCAATGCGTCGCCGGCGTCGGCGATCACCAGGAGCATGTCGCTCGTGGCATTGTGCATCGTGCTGGTGGTGGCGTCGCTGATATTGATCGTGGCAATGGATGTGCCTTGGCAAATATGGAGCTACATCAAGAAGCTGCGTATGACCAAGGATGAGGTCAAGCAGGAGAACAAGGACGCTGAGGGCGACCCGCAGATCAAGGGCCGCATACGTCAGCAGCAACGCGCCGTGGCGCGTCGACGCATGATGGCGGCCGTGCCTAAGGCGAACGTGGTGGTGACCAACCCGACGCGTTACGCTGTGGCTTTGAGTTATTCCGAAGGCCAGGAGGGCGCCCCGCGAGTGGTTGCCAAGGGCACCGATCAGCTCGCGGCGCGTATCCGCGAGCTGGCCGCCGAGCATCGCATTCCCATCCTGGAGGCGCCGCCCCTGGCGCGCGCCCTGTATCAGCACGTCGATTTGGGGCGGGAGATCCCGATCGCCTTATACTCCGCCGTCGCGGAGGTTTTGGCCTGGGTCTTCCAGTTGCGCAGTTGGCGCGTCGGGATGGGCCTGGAGCCCAAACCGCCAGTATCGCTGGCGGTGCCTACCGAACTCGATCCGCAGAATACTGCGCAGGCCTCGGCGGCCGCGCCTGAAGGAGTGTAGTAAGAATGAGCGCATTGCTCGCCGCATTGCGAGCCAGCGGCGCCGCGAACTTGCGGTTCCTGGCCGGTCCTGCGCTGATCCTGCTGGTGTTGGGCATGATGGTGCTGCCTCTGCCCACCTTCCTGCTCGATTTGCTTTTCACCTTCAACATCTCTTTGTCGGTGATGATCCAGCTGGTTGCGATGTTCACGCTCAATCCATTGGATTTCGCGGCTTTCCCGACCGTGCTGCTGTTTGCCACGCTGTTGCGGCTGTCGCTGAACGTGGCCTCGACCCGCGTGGTGCTACTGCACGGCCACGCCGGTCCGGATGCGGCAGGCAAGGTGATCGGGGCCTTCGGTCATTTTCTGGTGGGCTGCAATTTCGCGGTCGGCATCGTCGTCTTCGTCATCCTTACCATCATCAACTTCATCGTCATCACCAAAGGCGCGGGGCGTATCGCCGAAGTTGGCGCGCGCTTCACTCTGGATGCCATGCCTGGCAAGCAAATGGCCATCGACGCCGACTTGAACGCCGGCATGATCGGCGAGGACGATGCCCGGCGTCGCCGTATGGAGATCGCCCAGGAAGCCGATTTTTTCGGCTCCATGGATGGCGCGAGCAAGTTCGTGCGGGGCGATGCGATTGCCGGCGTGCTTATTATGGTGATCAACATCCTGGGCGGCCTGATCGTCGGCATGGCCCAGCATGGCATGCCGATCGGCGAGGCGGGCAAGACCTATACGCTGCTGACCATCGGTGATGGCCTGGTGGCGCAAATTCCTGCATTGGTGATATCGACGGCGGCCGGCGTGGTGGTATCGCGGGTGTCGACCGGCGAGGACGTGGGCGAGCAGCTGCTGGGTCAACTGTTCTCCAATCCCAGCGTACTGTTTCTGACTGCAGGCATTATCGGCATTATGGGTTTGATTCCCAATATGCCGCATATCGCGTTCCTGACGCTGGCGGTAATCCTGGGCGGCCTGGGGTGGCAGATACGCAAACGCGATCTGGCCAAAGAGGCAGCCATGAGCCAGGCGCCGCAGGAGGCGGAAGCCAAGGCTCAGGCAGCCGCCGCCGAAGCCAGCTGGGATGATGTGTCCATGGTCGATCAGCTGGGCCTCGAAGTGGGCTATCGCATGATCCCGCTGGTCGATCACGCGCAGAATGGCGAACTGCTGCATCGCATCCGCAGTCTGCGCAAGAAGTTCGCGCAAGACGTGGGATTTCTGCCTCCGGTGGTGCACATCCGCGACAATCTTGAGCTAAAGCCCAATGATTACCGTATCTTGCTGTCCGGGGTGGAGGTTGGCCGGGGCATGTCGATACCCAATCAATGGCTCGCCATCGATCCGGGCGGCGTAAGCCAGCAGATCAAGGGCACACCGACCACTGATCCAGCCTTCGGTCTGCCGGCATTGTGGATCGACGTGGCCTTGCGCGATCAAGCTCAGGTGGCCGGCTATACCGTGGTCGACGCCAGCACGGTGGTGGCCACGCATCTGAACCATCTCATGCATCGCCATGGCGCCAACCTGCTGGGCCGCCAGGAGGTGCAACAGTTGCTTGAACGTCTGGGCCGCGAGTCTCCCAAGCTGGTTGAGGACTTCGTTCCCAAGACGATCTCTCTTACGACTTTCCAGAAGGTGCTGCAGGGTCTGCTGTCCGAGGAAGTGCCCATCCGCGACATGCGCACCATTATCGATACCATTAACGAGCATGCTCCACGCCTGACGGCGTTGGCCGCCAATACAGGCGGGCAACCCGATGTGGGCGAGCTGATCGCGTTGTCGCGCCGCGCGCTTGGGCGTGCCATCACGCAGCAGTGGTTCCCGGGCGACGGCGATTTGCGCGTGATCGGCTTGGACGTGAAGCTCGAGCGTGTGCTGATGCAGGCGATGACGACCAGCGGCGGGCTCGAACCCGGTCTGGCCGATACTTTGCTGCGCGAAACCGAGGCCTGTGTGGCGCGCCAGGAAGCGCAAGGCAACGCGCCGGTGCTATTGGTGCCCCCGCCGCTGCGCGCGGCGTTGTCCCGCTTTCTGCGGCATCATTTACCGCAACTGGGAGTCTTGTCCAATGCCGAAATTCCCGATGAGCGTGTCGTTCGCGTCACGGCCCTGATTGGAGGTTCGGGCGAATGAAACTGAGCCGATTTTTAGGCGCTACGACGCGAGACGCATTGCGCCAGGTGCGCGATGCGCTAGGAGAAGATGCTCTCATTGTCTCCAATCGCATCGTCGATGGCAGCGTGGAGATCGTAGCGACACTGGATACCCCGAGCAGCTTGCACGGCGACGAAATTACCCGCGAGCCAGCGGCAGAACCTGCGCCTTCAACCTCTCAACCCGCTGTCACGCCGGATTACCGTGCCTCCTCGCTACCGGCGCCGCCTGCTTCTGCACCGCCACCGCGTCTCATGATGCGGCCGGCCATGGCAGCAGCCTATGCCGCAGCCGCAGCCGCAGCAAAGCAGCAACTAACCGCACAGGACGAGTCCACCGACGGGCTGGAGCGGGCCGCGAAGCCTGTGCAGCCCGCCGCTGATCGGGGCTCGGCCGAGAAAAAATTGAAGCAACCCGCTGCGCAGCGAGACGGCGATCGGACGACGTTGCCCGCGCTGGATTCCGCTAAAGAAATCAAGTCGAAACGGAGTCGAACTGAGGGAGCTGCCTCGGGAGTCGACCTGCCGCACATGCGCCCGTTGGAGCCCGAGCAGGGCGTTGCGCCCAAGCTCGAGCCCAAGAAAGCCAAGCCTCGGCCGGCGACCAAGAAAAGCACGACGGCGCCGGCCTCGGACATGGCCCGCATGCCCGACGCCCCGATGCCGGGCGCTGCGAATCTACCGCCACCACCCTTGGACGCGAGCTATCAGGCGGGCATACAGGTACAGGCAGCAATCAACGCTCTGCGTGGTTCTATCGAGTCGCGCATGGACGGGCTGTTGTGGGGCGGGGCCAACGGCCCAGGCGCCGAACCGGTCAATGCCATGCTGTTCCGCGTCCTGCTCGAAGGGGGGTTCAGCATGCCCATCGTCCGGACCTTGATCGAACGCATGCCGGCCGATTGCGATCGCCAGTCGGCGATGGTCTGGGCGCGAAATGAATTAGTAACGCATTTGCCGGTGCTGCGCAGCGAGGACGAATTCCTGCGCGATGGCGGCGTTTATGCATTGGTCGGGCCAACGGGCGTGGGCAAAACCACGACCCTGGCCAAGCTTGCGGCGCGTTGTGTGGCGCGAGCAGGGCGCGATCAGGTGGCCATGCTGACCACGGATATGTTCCGTATCGGCGCAGTCGAGCAACTGCAGATTTACGGCCGTCTGCTGGGCGTGCCGGCACATTCGGTGAGCGATGCCGACGAGCTCAAGCAGGCGCTGGGCCAGTTGGGCAACCGCAAGTTCATTCTGATCGACACGACGGGCATCAGCCAGCGTCATCGCAATGTGGCGTTGCAGGCCGCGCTTCTGACCTCGGCCGACCGGCCTGTGCGCCGCCTGCTAGTGCTCAACGCCGCCAGCCAGGGCGACACGCTCGACGAAGTAGCGCACTCTTATCGCAACGGCGCCGGCGACGATGTGGCTGGCTGCATCATCACCAAGCTTGATGAGGCTACGCGCATCGGTTCGTCGCTGGATACGGCAATACGTCATCGTTTGCCGATTCATTACGTTTCAATCGGGCAGAAAGTGCCGGAGGACATGGAGGTCGCCGATGCGCAACTGCTCGTCGACCGCGCTCTGGCCACACCCAGTCAATCATCGGCCTTGTATGCTCCCAGCGAAGGCGATATGGCTTCGCTGCTGCGCGCCAGCGGCAAGACCCGCAATGCCGATGCCTCGCGTCGCCGGCAAATGCTGGCTAGCGCTTTGCTGCCGCAGCAGGCCGGCGCCGAAGTCGAATTAGAAAAGGCCATGGAGTGGCTGGATGCCGACCCGGCCTGCGCGCAGGCGCGCGCCAATTGGCGTCAGACCGAGTCCGGGGATGCATTGCTCTCGCCCGAAGCGATCGCCAATGCTGGTATGGAACTGGTGCGAGGAGTTTATTCGCGCAGCTGCGATCGCTATGTGTTGTCCGTGCATGGCAAGGCTGCCATGAAGGGTGACGGCGTACCCACGGGCACACTGCACACCACGTTGCTCATGAGCGATCGCGGTATGGCGCTGGCTGCGCCTGTGCCGCAATTGATGCTGGCGCACGGCACGCACGCGGCCTACGCGCAAGAAGAATCCATCCCCGACAATGCGGCCGAGGCTCTGGCGGCGCGTGTCAAGACGCTGAGCGACGAATTGGCAGGCGTACCGCAGGTGCACATGATCGATGCGATCGCAGCGGGTCTTTGCCACACCCTGTCAGAGCAGGGGGCCGCGTGGGTCGCTCGTGGCGCTGCGACGTCGAACGTGATGCAGGATTACACATCGACCACGTTGTCAGCGGCAGCCAAGAGCCTGGGGTATATCCCATGTAATCGGGTAAGTGTGCGTCAATCCGAGACACGGGAGACAATTTTCGATCTTTGGGCGGGCGGCACCGAAGTTGAGCTGCCGGCGCGCGGGCAGGATGCGCTGCTGCTGCGCATGGTGAGTGCCAAATTGGTCGACCCCGGCACAGGCAAGGTTGCGCAGCATCTATACGGTTTGACCAATGTGAAAGCATCTCAGGCCGATGCGGGCACGATCGCGCGCTGGCTGTTGCAGGCCGAGCAGGCCAAGCCCGCATTCCGTCATATGGTTCACGCCTGGACAGCCTTGTCGATGCCAGCCGGTGCGCAGTCTCTATCGCGTCAGGCGCTCTTTGCGTGCCAGTTAGGCGCCGCTTGCTGGCAACTGCTGAGTACGCCGCAGGCCGCTAGCGTCCGACATCTTCTGCAGGCGGTTAGCGGTGGACGCAAACCTTCTGGGGCGCTGCTTCCTGCGACGCTGCTGAAGTGCTATGCGATGCTGGAGATAGCGGAATAGATCATCGCCCGGATCCGGGCGTAGTCGATCTCTTGACGTGGTTGATGCCGTGTCGTGTCAACGGGCGACAATGCTTCGCACGCCGTATCCCGGCTGGCCACTGCGGCCTTGCGCCGTGTAGGTCTGGGAGGGGCTGACTTTCAGCGTAATGTTGTGCAAGGCATCGAGCGATTTCTCGGTGTACTGCAGGCTGCTGCGTACCAGGATGCCATTGTGCTCGTTCTTGTCGCGGGCCACTCTGGTCAAGCGCAAGAGTCTTTCCCAGATACCGCCAAGTTCGGGGAACATGCCGACAGCCTGCTCGGTACCGGCGTGCCCATCAGGCAACCCCATCTGAGCCAGAATTTCGTCTCTTTGCGTATTCAGCTCGATGAGATCGTTTGCCAGCGCTTCCTTGGTCTGAGCAGCCTTGATAAGCGCTTCGTTGGCTTTGCGGTCGAGCAAGGCCAGGGTTTCGTCTGCAAGGGCGGCGATGAATGCCTCGATGAGTTCGGCTTCGCGCTCGAGGCATTGTTGCAGCGATGTGATCATGGCGTTTGACGCGAAAAGAGAGATGACGCCAGTCTAGGCCAAGCGGACTACTTCAGCAATTCCTGAATGCTGGCGATCAGGCCGTCTGTGATGCGGCTGGGATCTACTGTGTATTGACCAGACGCGATGGCATCGCGAATCGCCTGCACGCGGTTGGCGTCGATGTCGTTGTGGTCGTTCTGCAGGGCCAGCAGCTGCTGCGAAGCAGAGCTCAGGTCAACCTGGGAACTGCTGGTCGCGGACACGGCCGAGCCCGAGCTACCGCTGCCATAGGTGCGGGTAACGTCGGTGCGGACAACAACCCCGGCGGGAGTGGTTACGGTCGTGTTGGTGATTTTCAAGGTGTTCTCCGGGACTGCGCGGTGGGGTACTGCGCTGGCGGCGAATGTCAGCCGCCATCCGTTCATGCCTATTGTAACGGCGACGGTTCGGGCAACTTTAGGCTGCGGAGCCGATCGCCATACAACCCCGCTATGCAACTCCCCTTGAATTCGACAATTTGTTACAATTGGGCGGTTTAACGATATCAGAGGGGAACGTCCACCTCGCCCGAGTGGCCGACGACGCCGCTGATGATCTGTCCGTTGGCGGTACGCACCTGGATTCTTTCGCCCGGACCGGCACTGGTCATAGCTTTGCCTTCGGTGCTGACCTGAAACCCCCGCCCATTGACGACCAGCTGAACAGATTGGCCGCGCTGCACGTACATCGCGCTGCGCAAATTGTCAGTGCGCAGCATCTGCCCAGCCATCATGGCCGAGGCCAGTTTCATGCCGATGGCCTGGTTTGGATCGAGCACGGCATTGGCGGGCAGGGCGGCCAGGTCGGCCTTATGGGCGACAAGATCGTCCGCTCGCAGAATCTGCCCCATGCCCAACTGATGGGCTGCCACATAGTACTGCCCGGCAATGCTTACTGTGGCTTGAACAAAGGTGGTCCAGGTTTGAGGCGCCGCGCAGCGCATTCCCACCGACATACGGGGCCGGATGTGCACGGGCTCGGGTATGAATGGGAAGAGTTCGGCGCACGCCACCAGATTCTGGGTCTGCGGCGGATCCATGGCGACCGTAGGCACGCCGGGAATCGAGGCCAGTTGGGCGAGCAGGTACTTTTCAGCGGCGGCGCTCAGCGCTGCCGGATCCTGCCACGCGCGGGCCGCCTGCGCAGGAGCAGCCTGAGCCTGGCTTGTGCAAGGCAGCATGACGGATGCGCTCAGGCACACGCTGAAAACCAGCCTGCTCCATCTGGTCCGGGCGGGCGGGCCAGGTCGATTTGGCCAAGTGGGCGCATGCGTACGATTCATGACTGAAATTGTAAAAGCGCATGCCTTCGCACAAGAACGGAATTGACTCGGAAATAACGGTCTATTTGATTGATTATTAAGGATGGCCGAAACCTATGATCCTCCCATCGTCAATGGCCGAGGGGTACGGCATGATCGACCGGCTTTCCCAGGACTTCGGTTTTTTGCAGCAGGCAATCGCGTTGCGCGAGCAGCGCCAGGAGGTTTTGTCTTCCAATATTGCCAACGCCGACACGCCCAACTACAAGGCCCGGGATTTCGATTTCAAGACGGCCATGACGAATGCCATGGACCAGCGCATGAGGCTGGCCGACACCAGCCTGACGCTGACGTCGCCGCGGCACATTCCCGGCAAGGCAGCGATGCCCTCTGATGTCGACATGATGTATCGACTGCCGTATCAGCCCAGCATCGACGGCAATACGGTCGACATGGACATGGAGCGCGTTCAGTTCGCCGACAACACCATGCACTATGAAAGCAGTCTGCAACTGCTTTCGATCGATATGAAAACCATGCAGCAAGCCATCCAGGAAAGCTGATCTCGGAGCTCTGATCCATGTCTCTCCTAAGTATTTTCGACATCGCGGGTTCGGCGATGACGGCCCAGTCTCAGCGCATGAACGTGGCGGCCAGCAACCTGGCCAACGCCGACAGCGCGGTCGGTCCGGATGGTAAGCCTTACCGCGCCCGGCAGGTCGTTTTCCAGGTCAACCCGCCTGCAGGTCAGCCGCTGGGCCAGGAGATCGGCGGCGTCAAGGTGGCCGGCGTCGTGGAAGACCCGACTCCCATGAAGCAGATTTACGATCCGAACAATCCCATGGCCAACGCCCAGGGCTACGTGACGATGCCCAACGTCAACCCGGTGGCCGAGACCGTCAATATGCTCTCTGCCTCACGCTCCTACCAGGCGGACGTCGAGGTGCTCAACACTGCCAAGACCCTGATGGCCAAGACGCTGACCATCGGTCAGTGACGACTCCACCCAAAACTCATCAAGGATAGCGTTCATGACGACCACTTCTGCGGTGAACAACGCTAGCAGCGTTACATCGGCGCTGAACTCGGCGGACAATGTCTCCAGCGCGCAAAATATCGAAAACCAGTTTCTCACACTGCTGACAACGCAGTTGCAGAATCAGGATCCCACCAACCCGATGGACAACATGCAGCTTACCTCGCAGTTGGCGCAGATTTCCACGGTCGAGGGCATCAGCAACCTGAACACCACGCTACAGTCGATCAGTTCCCAGATGGGTCTTTCGCAGTCGATCGACGCGACGTCCTTCATCGGCAAAAGCGTATTGGTGCAGGGCAATTCGATCCTGTTGGGGACGGATTCAACCACCAGTTCCGCTGTGACTACACCGTTCGGCATCAATCTGACTGGCGCGGCTTCGGATGTGAAGGTGAATATCATCAATTCCAGCGGCGCCGTGGTCAATACCGTCGATCTAGGTTCGATGAGTGCCGGCGTCTACAGCTACGACTGGAACGGGCAGACCAGCGGCGGCACCGCGGCCACCAATGGTTCTTATTCCTTTAGCGTCACGGCTACCGACTCCAGCGGCAATGCGGTCACTGCCGATCCGCTGACCTACGGTCAGGTCGGCAGCGTAGCCTATACGTCCAGCGGTCCGGTACTCAATCTGGGCACGGCCGGTACGACCTCCCTGTCGGGGGTATACAAAGTCTTCTCCACCACCGACGACAGCACCTCCATTTGATACCCGGCACGGCGCGTCCTGAACCGCGTCGTCAATTTACGAATACCTTCACAGAGAGATACACATGGGCTTCGGACAAGGACTTAGCGGCCTGAATGCCGCGTCGCAAAACCTGGATGTGATTGGCAACGACATCGCCAACTCCCAGACCGTAGGCTACAAGGGATCCTCGATTGCCTTTGCCGACGTCTATGCCACTTCGCAGGTGGGGTTGGGCGTGGGGGTTGCCAACGTTATCCAGGATTACTCCTCGGGTGACATCAGCACGACCGGCGGACAATACGACGTCGCCATCAGCGGCGTCGGTCAGGGCTTCTTCGTGCTGCAGGATTCCAGCGGAAATACGTTCTATACCCGTAACGGCCAGTTGAATGTCGATAGCAATTTCAATCTGGTCAATGTCAGCAACGGCATGAAGGTCATGGGTTATCCGGCGAACAGCACATTTACCGCTGCCTCGGTGGGAGCGAACCTGCAGCCGATCACGATTCCGCAAGGCAATATGTTGCCCACGGCCACTTCAACGGTGACCGTGCAAACCAACCTGAACGCCAACGCAACGCCATTTGGCGCCAACGGCGTCGGTTCGGTCATGTTGACTGAAACCGCCCCCACGCCTACCGCGAGCACGGCCTATTACTACAAGGTCAGCGGAACCACCACCACGCTCTATACGGATGCCGCTGCCACCACGACGGCCGCGGCAGGGATCTCGTTTACGGACTCGGCGGGCAACACGTATACGACCGCGGCCGGTGGTGTGCTGTCGGCCTCAATTCCCAATAGCGTGGCGTCTGCGGTGCCCAGCACGTTCAGCCCGAACGATTCAACGACCTATACCAACGCAATTCCCACCACGGTATACGACTCGCTGGGTAATTCACACCAGATGATTCAGTATTTCGTGAAATCGGCTTCATCGGGCGGCAACAGCGTCTACAACGTGTATTACTACCTGGACGGCAACGCGATGACTGTGGGCGGGGTGTCGGGCGCCGCGCAGCAGCTGAATTTCAATTCGTCGGGTACGCTCATCAGCCCCAGCTCGCCAGTTGCCGTCGGTTATACCTTTCCCACAGGAACCACGTCGCCAGCACAACCTCTTGCCGTTTCTGTCAATTATGGCGGCGGCAACGTTACGCAATACGGCAGCAGTTTCAATCCCCACATCGTAGCCAACGGCAATGCGAGTGGAGATTACACGGGCGTCACGATCGCTGCCAACGGCAACCTGGTGGCCAGTTATTCCAACGGCTTGACTCAGGTGGTCGGCGGCCTAGCCTTGGCACGCTTCAACAACCCCGAAGGATTGTCGCCCGGCAGCGGCAACGTCTGGACCCAGACCGAGGCTTCAGGTCAGGCCACGACGGGAGCCCCTGGCACCGTCGGTCTGGCGTCGCTCAAGAGCCAAGCCCTGGAGCAGTCCAATGTCAATCTCAGTACCGCGCTGGTCAACCTGATTATTGCTCAGCGCACCTATCAGGCTAATGCCCAAACTATTAAAGCGCAGGATACGGTGGTGCAGAATCTTCTGAATATGGGTTGATGGCAGTATGGATCGCATTGATTCGTTGAGGCGTTAAGCACGGAAAGCGATGGACCATATTATCTATACCGCCATGAGCGGCGCCAATCGGATTACCGAACAAGAGGCGTCGATCACGAACAACCTGGCCAATGCGAATACGCCGGGGTTTCGTGAGCAATTGTCCGTATACCGGTCGGTGCCGGTCTACGACGATGTGTCGCTGCCCACACGGGTTACGACTGTTGCCACGACGCCGAGCAGCAATTTTCAGCTGGGCGCGGTCCACGAAACCGGCCGGGCGCTCGACGTGGCGATGAATGGCCAGGGCTGGTTGGCCGTACGGAGCGGGCAGGGCGAGGCCTATACTCGCAACGGCAATTTGCAGGTGGGTGCCAATGGCGTGCTGCAAACCGCGCAGGGTCAGCCGGTGTTGTCCGATCAGGGGGCGCCCATCGATGTGCCCGATCAGGCCACGCTGACCATTACGTCCGACGGCACGATCACTGCGCTGGGCGCGGGCGATACCCCCGATAATCTGATCACGTTGGGTCGCTTGAAGCTGGTCAACGCGCCGGACAAGCAGTTGACGCGCGGCGACGATGGTCTCTTTCACATGCCGCCCCAAGCCAACGGTCAACCGGCCGCGGCCTTGCCGGCCGATCCTGCGCTGCAGGTGGTGTCGGGCGCGCTGGAAGCCAGCAACGCCAGCCCGACCGCAGCCATGGTCGGAATGATCGAGAATTCGCGCCGTTTCGAAATGCAGATGCAAGTCATCAGCGATGCGATGACGGACGCGGACAAGGCCAACGGCATTCTGTCGATCACCTGATTTTCAATCGTAATACGCGCCGCCCGTAGCGGCGCCAGGAGCAGCACACCATGATGCGTTCACTGTGGATAGCCAAGACCGGTCTGGAAGGGCAGCAGACGGCCCTGGACACGATCGCCAACAACCTGGCGAACGTGCAGACGACCGGCTACAAGGAAGCTCGGCCGGTATTTCAAGACCTGATCTACCAGACGCTACGCCAACCGGGCGCCCAAGTGGGCGGCTCGAACCAGTTGCCCACCGGTCTGCAGCTGGGCACCGGCGCCCAGGTGGCGGCAACGCAAAAAATCTTCACCGAAGGCAATTTGAACAACACGGGCAGCGATCTGAACATCGCGATCAACGGCAAGGGCTTCCTGCAGGTGACCATGCCCGACGGAACCACTGCCTATACGCGAGACGGCACCTTGGAGCCGGATCAGAACGGCCAATTGACCACGGCTTCGGGTTATCCACTCAACCCGCCCATCACTATTCCCGCCAATGCGTTGACGATGACTATCGGCAACGACGGCACGGTGTCGGTCACCCAACCGGGTTCGACCAACAGCGCGCAGGTGGGGCAGATACAGCTGGCTACCTTCATCAATCCGGCCGGCCTGCAAAGCGTCGGCCAGAACCTCTATCTGGCGACTGACGCGTCGGGCGCGGCAAACGTGTTGCAGCCGGGCATCGACGGGGCAGGCACGATTTATCAGCAATACTTGGAAACCTCAAACGTCAACGTGGCCGAGGAACTGGTGAACATGATCACCACCCAACGCGCCTATGACATGAACAGCAAGGCTGTGACGGCGTCCGACGAGATGCTGCAGCGTCTGACGCAGATGTAAGCAGATGGGGTGTTCGACGTTGGGTGGTTCGATGATGCCGATGGCGCGCTTTTTTGCAGCGCTGGTTTTGCTGTTGCTGGCGGGGTGCGGCGTCGTTCCTCCCGAGCCCGTTGTGACGGGGCCGACCTCGGCGTTGCCGCCGTCCCGCCCCATGGCTTCCTCGGATGCGAGCGGGTCGATTTATCAGCCGACGGTATATGGCAGTTATCCTCTTTTCGAGGATTCCCGGCCTCGTAATGTGGGTGACGTCGTGACCGTGGTGCTGCGGGAAAACACGGCTGCGACCAAAAATGTGGCAACCGACGCCAACCGCTCCGGCTCGGTGACGCAGGGCTCTGTCGGGACGCCGAGCTTCCTGAGTGGAGTGGCCACGCTGACTACCGGGGTGGCCACAGGAACAGGCGCCAACTCCGGCACGAACGCCTTCCAGGGCAAGGGCGATAGCAGTGCCAACAACACGGTCAGTGGCACCATTACCACGACGGTGATCGGCGTATTGCCCAACGGCAATTTGCAGGTTGCCGGCGAAAAAGACATCGCCATCAATCGAGGCAGTGAATTCGTGAAATTTTCGGGTGTGGTCGACCCCCGCCTGATCAACGGCGCATCCAACAGTATCCTGTCTACCCAAGTGGCCGATGTGCGACTCGAATTCCGCAGTAAGGGCGTGATGGACGAAGTCCAGAATATGGGCTGGTTGCAGCGTTTTTTCCTGTTGTTCTCGCCTTATTGATGATTATGGCTACGCTGCAAACCTTTCGTTTTTCGCCTGCGCGCTGGTTGCGCCGCATTGGCATGGCCGGGCTGGGCCTCGCCGTCCTGCTGTCGGGGCCTGTCTTTGCCGAGCGCCTGCAAGATCTGGCCAATCTGCAGGGAGTGCGCGGCAATCAACTGGTGGGTTACGGGCTGGTGGTTGGCTTGGACGGCACCGGCGACCAGGTCACGCAGACGCCTTTCACGCAGCAAAGCCTGATCAATATGCTGTCGCGGCTGGGCGTGACCGTGCCGGCGGGCAGCAATATGCAACTAAAGAATGTGGCGGCAGTGATGGTGACTGCCACGCTACCGGCCTTTGCTCGGCCCGGGCAGAATATGGACGTGGTGGTGTCGGCCATGGGCAACGCCAAGAGCCTGCGCGGCGGCACGCTGTTGATGACGCCTCTCAAGGGCGCCGACAACCAGGTATACGCCATCGCTCAGGGCAATATTCTGGTGGGCGGAGCGGGGGCGTCCTCCTCCGGTTCGAGCGTGCAGGTCAATACGCTAAACGGCGGGCGCATCAACCAGGGGGCGACCATCGAGCGTGCCGTGCCGACTACCATCGCGCAGGACGGCAATATCTATTTCGAGATGCACAGCACCAACTTCGGCACGGCCGAAAATGTGACAGCGGCGATCAATCGGCGTTATCCGGGTTCGGCCACGCTGGTCGATGGGCGCGTGGTGCGTGTGCGCGCGCCGTCCGACCCGACCCAGATACCCGTGTTCGTGGCGCGCCTGGAAGATATGGAAATCACACGCGCGCCGGCACCGGCCAGAGTGGTCATCAACGCTCGCACGGGCTCGGTGGTGATGAACCAGAACGTGACGATAGACGAAGTGGCCGTGGCTCATGGCAATCTGTCGGTTTCGATCAGCCAGCAGAATGCCGTGTCGCAGCCCAATGCCTTTGCAGGGGGGCAAACCACCCCCGTGCAAAACGCGTCGATCCAGGTGTCGCAGGACACGGGTACGATCAAGCGCCTTAACAGCAGCGCCAATCTGGCTGACGTGGTGCGTGCGCTCAATACACTGGGCGCCACACCGCAGGATCTTCTGGCGATTCTGCAGGCCATGAAGGCGGCCGGCGCTCTGCGCGCCGACCTAGAGATCATTTAAGGGGCACGGCGATGAGCCTGGCGGACATCTTCAGCCGCATGCCGTCGCAAACGACGCAGCAAACGTCTATTTTCGACATGGGCCAGCTGGCCCAGCTCAAGCGCGATGTCGAGCAGACCGGATCCGGTGACCTGCAGGCCAAGCAAAAGCAGGTGGCCAAACAGTTCGAGGCGCTGTTCGTGCAGATGATGATCAAGCAGATGCGGCAGGCGTCGCCGAAGAATCCGCTGTTTCATAGCCAGTCGGACGATATGTGGCAATCGATGGCCGATGAGCAGATGGCGCTGAATTTGTCGCAATCCGGCGGCATCGGGTTGGCCAAGTCGCTGCTGGCCGAGATGCAGCGCCAAAACCCCGCATCGGTGCCGACAAACGAGCTCGTCGATCCCAGTAAGCTGGATCTGGTAAGCGCATCGGCGCCGCCCATGCCGCTGCAGTCCGGCCGCAATCTTACGGAAATCCTGGCCATGCTGCGCGCCAACCAGGGCGGCGATCAAAGTGCGGCGATGGACGCAGACGGATCGTCGATTGATGTCGCAGGTTTTGTGGCGCGCATGTCGCAGGCAGCCAACGTTGCCTCGCAGCAGAGCGGCGTGCCCGCTAGCCTGATCCTGGGCCAGGCAGCCTTGGAATCGGGCTGGGGCAAACGGGAAATCATGAACGCGGACGGAACGCCCAGCCACAATCTCTTCGGTATCAAGGCCGGCCCCAATTGGAAGGGCAAGGTGGTTCAAGCGACGACGACCGAGTACGTCGACGGCGCGCCGCAGAAAGCCGTGCAGGCTTTCCGTTCTTACGGCTCGTACCAGGAAGCCTTCGATGATTATGCTCAATTCATCAGCAACAACCCGCGCTACAGCCATGTGACCCAGGCGGCCAGCGACGACGACGCCGCGCATCGTATCCAGAAGGCTGGCTACGCGACCGATCCGAACTATGCCGCCAAGCTCATCCGCATCATGAGTCAGATGCGAGCCTCGATACTGTCCGGACTGTCTTCGAGTAATTCAAGACCTTGATTAATATTGGTTTTTTGAATTCTTGCTTAATTTTCACCCTTTGGCTGCCGTAAATCTGGGCATCCATAGCGTCTATACGCGAGGCATCGCATGAGTCTGTACAGCCTGTCACTTTCCGGCCTGAATACCGCCCAGACCGGCCTGGAAGTCACCAGCCACAATATCAACAACTCGGCTACGCAGGGCTATGACCGCCAGGTTGCGGTGCAGCAGACGGCCGGCGCGCGTCCTACCGGCTCGGGTTACATCGGCATGGGTGTGGAAGTCACCACCATTCAACGGCAGTACGACAGCTTTTTGTCCGGCCAGTTGATGAATTCGCAAAGCGTGGCGTCGCAATACAACACGCAGTACACCCAGCTCTCGCAGATCGACAGCCTGCTTGCCACGAATACGACAAGTACCTCGGCAACGCTGACCTCCGGCATTCAACCGGCCCTGACCAATTTCTTCTCCAGCCTGAACGCGGCCGCCAGCAACCCATCCAACGCGGCCAATCGCCAGGATATGGTGGGTAAAACCAGCAGCCTGGTGGCGCAGATCAACCTGGTCAACCAGCAGATGCAGAACCAGCGGCAGGGAATCAATACGCAGCTGGGCACCATGGTTACGCAGATCAACAGCAACCTGGACACCATCAATCAGCTCAATCAGCAGATTGCGACGGCATATGGCCAGGCCGGTGGACAGCCGCCCAACGACTTGCTCGACGAGCGAGATCAGGCGATATCCGATCTTGGCCAGCTGATCGGCATACAGACCTACACGCAGAGCAATACCAGCACCATCAGCATTTCGTTGGCCGGCGGCCAGCCGCTGTTGTCGGGCACAACCGAATACAAGCTGACCGCGGCCACATCGTCATCCGATCCCTCGGCCACGGCGCTTTACTACAGCATCCCCGGCTCCAACGGTTCCCAGACACAAATAGAGCTGCAGGATAGCCAGGTCACTGGCGGTTCGGTGGGCGGTTTGATGGCTTTTCGTCAGCAGCTCAACACCATACAAGACCAATTGGGGCAGTTCGCCGTAGGTCTGGCCATGACGATGAATGGTCAGCAGGAGCAAGGCCTGGACTTGAACGGCAAGCCTGGCTCCAATATTTTCAGCCTGGGCTCATCCAACATCGTCGCCGGCGCGAACAGCGGCTCGGCCAGCTTGAGCATGACGGCGCAAAGCGGCCAATACACGATCAGCTACGATGGCAGCGCCTATTCCGTCAAAGACCCCAGCGGCAATGCCGTGACGATGACCACGTCGGTCAACGGCAGCGGCCAGACCGTGTTGAACTTTAACGGTTTCAGCGTCACGGTGGCTGGTGGCGACGATCCGCGTGCTACGGCAGCCAATCCCGATACGTGGACCATGCAGCCGTTCGGCATGACTACGCCTACGATCACGGCGGCCGCGACCAACGGGCAGCAGAACATCAGCTACAACATCGCCTACAGCGGCGGCGCCTGGAACGTGACCGGGCCGTCCGGCGCGGTGACCGCGACGACAACCGTGAACGGCGACGGTACGACGACGCTGGCTTTCGACGGTTTCAAGGTCACCGCGGGCGCCGGTGCGGTTACCTCGGGAGACTCCTGGACATTCCAGTCCAGCGGCACGGGCTCGTCGATTACGCCTGCGGCGACCAATGCGGCGACCGATCCGTCGCTGACCGCCAGTTCGACGACCGCCAGCGCGCCGACCTTGAGCGCCAACGCCATCGGCAACGGCGATTACAAGGTTACCTACAATGGCACCGCGTATACGGTGACCGATCCGAGCGGCAATGCAGTACCCAATGCGTCCGGCGGCTCGACGTTCACACCGGATGCTCAGGGCAACATCACCTTTCATGGCATGGTCGTCAACGTCAGCGGCAACGCCGCCAGCGGCGACTCTTGGCAGATAGACCCTGATGGTATGGCGCAAGTGCCTGCGATCAGCAATACGCACAACACCAGCACTGCGGCGTTGTCGGCAAGCTACGTCGACCCCAACCAATTGCAGTCCAGCGATTACAGCATCGTCTATGAGGGCAGCAGCTATCAGGTGACGCGCCAGTCCGACGGCAAAGTGACCGACATTACCCCGAATGCGCAAGGTTATTTGAATTTTGACGGGCTGAGCGTGTCGGTGACTGGAACCCCCGCGGCCGGCGACAAGTGGGAGCTTCAGCCCACGCGCTACGCTGCGGGTCAACTGACCTCGACGCTGACCAATCCCAGCCAACTGGCGCTTGCCGATGCCGCTGGCGGCACGGCCAACGGCAACAACGGCTTGGCGATGGCCAAGCTGCAGACTTCCCTCGTGCTAGGCAACGGCACCTTGAGTCTGAATGGCCTCTATGCGCAACTGGTCAACAATGTGGGTGTGCAAACACAGCAGTTGAGTTCGTCGTTGACAGCGCAGAACGCGCTGGTCACGCAACAGACCTCGGCCGTGACGGCGGTATCGGGCGTGAACCTGAACGAAGAGTACGTGAATCTCACGCAATACCAGCAGCAATATCAAGCCAGCGCCAAGATCCTGGATGTGGCGAGCTCGATTTTCGACGCGATTCTGGGCGTATCCAACGGCTGACCGCACGGTTGATCAAGTCTAGCGGCATAGAGAAATATTTACCGGAGCACGATGATGGTGACACGCATCAGCACCTCGCAGTTTTATCAGAACTCCCTGAACGGCATTCTGAATCAACAGTCTGAGCTTACTCAGGTGCAGAGTCAGCTTTCTTCAGGTTTGGCGGTGCAGACGCCGTCCGACAACCCCCTGGCTGCGGCTCAGGCTGTGGTGCTGTCGCAAGACGCCACGATGAACTCAACCTTCGCATCCAATCAAGAGCAGGTCACCAATTCGTTGGGCGCCGAAGAGAATGCGCTGAACTCGATCACCACGACGATGCAAAGCGTCCTGGAAAATATCGTCCAGGCGGGCGATTCCACAATGGGCGATACCGGCCACCAATCTATTGTGACTGCGCTGACCAATCTGCGCACACAGCTCGTCGCTCTGGGCAATACGACCGACACCAACGGCCAGTACGTTTTTTCAGGATATCAGGGCGCAACCCAACCTTTTCAATTGAACTCGGCGACAGGGGCGGTGACCTATCTGGGCGACCAGGGCCAGCGCTCCGTTCAGGTTTCGCAGTCGTTGCAAGTGGCCGGCAGCGACTCCGGCACCGATGTCTTCGATCGCGTTTCGCCGGGCACGCAGGCTTACATTACCCAGGCAGGCAGCAGCAATACAGGCACCGGTGTGTTTGCGCCGGCCTCCGTCAGCATCGCCAACTCGAGAAACAACGTGGGCAAGGATTTCACGGTCACGTTCGCCACTGGCACCGGCGCCAACGCCGGGCAAATGGGCTACACGATCAGCATGACCGATCCGACCAACCCCAATGGTCCGGTGACGACTACCGCATGGCAAGCCTATACCTCCGGCTCTACGATTGCGATGCCCGGCGGCGGTGTGTCGTTCGTGGTCCCGGGTGCTCCGCCGGCAGGCGACACCTTTACGCTGGATACGCCGAAGAACGGTGTGGGTTCGAACATGGACCTCTTCCAGACCCTTAACAATCTGATCAATACACTGAGCATACCGTCGAACAACAATGCGGTCGCCTCTGCGGCGATCGCCAATGCGCTGACTTCCGCCAACAAGCAGGTTCAGCTTAACTACGACAACGTGCAGACAGTCATCACCTCGATCGGTGCGCGCATGAATGAGGTCGAGGCGCTGGGCAATACGGGCACGCAGTTGGGACTGTCCGATACGCAGCAGTTGGGTAACCTGCTGGACGTGAATATGTATTCGGCGACCAGCAATCTGGAATTGCGCCAGGTAGCTCTGCAAGCGGCGATTCAGTCGTTCTCGGTGGTTCAGAAGGCCAATTTGTTCAGCATGAACGCTTAAATTTACCCGGCCGTACCGATTCCAACCCTTCGCCGGCCTCTTGGCCGGCGTTTCTGATTAAAAGAATACCGAGGCACGGCGCTGCCGGGGTCAGAGACTTTGATGTTCACCAATTTGAAAATACGCACGGGCCTGTTCGCAGCGGTTTTGACGTTCGTTGCGCTGTCTGTCGTGGCCATAGGGTATGGCTGGTATAGCGCGCGTCAGGACGGAATAATCATCGATACGCTGGACAATGCAGGTGTGGAGCAAAATGTGCTGATCCGCGACGCCTATATCGCGGCGCTGCGTGGCATCATCCACATTGACATTGCGCTTAGCCTGGCCAAGCATGGCAAGCCGGATGGGGCGCAAGCCGAGAAAAGTGCGGTGATCAAGTTTGCAGATCAGGTGTCCAGACTCATGGGTGAGTTTAAGGCTCTGCCCAAATTCAATGACGAATCTCGCAGGCAGGAAGGGCCGTTGATGGCCGCATTTCAGAACCTTACCGACAACATGAAGACGGCGGTCCTGGTCGCGGCTACGGGGGATGACCAAAAGTACGAGTCGATCAAAACCTCGACGATGCAGGATGCGTCGATCGAGTTGGCAAGGCGCCTGGATGGATACAGCAAGATGATCCAGGATACGACGACCCGGCTCATGGAACGGCAGAAGGCCATCAATGAGTTCATGCAGCTCGTGTATGTCGGCATGCTGATCCTCGTCGTTCTGCTCGCATTCGCCATTTTTTCCTACATGCGACGTGGGGTGTTCCAACCTTTGCAAACGGCCGTCCAGCATTTCGACACGTTGGCGTCGGGCGACCTGACGAACAAGATCGTGGTGCGCAGCAATAACGAAATCGGTCGGATGCAGGCTGCGCTCAAGCGCATGCAGGACAGCCTGACGCGCACGGTGACGACGGTGCGCCGCGGCGTCGAAGAGATCAATGTAGGCTCCAAGGAAATCTCCGCGGGCAACACCGATCTGTCTTCGCGCACCGAGCAGCAGGCCGCCTCGCTGCAAGAGACGGCCGCATCGATGGAGCAACTG
>NZ_JBQCER010000056.1:0-113754 GCF_051960075.1 Bordetella sp.
GGGTTGCGGCCGCGGTTCTCGCATGGCGGCCGCGGCCCGCGACAGCGGCCTGAGCCCCCAAGGCTTTGCCGCGGCGCGCCCCGCCGCAAAACCTTGACGGAGCGCACGCATGTCGCCCTCCGAATGTCTGTCCGCGCTACAGGCCGAGCTCGGCGACGCTGTCGTCAGCCTGGGTGCCCAGATCGTCGGACGCCGTTTTGCCGACTGGAGCGGCCTGCCCGCCGCTGCGCCGCTGGCGCTTGTGCGGCCGCGCGATACCGCCGAGGTCGCGCGCGCGCTGGCCGTCTGCCGCCGCTTTGGGCAGCCGGTGGTCACGCAGGGCGGACTCACAGGGCTGGCCGGCGGCGCATGCACCGGCGCGAACGATGTCGCGCTGAGCCTGGAACGCATGAACCATATCGAAGCCGTCGATGCGGTATCGGCGACGATGACCGTACAGGCGGGCGCAACGCTGCAGGCCGTGCAGGACGCAGCGGCCGCGGCGGGCTTCATGTTCCCGCTCGATCTGGGGGCGCGCGGCAGTTGCACCATCGGAGGCAATCTGGCGACCAATGCAGGCGGCGTTCGCGTCATCAAGTACGGCATGGCGCGCGATCAGGTGCTGGGTCTGCAAGCCGTGCTCGCCGACGGCAGCGTGCTCGACGGCATGCACAAGATGATCAAGAACAACGCCGGCTACGATTTGCGCAACCTGATGATAGGCAGCGAGGGCACGCTGGGCGTCATCACGCGGGCCGTGCTCAAGCTGCGCCCGCAGGTTGCCGATAGCGCCACCGCCTGGTGCGGCCTGGGCGACTATGCCGACGTCGCTCGCCTGCTCGGGCAGGCGCAGCGGCGTCTGCCCACCGGCGTCTCGGCCTTCGAGGTCATGTGGCCCAGCTTCATCGGTTATATGTTCGACCACGTCGCGGGTCTGCGTTCACCGCTCGACACGCGCCACGACTTCTATGTGCTCCTGGAGTCCGACGGCGCAGGGCAGGCGCAGCACGCACAGGTTTTCGAGGCCTTCCTGGGCGAGATGATCGAAGAGGGCGTCATCGAGAATGCCGCGCTGGCGCAATCGCAGTCCGATGCGGCCGCGTTCTGGCGCATACGCGACTCGACAGCCGATTTTCCCATCCTGATGCCGGATCTGATCGCATTCGACGTCAGCTTCCCGATCGCCGACATCGGACGCGCCGCCCAGCAAACGGATGCTGCGCTGCGCACGCGATGGCCGGACAGCACGGTGCTGACCTACGGGCACCTGGGCGACGGCAATCTGCACCTGATCGTGCAGGTGCCGGGCGGCGGTCAGGCGACTGCCGATGCCGTCGAGGCGCTGGTCTACGGCATCGTGCGGCAATACCGCGGCTCGGTATCCGCCGAGCACGGCATCGGTGCGAAAAAGCGCGACGTGCTGGGCCATACCCGCAGCGCAGCCGAGCTTGCCGCGATGCGCGCCGTGAAATACGCGCTCGACCCGTGCGGTATCCTGAATCCCGGCAAGGTCCTGCCGGCGGATTGATTACCCGAACGGGCGCGCACAGGGGCAGCCTTGCACCGCAACGCCGTCTCGGAATCCAGGGCAATCCAGCCCTCTTGCCATCTCCAACCGAACCCTCTAAATTTTTCGCATCGCTCTGATGACATCGGAGACGCGATGGAAATTTTCGACACGATCGCCGAGCACAGCCGGGCCATGCGGCTGCCGCTTTATGCGGTGACGCTGACCGCGGCGGCCAAGCGCGATACGCCGGTCCTTCTCATTCTGCATTGGCATGGTTTTCTGCGGGAGACCCAGGTCGCCGTGGAGGGCGTGGCCATCCCGCCGCGCGCGGTGGCTGGATCGGCAATACAGATCGACCTGCCCTGGCACGAGGTGGCGTCGCTGGACCGCGACCTGCTCGACGCCGCCTGGCGCCTGGGTGCCTGGGAGGTCGAACGCGAGGCGCGCCGGCCATGGTGGCGGCTGGGCGCTCCGGCGCGCGACACGCTCGCCTGCTGGCGTGCCTTCGGCAACTATCCGGACGCGCCGGCCGGAGAAGAAACCCTGGTCTCGGCGGCGCCCGATCGGGAAGCATTGATGGCGATGGCGGCGCACAAGGGGTATTTGCGCTGGACCTTTCGCCCGCGCAAGGGAGGCATCTGGGGCCAGGTCGACGACGAGGACAGCACGCTCGAGCACGACGGCGGCCGTGCGCCGCCATGCCCCGTGGCGCCCAGGCCGGTTCGCACCGAGCGCGATGGTCGTACCGTCTACCGTCTGGGTCGTGTGGACCACCTGATTCGTGTCTAATTGCCTCGCCGGCTTCGTTGCAAATTGATGCAAAATCGCCGAAAGCGAGCCCCTTGAAACGCATCGGCATTGCTCCCAGTTTTGCTTTCGCAGCCGCGACGGCTGCGCGATGCCCTGTTCCGGTTGCCGCGGTACGGCGGCCGGACGGCGGCGTCGGGTTCCCTTCCTTTTTGGTGATCTGACATCGTTCAGGAGATCGAACATGAAAATTCGTCCCCTCCACGACCGGGTTATCGTCAAGCGGATCGAACAGCAACGCAAGACGGCCTCCGGTATCGTGATTCCCGACTCGGCCACGGAAAAACCCGAACAAGGCGAAGTGCTCGCCGTGGGCGCCGGCAAGGTGCTCCAGGACGGCTCGGTGCGTGCGCTCGAGCTCAAGGTCGGCGACCACGTCCTCTTCGGCAAGTATGCCGGCCAGACCGTCAAGGTCGATGGCGAGGAATTGCTGGTCATGCGCGAGGAAGACGTTTTCGCCATCCTCGACAGCGACAGCGGCCAGCTGAAGAAAGCGGCCTGATTCTTTCTGTCTTTTTCCCGGAGCAAGAACATGAGTGCAAAGGACGTCAAGTTCCACGACGGCGCGCGGGCGCGCGTCGTCAAGGGTGTCAATATTCTGGCCGATGCCGTCAAAGTGACGCTTGGGCCCAAAGGCCGCAACGTGCTGATCGAACGCAGCTTTGGCGCACCGCACATCACCAAGGACGGTGTGTCGGTCGCCAAGGAAATCGAACTGAAGGACAAGTTCGAGAACATGGGTGCGCAGATCGTCAAGCAGGTGGCGTCCAAGACGGCCGACGTGGCAGGCGACGGCACCACCACGGCCACGGTGCTGGCACAGGCCATCGTGCAGGAAGGCATGAAGTACGTGGCCTCCGGCATGAATCCGATGGACCTCAAGCGCGGTATCGATCAGGCCGTCGAGAAGGTGATCGACGAGCTGCGCAAGCTGTCCAAGCCCATTTCCACCCGCAAGGAAACCGCGCAGGTGGCCGCGCTGTCGGCCAATTCCGACGAGGCCATCGGCGAGATCATTGCCGACGCGATGGAGAAAGTCGGCAAGGAGGGCGTCATCACCGTCGAGGACGGCAAGTCGCTGGAGAATGAACTGGACGTGGTCGAGGGCATGCAATTCGACCGTGGCTATCTCAGCCCCTATTTCATCAACGATCCCGACAAGCAAGTCGCCGTGCTCGATGATCCGTTGATCCTGCTGCACGACAAGAAGATCAGCAATATCCGCGATCTGTTGCCCGTGCTGGAAGCCACTGCCAAGGCGGGCAAACCACTGCTGATCGTGGCCGAAGACATCGAGGGCGAGGCGTTGGCGACACTGGTGGTCAACGCCATGCGCGGCGTGCTGAAAGTCGCGGCCGTCAAGGCGCCGGGCTTCGGCGACCGCCGCAAAGCCATGCTGGAGGATATCGCGATCCTCACCGGCGCCACGGTCATCTCCGACGAAACGGGCAAGCAACTGGAAAAAACCACGCTGGAAGACCTGGGCAGCGCCAAGCGCGTCGAGATCCAGAAGGAAAACACCGTCATCATCGACGGCGCCGGCAAGCAGGCTGCCATCGACGGACGCGTCAAGAGCATCCAGAAACAGATCGAGGAAGCGACCAGCGACTACGACCGCGAGAAGCTGCAGGAGCGCGTGGCCAAGTTGGCCGGCGGCGTGGCGGTCATCAAGGTCGGCGCCGCGACCGAAGTCGAGATGAAAGAGAAGAAAGACCGCGTCGACGATGCGCTGCACGCCACGCGTGCGGCGGTCGAAGAAGGCATCGTGCCGGGCGGCGGCGTGGCGCTGCTGCGTGCTCGCGCCGGCATCGCCGGCCTGAAGGGCGTCAACGCCGATCAGGACGCAGGCATTCGCATCGTGCTGCGCGCCCTGGAAGCGCCGCTGCGCGCCATTGTGGCCAACGCCGGCGACGAGCCGTCGGTGGTCATCGACAAGGTGCTGGCGGGCAAGGGCAACCACGGTTACAACGCCGCCACGGGCAGCTACGGCGACCTGGTGGAAATGGGCGTGGTCGACCCCACCAAGGTGACGCGTACCGCGCTGCAAAATGCCGCCTCCATCGCCGGGCTGATTCTCACCACCGACGCCACGGTGGCCGAACTGCCCAAGGACGAGAAGGCCGCGCCGGTGCCGGCCGGTGCCGAGATGGACTACTGAGGTTCAGGTCACTCCGGCGCCCGCAGGCCACTGTCATGGGGTCTGCGGGCGCTGCAGTGCGCACGGTCGGCACGACGTCAAATAATCCAGTCCGACGGCTTGCCGTTGCTCTGGCGTGGCAAAGCGCTGCCGAAAGTAAACGCGGCAGGCCGTTCGACCGGGAGGAAGTGATCCCGCACCCATGTCGCCAATGTCTGTGCGAGCGCCTCGCGGTCGGCGCGTTCATCCTGAGGCACGACGTAGGCTTTCAATCGGTTTCCTTCGTCCGGACGCATTAACCGTACCTGTGCGTCCAGTACGGCGGGATGCTGCTTGAGCGCCTCGGCGACACACCCGGGAAACACATTGACGCCTCCCACCTGAACTACCTGATCGCGCCTGCCTTGCGGGAAAAAACGGTACTCATCGACCCAGGTCAGGCTGTCTTGCAGGGCGAAGCAGGCGCTGGCGCCATCCGGCAGGCAGCGCACGATCGCGCAGGCGTCTTCTTGCACCCGCCAATACGGAAAGCACGTGTAGGGCTCGGTCTCGTCGGTGCGCCAGCCGATGCCGCCGGTCTCGCTGCTGCCGAATATCTGAAACAGCTGCGCCAGTCCCCACGTCCGTAGCGCTCGGGCAAGCGCCTCGTCGCAAGGTCCGCCAGAGCTCACCCCGATGACATCCGCGGGGACCGTGCATCCCGAGCGCTGCGCGGCGCGCCAATAATCGGGATGCGCGACCACGAGGTCGCCCGGGCGCAGGATGTTCGTCAGCGACGCCGGGCTGCTGGCCCGCAGATCAAGGGTTTCGCCCGCTTGCAAGCCCAGCGCCTGGGGGAGCAGCACGGTGAACAGGAATCCGTAGATGTGGTGGCTGGATACGGCACTGAGAATGCGCCGGCGTCCTGCGAACAGCGTCTGGAGCGTCGCCACTTCTTGCCATAGCCAGTCGCACGAATGGGTGCAGGGTTTGGGCGCGCCGCTGCTTCCGGAGGTATGGAATGTCAGGTCGGCGGAGAATCGCCTCAGGCTTGTCAGCGCCACCGATGTCCAGTCTTGCAGATGCAGCTTCGCGAGCAAGTAGTCCTCGATGCCCGCCCGATGAATGTGCAGCATCTCGGACAGTCTGCTTGCCAGCGTCAGCATCTCTAAAGAGTCGACCTCCAGATCGAGCGCAAGATGCGTGCTTTCTTGCCAGGGCAAGGGCACGACGGGCGCGCGCCGCCGCAATGACGTCAATTCGGCATGGATCAGGTCGCAAATTACCCGGTGCAGCACCCCGGTCTGCTCCCACCACGCCGGATTGTCGTTGGAGTGCCCACGCATTGCGGCCAGAGTGCTCAGAGACGCTTGACGAAGACCCAGTATGAACCGCCGTTGATCGAGCGCTTCATATGGACTTTTACCTTGGTCGGCTTCATGTTGTAGTCGAACACATACTCGAACATGGTGTTCAGATTGTCGGCCTTGACCCCTGCGTCGAATACGCCTTTGAATGCAGCCTTCGAGGTGCATGGCGCAACGTCGCGGAAGAAATTCTTGCCGATCACATCGGCGGGATTTCGTCCCGTAATGGCGCCTTCGGCCGAGTTGTATTTGAGAATGGTCCCGTCTTTGTCCAGTTCGATCGCGCCGAATGCCAATTTGTCGATGTCGCCGGACGACATCTTGTCCAGCGTGTTTTCGATATCGGACTTGCCGAATGCAATGATGTCGAGCTCTTTCATGATGTGCGTTTCCTCTTGGCGTTGCGTCAAATACAAGTGCGAATTGGCGTCTCGAAAGCGTAAGGATTCGCACTAAATATATACGATACGTACACTAACACACCACGGTGCGTCGCCTGTGCAGGCTTGACGCAAGCTTGAAATCAAGCAGCGAAACGCTGATGCTGCAGCCGATGTCGCGCATCGTGGGGTCGCCCCATCTATGCCGACACGCCGGCTTTACTTCTGCCGCAATGCCGATCTGGCTGCGGCGAGCACGGCGCGGCTCAAGCCTTCGACCAGGGCGGAAGCCGCCCGGGCATGATGCCAGTACAGCGGGATGTCCAGCGGGGTATCCGCCACGAGTTCGACCAGTGTGCCCCGTTGCAGGTGCTCGTCTGCGAGCATGGTCGGGTGCATGCCCCATCCCATTCCGGCTACGGATGCCGTCAAGAAGGCCTGGGTCGACGGCAAGGCGTGGCGCGGCAATTCCACCTCGCGGTGACAGAGGCGACGGGCCCATCGCGTTTGCAGGTTGTCTTTGAGGCTGAACATCAGCGAGGGTGCCTGGGAAAGCGCGCCTGCCGTCACGCCGTGGGCGAAATGGCGGCGTACAAAGTCCGGGCTGGCTGCGGCGACATACCGCATGGCCCCCAGCGGCTGGCTATTGCAGCCCGTGGTAGGGCGCGCCTGCGCGGTGACGGCTGCCAGCACCGCGCCGCTGCGCAGCCACTGGGCGGTATGGCCTTCGTCGTCCACCGCGACATCGACAAGGACCGGCGCGCTGGCAGCGAAGGCGGCGATCGCAGGTACGAGCCAGGTAGCCAGGCTGTCGGCGTTGACGGCAATGGGCAGCGGCACCCGCGCGCCGCCGTCCTGCGGCGCGATGGCCGGCAGCACCGCCTGCAATTCCTGCTCCAGCAGGCGCACACGGTCGATGTGCTGGCATAGCCGGCGGCCCGTATCGGTCGGGCGGCAGGGCTGGTCGCGCACCACCAGCGCGCAGCCCACGCGCTCCTCCAGCAGTCGTATGCGCTGCGAGACGGCCGACGGCGTGACATGCAGGGCCCGGGCAGCCCCGTCGAAACTGCCTTCGCGAATGACGGCGGCCAGCGCAGCCAAGGCGGAATAGTCTAGCAATGGATTAGCTGAACTTAATTGAATGAAGTAAACATAGTTTGCCTTCACCTTGACGCGCTTGCAAGATGGCGGTCATGTCCAGACTTCTCGCTGCCGCTCCTTTCTTTCCTGCAGTCATGCAAGGCATGACGCTCAGCCTGGGGCTGATCGTGGCGATCGGCGCGCAGAATGCGTTTGTCCTGCGTCAAGGCTTGCGCCGGGAATATATCGGGGCTGTCGTCCTGTTCTGCATGTTGGCGGATGTGGCGCTGGTCGGCGCCGGCGTTGCCGGCATGTCGCAGGCGCTGAGCGCGAGCCGCATGCTGGCTCGCGCCCTGGCGCTGGCCGGCGCCGTTTTTCTTGCGGTGTACGGATGGCGGGCCTTGCTGCGGATACGTCGCGTCGAAGCGCTACATGCCAGGACGGGCGGACAACGCCAGACGCTCGCCGCGGTCATGGGACAGGCGATCGCCTTCACGGTGCTCAACCCTCACGTCTATCTCGACACCGTGCTGCTGATGGGCAATGTGGGCGCGCGGCAGCCGGATGGCCTGCGCTGGTGGTTCGTTGCTGGCGCCGGCATGGGGAGCGCGCTGTGGTTCAGCGCGCTCGGATTCGGTGCGCAATGGTTGGCGCCGTGGTTTGCGCGGCCACGGGCATGGCAGGTGCTCGATTTGCTGACCGGCCTGACGATGTGCGCGCTGTCGGCGCTTTTGCTCGTTCATGCGTGGCATGGGATCTGAGACGGGCTTGGTCTCGGCCGGATGCAGATTCCCACCGTCGCGTGGCTGGGGAAAACAAAAAGCCCAGCGCAGTGGCTGGGCTACATGTTTGAATCTTGGGTAGATTTCGGTGGTGGCCTGGGGCGGAATCGAACCACCGACACGCGGATTTTCAATCCGCTGCTCTACCAACTGAGCTACCAGGCCAACGAAGTCCGGCACTATAGCATAAAAAATCCGGCGCTTCGCTCAAGGGGGGTTACAGATCGCCCAGGCGCCGCTCCAGCCTTTCCTTGGCCGCCAGCAATTCCTTAGGCAGCCTGTGGGCCAGCTTGTCGAAATGCGCCTCGTGCAGTTTCATTTCCTCGGTCCAGGCGCTCTTGTCGAAATCGGTCACAGTGTCGAACTGGGCGGCCGAGAAGTCCAGGCCGTTCCAGTTGATCTCGGCATAGGTGGGCGCGATGCCGAAGGCCGTTTCCTGGCCTGCCGCCTGGTCTTCGATGCGGTCGATCATCCACTTGAGCACGCGCATGTTCTCGCCGTAGCCGGGCCACACGAATTTGCCTTCGGCGTTTTTGCGGAACCAGTTGGTGGTGAAGATCCGGGGCAGCTTCGCGCTCTGGCCTTGTATCTTGGCGCCCAGGTCGAGCCAGTGTTGGAAATACTCGCTCATGTTGTAGCCCGCGAAGGGCAGCATGGCGAAGGGGTCGCGGCGCACCACGCCCTGGGCGCCGAAGGCCGCAGCGGTGGTTTCCGAACCCATGGTGGCGGCCATGTAGACGCCTTCTACCCAGTCGCGCGATTCGGTGACCAGCGGCACGGTGGTCGAGCGGCGGCCGCCGAAGATGAAGGCATCGATCTTCACGCCGGCCGGGTCGTCCCAGGCGCTGTCCAACGCGGGGTTGTTGGTGGCGGCCACGGTGAAGCGCGCGTTGGGGTGGGCGGCCTTGGCGCCGGTCTCCTTGGCGATCGCGGGCGTCCAGTCCTTGCCTTGCCAGTCGATGAGATGGTCGGGCAGTTTGCCCGTGTCTTTCTCCATGCCTTCCCACCACACGTCGCCGTCGTCGGTCAGCGCCACGTTGGTGAAGATCACGTCCTTGCCCAGGCTCTTCATGCAGTTGGGGTTGGTGTGATAGTTGGTGCCGGGCGCCACGCCGAAATAGCCGGCCTCGGGGTTGATGGCGCGCAGGCTGCCGTCGGGCTGGGGCTTGATCCAGGCGATGTCGTCGCCGATGGTCGTGACGTTCCAGCCGGCGAAGGCCGGGGGCGGCACGAGCATGGAAAAATTGGTCTTGCCGCAGGCGCTGGGGAAGGCGGCGGCAACGTGGTATTTGCGGCCGTCGGGCTTGGTTACGCCCAGGATCAGCATGTGCTCGGCCAGCCAGCCCTGGTCGCGGCCCATGATGGAGGCGATGCGCAGCGCGAAGCACTTCTTGCCCAGCAGCGCGTTGCCGCCGTAACCCGAGCCATAAGACCAGATCTCGCGCGTTTCGGGGTAGTGGACGATGTACTTGGTCTGGTTGCAAGGCCAGACGGTCTGGTCTTTCTCGCCGTGCTTGAGCGGCGCGCCGATGGTGTGCATGCAGGGCACGAATTCGCCCTTCTCGCCGATGACGTCGTAGACGGCGCGGCCCATGCGGGTCATGAGCTTCATGTTCACGGCCACATAGGCGCTGTCGGACAGTTCCACGCCCACATGCGCGATGGGGCTGCCCAGCGGGCCCATGGAAAACGGGATCACGTACATCGTGCGCCCGGCCATGCACCCGTCGAACAGCGGGCGCAGCGTGGCGCGCATGTCGGCGGGCGCCATCCAGTTGTTGGTGGGGCCGGCGTCTTCTTTCTTTTCGCTGCAGATGAAGGTGCGGTCTTCGACGCGGGCCACGTCCGACGGGTCGGTCCAGGCCAGGTAGCTGTTGGGGCGCTTGGCGGGGTTGAGTTTTTTGAAAGTGCCGGCATCGACAAGTTGCTGGCACAGGGCGTCGTATTCTTCCTGGCTGCCGTCGCACCAGTGGATTTTGGCCGGCTTGCACAGGGCGGCCATTTCGGCGACCCATGCGATGAGCTTGGGGTTTTTGACGTAGGCAGGAGCCTGAACGTTCAGGCTTTGCACGGATGCGTTCATCGAAGTTCCTTCAAACGGGGGATCTGGTTTTTCAAAGAAGTCGCCGGGCAACGGCTTTGAAAAAACGGCTCGAAGAACCAGGGTAAAGGGTCGATTCTAGGAAGATACTTTGGATTTGTCAGCAAAGGGTTCGGGGCCGGCGTGGTTATGTCGTCCGGGTAAACTCGTGCAAGACTGGACCGTGCATGTAGCCGAATTTGTCCAGTATCTCGATTTTTTCATCCGTGAACTCTCCATTTTCCAGCTCCTGGCGAGAGCGTTTGACGCCCGCCGTGCGCATGGGGCTCTCCATTTCCGTGGCCACGGGTTTGTACGGGGTCTCGTTCGGCGCCCTCAGCGTGGCCGCGGGCCTGAGCGTGCTGCAGACCGCGGCGCTGAGTCTGTTGATGTTCACGGGCGGTTCGCAGTTCGCGTTCATCGGTGTGATCGCGGGCGGCGGCGCGGGCTCGGCGGCGCTGGGCGCGGCCAGTCTGCTGGGTGTGCGCAATGCGGTATACGGCTTGCAGATGAGCCGCATGATCGGCCCGCGCGGTCTAGCTCGCTTTCTGGCAGCGCACTGGACGATCGACGAGTCCACGGCCACGGCCTCGAGCCAGAACGACGCGGCCGAGCAGCGCCGCGGTTTCTGGATCGCCGGCGGCGGCGTGTTTCTGCTCTGGAATCTGTTCACGCTGGTGGGCGCGCTGTTGGGTGATGCGCTGGGCGATCCGCGCCGTTTCGGCCTCGACGGCGCCGCGGTGGCTGCGTTTCTGGGGCTGCTGTGGCCGCGCCTGCGGGAGCGCGAGCCCGTGGCCCTAGCCCTGGTCTGCGGCGTGGTCACTGCCGTGGCCATTCCGCGTTTGCCCGCGGGCCTGCCGATTCTGTTGGCAGCCGCTGTCGGCGCCGCCTGGGGGGTGTGGCGTAGCCGCGCGCATGCCTTGCCGGCAGCGCCCGATATCGTGCCTGCCTGTACGTCGGAAGAAAGCAGGGAGGCATCGTGATCGCCGGCTTGTGGGGTTGGATCGCGGCGGCTTGCGCCATGGCCTATGCAACCAAGCTGCTCGGCTACAGCCTGCCCGCGCATTGGCTGAGCAATCCGCGCATGGGGCGTATTGCAGGCAGTCTCACGGTGGCGTTGCTGTCGTCGCTGACGGTGATGAACACCCTGGCCAGCGGCACGCAGATCGCCTTCGATGCGCGGCTGGGCGCGCTCGCGGCCGCGGGCGTCGCGTTGTGGCTGCGCCTGCCTTTCCTGGCCGTGGTCGTGATCGGCGCATTGGTTTGCGCCTTGCTGCGGTTGATGTTCTAGGGCCTGTCAACGCTAAAAGGTGCGTGGCTCCTTTTAGCGTTGACAGGCCCTAGCCTAGGCTCGCGCTGTGCGCCGGCCGCCCTTGACGGTCAGCACGTATCCGGCCAGGCCGACCATCGGCCCGGGGACAAGCAGCCAGACCGCGTCCAGCCCCATCCGCGTCAACAGGTCGGTGGACAGCGAGATGGACGCGACGGTGATGGCAAAACCGATGGAGGTCTGGATCGCCAGGGCCGATCCGACCAGGTCTGCGGGGCAACTGCGGGCTGAGAGCGCGGAGAACTGAGGCGAGTCTGCCACCACCGATGCGCCCCACACCAGCATGAGCGCGGCCATGGGCAGCGGCGGCATGACGGACCAGAACAAGGCGAAGACGGCGCCGCAAGCGCCAGAGAGCGCGAGGGCGCTCAATGCCACGGGTGCGCTGTCGAAGCGTCGGGTCAGCATGCCGCCCGCGATGCAGCCCAGCGCCCCGGCGCCGATGATCGCGAAAGACATGCCGGAGATTCCCCAATTGGGTGCGAGATGCGCAAGCGCCGTGTGCGAGACCAAAATGGGCACGATGGTCCAGAACGCATACAGCTCCCACATATGCCCGAAATAGCCCCAGGCCGCGGCGCGGAAAGGCCGGGCCTTGAAAGCCGACAACACGGCCGCCCGGCTGCCGATTGCGCCGGCATCGTTGCGCGTACGCTTGCGGGTGCCAGGCAAGTGCGGACCCTCTCCGAGGGCGTAAATGAGGCCGCCGCCGATAAGCGCGAGGACGGACGAGGCGAGGATCACGCTTTGCCAAGGCAGTCCCGCGCCCAGCTGACGCAGCAGATGCGGCAGCGCGGTGCCCAGCGTGAGCATGGCAACGAGTTGCGCGAGCGCCATGCCTGTGCGGCGCGGTTCCCAGCTGACGATGAGTTTCATCCCCAGCGGGTAAATGCCGGCCAGGGAAAAGCCCACGAGAAACCGATACAGCATGGCATCTGCAAGGCCATGGGAAAACCAGGCGAAGCAGGCGTTGAAAAAGGCGCCTGCAATGGCGCTGAGGGCAAAGATGCGGCTCGCGCGGAACCGGTCGGCCATGGCGGCCAGCGCCATGAACAGGGTTCCCGTGATGAAACCCGCCTGCACGGCGCTGGTCAGCCAGCCGATTTCGCTATTGCCGATATGCCAGGCTCGGGCCAGGTCTTGCGCGGCGCTGTTTGCGCTGAACCACAGGGACGTTCCCAGAAGCTGCGCCACCGCGATGACAGTCGAAGGCGTGGGCCGGTGGCGAGCAATGGAAGGGCTGTGCATGGTCACTCGTGGTGCCGGCCTGTGGGCAGGCCCTAGGCGTGGGCCGCTTGCGCGGCGGGTTGCAGGCGATGAAAGTCGCGGCCGAAGTAGATCAGGCCGTCGCGGTCGTTCGCGCTGCGCACGGCCTTGATCGCGCAGTAGAAGACGGTATGCGTGCCGACTTCGTTCATGGACATGATCTCGCAGTCCAGGGCGGCGACGCCGCCGATCAACGCGGGTGCGCCGGTTTCGAGGCGGTCCCACGCCGCGGCGGCGAAGCGCGATGCCATCGACGCGCCTGACGAAGAAAACAGCATTGCAAGATGGCGTTGATCTCCTGCCAGCACGTTGACGCAGAGATTGCCGTTCGCGCGGATCAAGGCGTTGTTCTTGCTGGCCCGGTTGATGCATACCAGCAGCGTGGGCGGTTCGTCGGTGACCGAGCAAACTGCCGAGACGGTACAGCCGGCCAGGCCGGCCGGGCCTTCGCTCGTGACGACGTTGACGGCCGCGCCCAGGCCCGACATGGCCTCTCGATACGTCGCTTTGTCGATCATGGTGGGTTCCTTGCGGGCTGAGGGGCCGGCCATGCATGGCCGGCCGCGATTGCCGCTCAAGCGCCTTTGGCGCGAAATCCGGCCGCGGGATGGGACGAGGGCAGGCGAGCCTGGCCAAACAGCTTTTCGCGATAGCAGCCGTCCTGGTAGGCGGTCTTGTAGACGCCGCGCTCCTGTAGTCGGGGGACCAGAAGTTCGATGACGTCGTCGAAGCATTCGGGCACGACGGTGCGCGACAGGTTGAAGCCATCGATGCCGGTATCGTCGCTCCACTCGATCAGTTGGGATGCGATCTGGTCCGCCGAGCCGACCCACGGCGTCTGGCGGCTGCCCAGCACCATCTGCTCGAGCAGTTTGCGGCGGGTCCATTGCGGGCCGCTGGCGCGCGTCATGGCCTCGACGTTCGAGACGATGGCCTGGCTCTTGCCGGTGTCGATAGGCTCGTCGATGTCGTACTTTGCAAAATCGATGCCGAGCGAGGCCGCGGCGTGAGCCAGCGCGCCTTCGGTGCTGACGTACTGGCGGTATTCTTCGAATTTCTCCCGGGCTTGCGCTTCGGTGCGGCCGACGATAAGCGTCGCCCCCATGAACACCTTCACGTCTTCGGCGCGGCGGCCGAGCTGCACCGCCTGATTGCGGATGTCGCCGACGATTTCCCTGATGCCTTCTTTTTTCTGGCCGTTGACGAAAACGCACTCGGCATGCGTGGCGGCGAATCTGCGTCCGCGCGCGGAGGCGCCGGCCTGATAGAGAACCGGGGTTCGCTGCGGGGAGGGCGCGCACAGATGCATGGCGTCCACCTTGTATTGCGGCCCGGCGTGATGGATGACTCGGACCTTGCCTGGGTCGGCATAGAGGCCGCGCTGGCGATCCGCCAGTACGGCGTCGTCGTCCCAGCTGCCTTCCCACAGCTTGTAGACCAGCGACATGTATTCGTCGGCCAGGTCGTAGCGATCGTCATGGGCGATCTGGCCTTCGATGCCGACGGCGCGCGCGGCGCTGTCGAGATAGCCCGTCACGATGTTCCAGCCGATGCGCCCGCCGGTCAGGTGATCCAGGGTGGACATGCGCCGGGCGAACAGGAAGGGCTGCTCGTAGATCAGGTTTGCCGTGACGCCGAAACCCAGGTGCCGGGTCACGGCCGCCATGGCCGGGATAAGCAGCGTCGGGTCGTTGACCGGCACCTGCGCCGCGCTGCGCAAGGCCGCATTGGCATTGCCGCCGTAGACGTCGTAGACGCCGACCACGTCGGCGAAGAAGATGCCGTCGAACAGGCCCGCTTCGAGTCTTTTGGCGTACTCTACCCAGTATTGCAGTTCGCCGTGGCGGGCCGACTGGTCGCGCGGATGGGTCCACAGGCCTTGCTGGATGTGGCCCACGCAGTTCATGTCGAAGGCGTTGAAGCGGATTTCACGTGGCATGTCGGATTCCCTGTGTCGTGCCGGGCAAATCCCGGCGCGGCGCCGTGCAGGTCTTTCGTCGGCGCCTGTCCACTATAATAGACGTTAGACTACGATAAAAGCTAGCGTCCGCCATTGCCGGATCTCGATCGATGAACAGCCCCTTGCCCGATCCCTCTCTTGCCATCGCCCATCGCATTCGCATCGAGCGCGAGGCAAGGGGGTGGTCGCTGGGCGACCTGGCGGAAAAGTCCGGCGTGTCCAAGGCCATGATCAGCAAGGTGGAGCGTTGCGAGGCCAGTCCCACCGCGACGATCCTGGGAAGGCTGTCCGGCGCCTTCGGTCTGCAGCTCTCGGTGCTGCTGGCCTTGGCGGAACGCACGGGAGAGCGCCTGAGCCGGGCGCACGCCCAGTCCGTCTGGATCGATCCTGAGACCGGCTATGAGCGCAGGGTAATCTCGCCTCAGAACGGGGCGGCGCTCGAATTGATCCAGGTAACCCTGCCTGCGGGCGTGCGCGTGGCCTATCCCGCCAGCGCGTTTGTCTTCCAGCATCAGCAGATCTGGGTTCTGGACGGAACCCTGACCTTCGAGGAAGGCGGCGCGACGCATGTGTTGAACGCGGGAGACTGCCTGCAGCTTGGCCTGCCCTGCGATTGCGCTTTTCACAACACGCAGGATGCGCCTTGCGTCTATGCGGTGGCGCTCATCCGGCGATAGCCCGGCGCCTGTCGAGGCGCCCGCGCCCGCTGCGGCGTCAGAAGATCGACCGCCCGGTCAGCGTGGTCAATAGCTCCAGGGATCGGACGCCGGCCAGCGAGTTGCCGTTCGCGTCGAGCCCGGGAGACCAGACGCACACCGCCATTTCTCCCGGCAGCACGGCGACGATGCCGCCGCCCACTCCGCTTTTGGCGGGCAGGCCCACGCGATAGACGAAGTCTCCCGCGGCATCGTATGTGCCGCAAGTGAGCATGAGCGCGGAGAGCCGCTTTGAGGAGCTCACGTCCAGCACGCGCTCGCCTCCAGCCGGCGAGACGCCGCCGTTGGCCAGAAAGAGCGCCGCGCGCGCGACTTCCACGCAGTTCATCGAGATCGCGCATTGTCGGCAGTACGCGTCGATCACGTCGTCGGCGGGCATCTCCAGATTGCCGAAGCTGGCGATGAAATGCGCCATGGCGCGATTGCGCTCGGCGTGTTCGAGCTCGGACTTGGCCACGCGCAGGTCGTAACTGATGTCGCGCTCGCCTGTGAGCCGTCGTATGAAATCGACGAGCGCGTTTTCAGCGCGCACGAAGCGGCGGCACAGCACGTCGGTGACGACCAGTGCGCCCGCATTGATGAAGGGGTTGCGCGGCTTGCCGCGCTCGCTTTCGAGCTGCACGAGCGAGTTGAACGCAGTGCCCGAGGGTTCGCGGCCGACGCGTTCCCACAGCGCGTCGCCGAGCAACTGGAAAGCCAGCGTGCAGGCGAACAGCTTGGAGATGCTCTGGATCGAGAAGCGCACGTCGGCGTCGCCGGTGCAAAAGACCTGCCCGTCGACGGTGACGATGGCCATGCCGAAATGATCGGCGCGCACGCCGGCCAGCTCCGGGATGTAATCGGCCACGCGGCCGGCCGTGCGCCACGGCTCGATTTCGCGTTGAATCCGTTCGATGATTTCTTGATAGTTCGCAGGGCTCATTGCTGGCGGCGTCTGATGAAAGATCACGGGCGCGGGCCGAGATGATACTGCCTAAAGAACGGGTTGCCGAGCTGCGCTGAGTACACTTGCCGGCACAAGCCGCCGGGCGCGGGATCGACCGATCCGCGGCCGGGCCGGCGCAACCAAGCCCCGAAGGAATAGCCAGGAATGCGTACATCCAAAGTCGTGCACGTCGTGAGCTGCCACGCCGAAGGCGAGGTCGGCGATGTCATCGTGGGCGGGGTCGCCGCGCCGCCGGGCGCGACGGTCTGGGAGCAGTCCCGCTGGATCGCCCAGGACGAGACGCTGCGCAATTTCGTGCTGAACGAGCCGCGCGGCGGCGTGTTCCGGCACGTCAATCTGCTGGTGCCGCCCAAGAACCCCAAGGCGCAGATGGGCTGGATCATCATGGAGCCCGCGGACACGCCGCCCATGTCCGGCTCCAACTCGATCTGCGTGTCGACCGTGCTGCTGGACACCGGCATCATTCCCATGCAGGAGCCGGTCACCCGCATGGTGCTCGAGGCGCCTGGCGGGCTGATCGAGGTGCAGGCCGAGTGCCGCAACGGCAAGGCCGAGCGCATCCGTGTGCGCAATGTGCCGGCTTTCGCCGGCAAGCTCGACGCCAGGCTCGAGGTCGAGGGCATGGGCACGCTCACGGTCGATACGGCGTACGGCGGCGACAGCTTCGTCATCGTCGATGCAGCCTCGGCGGGCCTGAGCCTGGAACCCGATCAGGCGCGCGACCTGGCCCAGGCCGGCATGAAGATCACCAAGGCCGCCAACGAGCAGCTCGGCTTCAAGCATCCGGCCAACGACTGGAATCACATTTCCTTCTGTCAGTTCACCAACCCCGTCGCGATGAAAGACGGCGTGCTGACGGGCAAGAACGCCGTGGCGATCCGCCCCGGCAAGATCGACCGCTCCCCGACCGGCACGGGCTGCTCGGCGCGCATGGCGGTGCTGCATGCAAAGGGACAGATGAGAGTGGGCGACCGCTTTGTCGGCGTCTCGCTCATCGACACCGAGTTTCATTGCAAGATCGACGGCGCCGTCGACATCAACGGCACGCCGGGCATCGTGCCCGTTATTTCGGGCCGCGCCTGGATCGTCGGCACGCACCAGCTCATGGTGGATCCCGACGACCCCTTCCAGGCGGGGTATCGCCTTTCCGATACGTGGCCGACGGAACTTTGATCCGTCCCGCCGCGTTCCTCTGGGCGGCGGCGCTAAGCCCTTGTCCTGACTGGGTTTAATCGGGCCTGGCGGGCGTATAATCCGGGCTGTTTCCCGCAGTGCGCCTGCCATGTCCGTTGCCGTTTTCACCTTTGGCCTGAACCACACCTCCGCGCCGGTTTCCGTGCGCGAGCGGGTGGCTCTGTCCGACGACCTGCTCAAGCCCGCGCTGGCGGGGTTGCGTTCGGCGTTCGGCGGCGCGGTGCGCGAGGCGGCGATCCTGTCCACCTGCAACCGCACCGAGATCTACTGCGCCGCCGAGGCGCAGGCGGCCGAGACCCTGCCGTTCTGGCTGGCCGAGCACAATCGGCTCGACACCGACCTGATCCAGCCGCATCTGTACCGTCACGACCAGGACGCCGCTGTGCGTCACGCCTTCCGCGTGGCGAGCGGGCTGGATTCGATGGTGCTGGGCGAGCCGCAGATCCTGGGGCAGATGAAAGACGCGGTGCGCGCCGCCGACGAGGCGGGGTCGCTGGGCATGCTGCTGCATCAGCTTTTCCAGCGCTCGTTCTCGGTGGCCAAAGAGGTGCGCACGCAGACGGCCATCGGTACGCAATCGGTGTCCATGGCCGCGGCGGCCGTGCGGTTGGCCGAGCGGGTGTTCGGCCAGTTGGGCCAGGCCCGGGTGCTGTTCATCGGCGCGGGCGAAATGATCGAGCTGTGCGCCACGCATTTCGCCGCGCGCAAGCCCAAGAGCATGATGGTGGCCAATCGCACGGTCGAACGCGCCGAGTCGCTGGCAGTGCGGTTCGGCGCCCACACGATGAAGCTGGCCGATCTGCCCGAGCGCTTGGCCGATTTCGATGTCGTGGTGTCTTGCACGGCGAGTTCGCTGCCGATTCTGGGCCTGGGCATGGTCGAGCGCGCCGTCAGGCAGCGCCGCCACAAGCCTATCGTCATGGTCGACCTGGCCGTGCCGCGCGATATCGAGTCCGAAGTCGCCCGCCTGTCCGACGTGTACCTGTATTCGGTGGACGATCTGGGCCGGGTGGTGCAGAGCGGCGCCGATGCGCGTCGTTCGGCGGTGGTGCAGGCCGAAGCCATCATCGATACGCGGGTGCAGGGCTTCATGCGCTGGCTGGAGTCGCGCGAGACGGTGCCGGTGATCCATGATCTGCAGCAGGCCGCCGCCGACGTGCAGGCGGCCGAGCTCGAGCGCGCGCGGCGCCTGCTGGCGCGCGGCGAGTCGCCCGAGGCGGTGCTCGAACAACTGGCGCACGGCCTTACGCAAAAGTACCTGCACGGCCCGATGGCGGCGCTCAATCACAGCGACGGCGACGAACGCCGCCAATTGCTGGCGATGGTGCCGCGCCTGTTTCCCGGCAAAGACTCGCGCCGTTAGCGGCGCCGGCCGCTTTCCGCCCCATCGCGGCGGTTTTGCTCGCGCGAGCGCCCGCCCTGTCCTTGTTTTCTCTTCGATATTCTTTTTGATGAAAGCTTCCATGCGAGGCCGGCTGGAGCAGCTGGCGCATCGTCTGATCGAGGTCGACGCCCTGTTGGCCGAACCCGATTCCGCTTCCGACATGGATCGTTTCCGCAAGTTGTCGCGCGAGCGCGCCGACATCGAGCCGGTGGTCGAAGCGTTCAAGAAATTTCAGCGCACCGAAGCCGATCTGGCCGCCGCGCAGGAAATGCTGAGCGATCCCGAGATGCGCGACATGGCCGAGGAAGAGATCAAGTCCGGCAAGGTCCAGGTGGAAAAACTCGAGGCGGATCTGCAGATATTGCTGCTGCCCAAGGATCCGGACGACGGCCGCAGCCTGTTTCTGGAAATCCGCGCGGGCACCGGGGGGGACGAAAGCGCCTTGTTTTCGGGCGACCTGCTGCGCATGTACACGCGCTACGCCGAGCGCCTGGGCTGGCGCGTGGAACTGATGTCCGAAAGCCCGTCCGAGCTGGGCGGCTACAAGGAAGTGATCGCGCGCATCGACGGCGAGGGCGCATACGGTCGACTCAAATTCGAATCGGGCGCGCATCGCGTGCAGCGCGTGCCGGCCACCGAATCGCAGGGTCGCATTCATACGTCGGCCTGCACGGTGGCCATCATGCCCGAGGCCGACGCCGTGGGCGAGATCGTGATCAACCCCAACGATCTGCGCATCGATACCTTCCGCGCCAGCGGCGCGGGCGGGCAGCACATCAACAAGACCGACTCGGCGGTGCGCATCACTCACCTGCCCACGGGCCTGGTGGTGGAATGTCAGGACGACCGCTCGCAGCATCGCAACAAGGACAAGGCCATGCAGGTGCTGGCGGCGCGCCTGAAAGACAAAGAGCAGCGCGAACGCCACAGCAAAGAGGCGGCCGAGCGCAAGAGCCTGGTCGGCTCCGGCGATCGGTCCGAGCGCATCCGCACCTACAACTTTCCGCAGGGGCGCCTGACGGATCACCGCATCAATCTCACGCTGTACAAGCTGCTGCAGATCATGGATGGCGATCTGGACGAGCTGACCGGCGCGCTGATCGCCGAGCACCAGGCCGAGCAATTGGCCGCGCTGGGCGATCAGGTATAGCGCCAACGGATTCCAGGGCCGAAACCGTGACGCGCATCTGCGACCTCCTCGACGACGCCGGCCTGCCGCGCCTGGAAGCGCGCATGCTGCTCGAGCATGTGCTGGACAAGCCGCGCGCGTGGCTGCTGGCACACGATACCGATGCGGCCGAGCCGCGCGTGCAGGCCTCGTACATGGCCTTGGTCCGGCGGCGCCTGGCGGGCGAGCCCATGGCCTACTTGGTGGGCGCGCGCGAATTCATGGGCCATGCGTTCCGCGTGACGCCCGACGTGCTCATCCCCAGGCCCGACACCGAACTGCTGGTCGAAACCGCCGTGGCCTCGCTGCAAGGCAGGCCGGGCGCGCGCGTGCTGGATCTGGGCACGGGCAGCGGCGCCATCGCGGTGTCGATCGCGCTGGCCTGCCCGCACGTGCACGTGGCCGCCACCGACCGCAGCGCCGCGGCGCTGGCCGTGGCCCGGGACAACGCCCACGCACTGGGCGCGAACGTGCATTTCTATCAAGGCGACTGGTATGAGGCTTTGCCCGCGGGCGAGCGCTTCGACGTAATCGTGAGCAATCCGCCCTACATCGCCAGCAACGATGCCCACCTGGCCCAGGGCGACCTGCGCTTCGAGCCGCGCGGCGCGCTGACCGACGGCGGCAACGGCCTGGCCGACCTGGCAAGCATCGTCGTGGGGGCCGTATGCCGCCTTAATCCCGGCGGCCAGCTCTGGCTGGAACACGGCTGGGATCAGGCCGAAATCGTGCGCGACATGCTGGTCCAGGCCGACTTCGAAGACGTGATTAGCCACACCGATTTAGCGGGAATAGAGCGTATTTCTGGCGGAAAACTATAATCGTGTCGATATCTGGCGGTTTTGAGCCGGCGGCATTGAAACGCCGCCAGCCGAGGACCCCGGAGCAATCCGAAGCGCGGGGCGGTCGTCCGCAGCCCACCGGGCGAGCATCGGAATTGCGCAGGGCAGCCTCGGCGGCTTAAGCGCTACAAAGCCGGCCGCACCGACATTCTGCAAGTTTCAATTTCATTCGAGAACCCAATGAGCGACGTCAAAGAATTCATCCGCGAAACCGTGACCACCCACCCCGTGGTGTTGTTCATGAAAGGCACGGCTCAGTTTCCGCAGTGCGGCTTTTCGGGCCGCGCCATCCAGATCCTCAAGGACAACGGCGTCAAGAAGCTCGTCACCGTCAACGTCCTGGAAGACGACGAAGTGCGCCAGGGCATCAAGGACTTCTCGAGCTGGCCCACCATTCCCCAGCTCTATGTTCAGGGCGAATTCGTCGGCGGCTCGGACATCATGGCCGAGATGAACGAAAACGGCGAGCTCAAGAAGCTGCTCGACGGCTCGGGTGCCACGGCCTGATCGGCCTGGCGCGAGCGGGTTTCAAGCCATCATGCGCCGCCTGGTCATCGGCATCACGGGCGCCACGGGCGCCATTTACGCCGTGCGCATGCTGCAGGCTTTGCAAGGCGTGCCGGACGTCGAATCGCATCTGGTCATTTCGACTTCCGGTGTGCTCAACATCAAGCACGAACTGGACATCGGCCGGCACGAGGTGCAGGCCATGGCCGATCACGTGCATAACGTGCGCGACGTCGGCGCCACGCTGGCCAGCGGCGCCTTCCGTACCGCGGGCATGGTGATCGCGCCGTGTTCCATGCGCACGCTGGCGGCCGTGGCGCAGGGGCTGTCCGACAACCTCATCACCCGTGCAGCCGACGTGACCTTGAAAGAGCGCCGCCGCCTGGTGCTGATGGTGCGCGAGACGCCGTTCAACCTGGCGCACCTGCGCAATATGACCGCCGTGACCGAGATGGGTGGCATAGTCTTTCCGCCGCTGCCGGCGTTCTATCATCGCCCGCAGTCCATCGAAGAGATGGTGGACCACACCGTGGCGCGGGTGCTCGAGCTGTTCGATATCGAGGTGCCCGGTCCGACCTGGGAAGGCACCTGACCGGGCGGCGCAGGTCAATCCTTCGGCGTCGCCTCGGCGAACGGGTGAAACTCGCGCGTGGCGGGATCGCGCACGAACAGCATGCCGGTGGCCACGCCGAAATAGGCGCCATGCAGATCCAGCTGGCCGGCCGCGAAGCGGCTGCGTATCGACGGGAAGGTCAGCAGATTGGCCAGGCTGTGCTCGATCACGGCCAATTCCAGGCGCTTGATGTCGGTGTCGCGATCGCCGGCGTCGGGCTGCATCTTCAAGCGATCGGCCACGGGCTTGATCTGCGACATCCACTTGCCGATGAAGTCCATTTTGGAGAGCGGCTCGGCATTGTCGTGGAAAGCGCGGATGCCGCCGCACGACGCATGTCCCAGCACGACGATGTGCTTGACGTTCAGTCCGCTGACCGCGAATTCGATGGCTGCGCTGGTGCCATGATAGGACGACGTGGCGGCGTCGATTTCGCAGGGAGGGACCAGGCTCGCCACGTTGCGGACCACGAACATCTCGCCCGGACCGGCATCGAAAATGACTTCGGGCGAGACGCGCGAGTCGCTGCAGCCGATAATGAGCACCTCGGGGCGTTGTCCTCGCTCGGCCAGGGCCTGGTAGCGGCTAAGCTCGCTGGGCAGGCGGCCATTGAGAAAGGACTGGTAGCCGTCGGTGAGTCGTTGGGGAAACATGGGGGCCTTTGAATGAGTGGGGCGCTGACGACATTTTCCCACATCGGCCGAGCCGCCTCGCCGGGAATGTGCGCAAGCCGCCCGGAAAAACGCCTTGTACAGTAAAGACATTCGCGTCCGGATTTTCGGAGGATTTATGGTTTGCCTTACCCGTATCCGCCTTGTTGCGGCCGCCTTGACGGTGTGTTGTGCCGTGCCGGCCTGGAGCCAGACACTGACGCTGCCGCAACAGCGCATGAACTACTGCAATTTTGTCGCCACATCACAGGGGTTGCAGGGCGATTCGCGCAAAGCCTATCTGACTGCCTGCATTAACGGCCAGAATCCGACGGCCGCCGCGATCAACAAGCCCTTGACCGTCGAGCAGCAGAGAACGGCGGCCTGCGAGGCGCAGGCCGACACGCAGCGGCTGGGCGGCGAGGCGCGCAGGACGTTCTTGAAGTCCTGCGTGAGGATGTAGACGGCCAGCGTTTTGTTCTGCGGCGCGTTGCCGGGGCAGGCGTCGAGGCGCCGATTTCCGCGAAATTCACCGGCCTTCGGCCGCCGTCACGGATGACCGGCCGGTGTCGTTGCGGGTGTCGTTGCGGGTGTCGCCGTGGGCGATGCTGCGGGCGCCGCCTGGACGGGCGCCGGCGGCGTCGGGGTTGTCGGATGCGTCGCGGTGGTGGCGCGCTTGACGGCAGGCGCTTTGGTGCGAGTGTGAGCAGGCGGCACCGGGGTGCGGTGCTTGCTCCAGTTGTAAAGCTCGGGCTTGCGGTAGGTATAGGTCTTTTTGGGGACGGGCTTGGCCACCGGCTTGGGATGGACGACAGCCTTGTGCACAGGCGCGCGTCGGATACGGACCGGCTTGGGCGGTGGCGGTGGCGGTGGCGGCAGCGCCGCGCTCACCGGGATATAGCGGGCGAAGGTCAGGGGCGTGGAAGCCCTAATATGCCAGGTCTGGCCGGGAGCCAGATCGGAGTCGGCATGTTCCACCAGGCGGCCGACTTCCTGGCCGCTTTCGTCGTACAGGGCGAAGGTGACCTTGGGCGCCGGCTGCGTAATCGGGCTGTTGTTGGTGTAACTGCCATAGATGATGGTCTGGCCCATCAGGAGATCGCGCGTGGCGGCCAGGTCGTAGACCGCATGGTCGCGCCGCAGGTTTTGCGCGCAGGCCGGCCCGCACAGCAAGGCGAGCAGCAACAAGGCGACAAAACGGACGGTCATATCAGGTTCCGGTAAGGCGTAAAGCGGCGCGTGCGGCACCACGTAATGGGTATTACGGGCGCCTGAGCCCGGAATTTAAGCGCTTGCGCCCGACAAGGGTGTAACAGCCGAGCGCCTAGCCCGAATTGCGCAGGCCTGCCGCGATGCCGTTGATGGTCAGGTGGATGGCGCTGCGCACGCGCGGGTCCGGCTTCTTGCCCGGTTTGGCCTGATCGGCGCGCCAGCGGCGCAACAGTTCGATCTGCAGGTAATTCAGCGGATCGATGTAGGCGAAGCGCTGGTTCAGCGATTCGCGCAGTCCGGGGTCGTCGGCCAGCAGATCGCGCCGGGTCAGAAGGCGCAGCATGGACAGCGCGCGTTCGTGTTCGGTGGTGATCATGCCGAAGACGCGCTCGCGCAGGGCCCGTTTGGGCACCAGTGCCGCATAGCGCGCGCCGATGGCCAGATCGGATTTGGCCAGCACCATTTCCATATTCGACAGCAGGGTGCGCATGGCCGGCCAGGCGGTTGCCATTTCGCGCAGCAGCGCCAGGCGTGCTTTTTTCGAGCGCGGCGCGTCCGGAGCCCCTTCTTCCAGATAGCGCTCGACGGCCGAGCCCACGCCGTACCAGCCTGTGATCATCAAGCGGCACTGCGCCCACGAGAAGCCCCATGGGATGGCGCGCAGGTCTTCGATGCTTTGATTGGCCTTGCGCGACGAGGGACGCGAACCGATGTTCAGCCCTGCGATCTCGTTGACGGGCGTGGACATGAAGAAATAATCCGCGAAGCCCGGTGTGTCGTAGACCAGGCCGCGGTAGGCGCGCTGTGCCTGCTCCGAAAGAAAAGACATAGCCGGGCCGTAGTCGCCGACGCGGTCCGCCTCGGCCTGCGCGGCTTCCTGCTGCGGCGCGAGCGAGGACTCGAGCGTGGCGGTCAGCAGCAGCTCGAGGTTGCGGCGGCCGATCTCGGCGTCTTTGTATTTGCTCTGGATGATTTCGCCCTGCTCGGTCAGCCGCAGTTGGCCGGCTACCGTGCCCGGCGGCTGCGACAGAATGGCGTCGAAGCTCGAACCGCCGCCGCGGCCCACCGAACCGCCGCGGCCGTGGAACAGGCGCAGGCGCACGCCGCGCTTGCTGAACACCTCGACCAGCGCGCGTTCGGCATGGTAGAGAGTCCAGTTGGACGTGAGAAATCCGCCGTCCTTGTTGCTGTCGGAATAGCCCAGCATGACTTCCTGCGTGCCGTCTTGCGTTTGCTGCACGCGCTCGCGGATCTCGGGCAGGTCCAGCCAGGCGGCCATGATGCCGGGGCCGCGCTCGAGGTCGGGGATGGTCTCGAAGAGCGGGACCACCATCAGGCCTTCGAGGGTTTTGAGAGGCTGCGCGGGATCGGCCGTGTTGGCGGAGTTGACCAGAAGGCCCGCTTCTTTCTGCAGCACCATCACTTCGAGCAGGTCGCTCAGCGTCTCGGTGTGCGAGATGATGATCTGGCGCACGGCGTCCTTGCCGTGGCGCGCGCGGCAGGCGGCAGCCATGCGCAGGATACCCAGCTCGCGCGTGGTTTCTTCGCCGTAGGCGATCCAGGGCGAGGCCAGCGGGCGGCCGTGGGCCAGTTCGCTGCGCAGCAGGGCGACGCGTTGGTCTTCGCTCAGGGCGGCATAGTCCAGGGGCTTGCCGTCGAGGCAGACGTCGGCGCGCGCGAAGAGCTCGGCCAATACGCGTTCGTGAACATCGGAGCTCTGGCGCAGGTCGACGGTGGCAAGGTGAAAGCCGAACACCGCCACGGCCTGCTGCAGTCCGGCCAGGCGCAGCCGCGCAATGGGCCCGCCTTGGTTGCCGGCCAGCGACTCGGCCACCGCGGCCAGGTCGCGCGCGAACTCGGCCGGGTCGGCGTAGGGGGCGGCGTCGTAGGTCCGGCGCTGCGCGAGCGTTTCGCCGGTCAGCTTGAACGCGGTGGCGGCCAGGCGCGCGTAGACGTGGACCAGCGTGCGGCGATAGGGCTCGTCCTGGCGGTGCTGCGAATCGTCGCCGCTGGCATCGGACTGCGCCTGCAGTTCGGGCGATACGCCGGCCAGCAGCGAGCTGATCGAGAGTTCGGCGCCCAGCGCGTGGATTTCCTGCAGGTAATGCTCCATGAGCACGGTGGCCTGGCGGCGCAGCGCGCGGTCCAGCGTGCCGGCATCGACATTGGGGTTGCCGTCGCGGTCGCCGCCTATCCAGCTGCCCATGCGCAGAAAGGGCTCCATGGGCGGCGGCGGCGGATCGAAGTGCTTGGCGCTCGGGCGCAGCAGCTTGTCCAGGTCGGCGTACAGGCGCGGAATGACCGCGAGAAAAGTGCTGCGGTAGTAGGACAGGGCGTTGTCGATTTCGTCGGCCACGGTCAGGCGCGTGGCGCGCAGCATGCGGGTCTGCCACAGCGTGGCGATGCGGCCCAGAAGCTCCTGTTCTACCTGCGCCTGCTCGTCGTCGGTGAGAGGCTGTTCGCGTCGCAGCAGCAGCGCGCTGATGGCCTGATGCAGATCCAGCGTGCTCTTGCGCTGAACTTCGGTGGGATGGGCGGTGAGCACGGGCACGATGCAGGCGTCCGTCAGCAGGCGTCGTATCTGCGCGGCGGAGATGCCGCGGGCCTTCAATCGCGCCAGCGTGTCGCGCAGGCTGCCGCGCGCCGGTTCGTCGCCGCGCAGGGTCTGCTCGCGCTGCTGGCGCGCCTGATCGCGGTCGTCGGCGATGTTCCACAAGTGCAGGAAGTAGGTGAAGGCGCGCGCCACGTCGTTGGCGTTGTCGCCGCGCAGGCGGCGTACGCTGTCTTGCAGCAGTTCGCCGTCGGCGGGACGGCCTTCGCGGCGAAAGCGCACCGCCGTGCGGCGCAGTGTCTCGATGATGTCGAAGACTTGCTTGCCTTCGCAGGCGGTAATGACGTCTCCCAATAGCGCGCCGACGAGGCGGATGGTGTGTCGCAGGGATACATCGGCGCGCGGGAGTTCGGTCGTCATAGTGCGTTCCATCGGATGGGAGGTTCGGGAGCCAGCCCATTGTACGCATCGGTTTTACAGGCTTTATATGTAGTGCGCAGGGCTTATGCGCTACATTGCCCGCATGAGTAATATCGACTTTTCTTCCGCGATTGCCCCGACTCCGCGTCGGGCCCTGGTACTGTTCTCGGGCGGGCAGGATTCCACGACTTGCCTGGCCTGGGCGCTGGACCGCTACGACCTGGTCGAGACGGTGGCTTTTGATTACGGCCAACGCCATCGCGTCGAGCTCGATGCCCGTCTGGAAGTGCTGCGCGGCCTGCGCGCGGCGTTTCCGCAATGGGCGTCGCGCCTGGGCGAGGACCATCTGCTGGACTTGAAGGTACTGGGCCAGGTGGGCGACACCGCGATGACGTCCGACCGCGCGATCGAGATGCAGGCCAACGGCCTGCCCAACACGTTCGTGCCGGGCCGCAATCTGCTGTTCCTGACGCTGGCCGCTGCGCTGGGCTACCGGCGCCAGCTGGACGTGCTGGTGGGCGGCATGTGCGAGACGGACTTCTCGGGCTATCCGGATTGCCGCGACGACACGATCAAATCGCAGCAGGTGACGCTGAGCCTGGGGCTGGGCACGCGCGTGGTGATCGAGACGCCGCTGATGTGGCGCGACAAGGCCGCGACATGGCAACTGGCGCGCGACCTGGGCGGCGACGCGCTGGTCGATCTGATCGTCGAGCACAGCCACACTTGCTATCTGGGCGAGCGCGGCGCGCGCCACGATTGGGGCTATGGCTGCGGCAAATGCCCTGCCTGTGCGCTGCGGGCGGCGGGGTGGACGCGCTGGAAGAAATCCTGAGGTCGCAGACCTCAGAACCTAAGCTTCACGCCCGCGTCGGCGGGGTACGTTCCGCCTCGCCCAGTTCGCGCTGCATCAGCACCGTGTCGCGCCATTGCCCGTGTTTGAATCCCACGGACCGCAACGTGCCTACCGGCCGAAAACCGAAGCGCGCATGCAGCGCCAGCGACGCCGCGTTGGCGCTGTCGCCCACCACCGCCAGCATCTGCCGCCAGCCGCCCGCCGTGCAGCGCGCGATCAATTCGGCCATGAGCTTGCCGCCGATGCCGTGGCCGGCCCAGCCGTCTTCCAGATAGACCGAGTCTTCCACCGTGTGCCGGTAGGCCGGGCGCGGCCGGTAGGGCGTCGCATAGGCATAGCCGCGCACCACGCCGTCGATCTCGGCCGCGATATAGGGCATGCCGTTGGCCACGACGCCGGCGCGGCGTTCGCGCATCTGCTCGACGGTGGGCGGCTCCAGCTCGAAGGACGCCGTGCCGTGCAGCACGTGGTGGGCGTAAATGCGCTGAATGGCGGGGACGTCGCCGTCCAGGGCGTCGCGGATGATGACGGCTGTGGTGTTCATGAGGGATGAAGAAGACTGGAAGAGTCGGATCGGCAAGCCCGGTAGTGTGCGCCGTCTTGTTCAATAAAAGAAGGTTCTGAATCTTCTGCGTATCATAAGAAAAAGTTTTTAGGTGCGGCGCCACGCAAGGCGCATGTACCGGGAGCATGCCTGGCTATGCGCGGCCTCAATCTGGACCATCTGCGGGTCTTTCTCGACGTCATCGAACTCGGCAGCTTTTCTGACGCGGCCGAACGCCACGGCTTGTCGCAGCCGGCGGTCAGCCAGCAGTTGCGCCAGCTCGAGCGGCGCTATGGCCTGCCTCTGGCCGAGCGGGTGGGCCGGCGCGTGACGGCCACGGCGGCCGGGCAGGAATTGCTGGTCTTCGCGCGGCGCATCGCCGCCCTGGAGTCTGACGTCGACCGGACCATGCAGTCGTATGCCTCGGGGGTGGGCGGCCGCGTGCTGCTGGGCACCGGCGGCACGGCCTGCACCTATCTGCTGCCGCCGCTGCTGGCCGATCTGAAGCGGCGTTTTCCCGATCTGGACGTGGTGGTGCGCATCGGCAATACCGCCGACGTGCTGCGCGGCGTCGAAGACAACGTGCTGGATCTGGGCCTGGTGACGCTGCCCGCGCAAGGCCGCATGCTGCAGGCGACGCCTGTGCTGGACGACGATTTCGTGGCCATTTTTCCCGCGGGCGAAACGGACATCCCGGCACGCGCCACGCCGGCCGATCTGGCGCGCCGCCCGCTGGTGCTGTTCGAGCCGGGCGCCCGCACCCGGCGCCTGGCCGACGACTGGTTTGAATCGTCGGGCGAGGCGGTGCGGCCCGTCATGGAGCTGGGCAGCACCGAAGCCATGAAAGAGATCGTGGCTGCCGGGCTGGGCTGCGCCGTACTGCCCAGCTCGGCGGTGACCGGCGCCGGCGCCCGCAAGAGCCTGGCCGTGCGGCCGCTGCGTCCGACGCTGCGGCGGCAGTTGGCCGTGGTGCTGCGGCACGACAAGCCGGTCGGCCGCGGACTGCGGCAGGTGGTCGAGATGCTGCGCAGCCTGCGCACCCGGCGCTAGCAGGGGGGCGGTGGGTCGGAAAAGGGGCGGCGCAATCCGGCGTATTATTGAAGACCGCCCTCTGTACAACATAGCCCGGATCCGCCCTGGGCGCAGCCTCGACGAGACAGTCATGCCGCACTACCGTTCCCGCACTTCCACCCACGGCCGCAATATGGCCGGCGCGCGCGCCCTGTGGCGCGCTACCGGCATGCAAGACGGCGACTTCGGCAAACCCATCATCGCCGTCGTGAACTCGTTCACCCAGTTCGTGCCGGGCCATGTGCACCTGAAAGACCTGGGTCAATTGGTCGCCCGGGAGATCGAGGCCGCCGGCGGCGTAGCCAAAGAATTCAACACCATCGCGGTCGACGACGGCATCGCCATGGGCCATGGCGGCATGCTGTATTCGCTGCCGTCGCGCGAGCTGATCGCCGACTCGGTCGAATACATGGTCAACGCGCACTGCGCCGACGCCATGGTCTGCATCTCGAACTGCGACAAGATCACCCCGGGCATGCTCATGGCCGCCATGCGCCTGAACATCCCCGTGGTGTTCGTCTCGGGCGGGCCGATGGAGGCGGGCAAGATCAAGTCGCCCACCGATGGCAAGGTGCTGGCCAAGATCGACCTGATCGATGCCATGATCAAGGCGGCCGACCCGGCCATCACCGACGCGCAGGCCGAAGAGTACGAGCGCAGTGCCTGCCCCACTTGCGGTTCTTGTTCGGGCATGTTCACGGCCAACTCCATGAACTGCCTGACCGAGGCCATCGGCCTGTCGCTGCCGGGCAACGGCACCATCGTGGCCACCCATGCGTGGCGCCGCGGTTTGTTCGAAGAGGCGGGTCGTCTGGTGGTCGATCTGTGCCGCCGCTATTACGAGCAGGACGACGCCTCGGTGCTACCGCGCGCCATCGCCACCAAGAGCGCCTTCCTCAACGCCATGACGCTGGACGTGGCCATGGGGGGATCGACCAATACCGTGCTGCATCTGCTGGCCGCGGCCCAGGAAGCGGGCGTGGACTTCACCATGTCCGACATCGACAAGGTGTCGCGCCGCGTGCCGTGCCTGTGCAAGGTGGCGCCGTCCACCGACAAATTCCACATCGAGGACGTGCACCGCGCCGGCGGCATTCTGGGCATTCTGGCCGAGCTGGCGCGCGCCGATCTGCTGGACCTGTCCTGCGGCAACGTGCACAGCGGCACGCTGGGCCAGGCCATCGCCAAGTGGGATGTGACCGACGAGAGCAACGAACAGGCGCGCAAGTTCTTCCGCGCCGCGCCCGGCGGCATTCCCACCACCGTGGCGTTCAGCCAGGAGTCCACCTTTCTCACGCTGGATGCCGATCGCGCGTCGGGCTGCATCCGCAACAAGGAACACGCCTACTCCAAGGACGGCGGCCTGGCCGTGCTGTACGGCAATCTGGCCGAGAAGGGCTGCATCGTGAAGACGGCCGGCGTGGATGAATCGCAGCTGACCTTCACCGGACGCGCCCGCGTGTTCGAGAGCCAGGACGACGCGGTCGAGGGCATCCTGGGCGACAAGATCGTGCCGGGCGACGTGGTCGTCATCCGCTACGAAGGTCCCAAAGGCGGCCCGGGCATGCAGGAAATGCTCTACCCCACCTCGTACCTGAAGTCCAAGGGCCTGGGCAAGACCTGTGCCCTGTTTACCGACGGCCGTTTCTCGGGCGGCTCGTCGGGCCTGGTGATCGGCCACGCGTCGCCGGAAGCGGCCGAAGGCGGCACCATCGGCCTGGTCGAGGAAGGCGACACCATCGAGATCGACATCCCCAACCGCCGCATGCACCTGGCCGTGTCCGACGCCGAACTGGTCAAGCGCCGCGCCGCCATGCAGGCACGCGGCGACAAGGCCTGGAAGCCCGAGAACCGCGTGCGCGAAGTGTCCCTGGCGCTGCAGGCCTATGCAGCCCTGGCCACCTCGGCCGACCGCGGCGCGGTGCGCGACGTGTCGCAGCTCAAGCGTTGAACGTTATCCGACGCTAGTTGCAATACAGAAAGGCCGGCGATATGCCGGCCTTTCTTCATCCGCAGACTGGTTTGCGGGAAGAGGGATCAGCCATGCCAGAGGCTTTGCCGAAAAAGACGCTCCTCATCGTCTACCACTCCATGACCGGCGGCGCGCGCCAGATGGCCGAAGCGGCACGCGACGGCGCGGCGACCGAGACTGCGGTGCGGGTGCATCTGAAGCATGCTTCGGAGACCCGCGCCGACGACGTATTGGCGGCCGACGGTTTCATCTTCGTCTGTCCGGAAAATCTTGCGGGTATCAGCGGCCAGATGAAGGATTTCTTCGACCGCTGTTATTACCCGGCGCTCGACCGGATCAACGGCCGTCCGTATTCGACGCTGATCTGCGCCGGCAGCGACGGCGGCAATGCCGCGCGGCAGATCGCGCGCATTGCCACAGGCTGGCGGCTCAAGGCTGTCGCCGAACCGCTGATCGTCTGCACCCATGCGCAGACGCCCGAGGCGATTCTCGCGCCCAAACGGATCGGACAGGAAGAGCTGGAGGCATGCCGGTCGCTCGGGGCGTCCTTGGCGTGCGGCATGGCGCTGGGCGTGTTCTGAGCGGCTCAGTCCCAGGCCGGCGCGAGCTTGTCCGGCGATACGATGCGGCCGTCGGGTTGCGCCAGCGCCGAGAGTGCGCGCATGTCCTCGGCCGAAAGCGCGAAATCGAATACCTGCATGTTGGCGCGGGCGCGCTCGGCCTGCAGGGTCTTGGTCAGCGTGACGACGTTGTCCTGCTGCACCAGCCAGCGCAGGGCGATCTGCGCCGGCGTCTTGCCCAGGCGCCGAGCAATGCCGGCGATGACGGGATCATTCAGCACCTTGCCGTCGGCCATGGCGAAATAGGCCGTCACCGTCATGCCCAGGCGGTCGGCCTCGGCCAGCACCTTGTCCTGGTTCAGGTAGGGGTGATATTCGATCTGGTTGGTGGCAATCGGCGCCTTGCTCAGCGCGGCGGCTTGGCGCATCAACGCGGTGTTGAAGTTGCTCACACCGATGTGGCGCGCCCAGCCGCGCGCCACGGTTTCGTTCAAGGCTTCGATCTGCTCGGCCAAGGGGGCCTTGTCGCCGGGCCAATGCAGCAGCAGTAGATCCACGCAGTCGGTGCGCAGTTTGTCCAGGCTCTCGCGCATGGAGCGCAGCAGGTCTTCGGCGCGGTAGTTGTCGATCCACACCTTCGTGGTGAGAAAGACCTCGTCGCGCGGCACGCCCGATTCGGCCAGGCCGCGACCGACGTCGGCCTCGTTGCCGTAGATCTGCGCCGTGTCGATCAGGCGATAGCCCAGCTTCAGCGAGGCCTGCACCATGCGGGCGGTGTCTTCGCCGGGCATGCGGAATACGCCCAGGCCCAGGGCGGGGATATGCGAACCGGTGCGGCCCAGAGGTTTGGTCGGAATGGATTGCGTAGCGACTGTCATGGTGAAGTCTTGTGCGTGTCGGTATCGGAGGAATGGGCGCGCGAGGATCAGGCGGCGGCCATGCAAGCGGGCCGGCGGTCCAGATGCCGGCTGTAGAGCGCCACCAGCAGGCCGGCTGCCGTGACGGCCGCGGCCGTCAGCGGCGTTGCGCCCAGCCCGAGGCCGTGATCGATGGTAACGCCGCCCAGCCATGCGCCCGCGGCGTTGCCCAGGTTGAAAGCCGCGATATTGAAGGCGGAGGCCAGGTTGGGCGCGCCGCCGGCCTTGGACAGTACGCGCATCTGCAGCGGCGGCACGGTCGCGAATGCCGCCGCGCCCAGCAAGGCGACGGTCGCGACCGCAGCGACCTTATCGTGCAAGGTCACGGAAAAAAGCGCGAGAACCAGGGCCAGCAGGGCCAGGCTGCCGATCAGCGTGGGCATCAGGTGCCTGTCGGCCAGCTTGCCGCCGTAGGTGTTGCCCAGCACCAGGCCCACGCCGAAGAGCAGCAGGATGGGCGAGACGGCGCCCGGTGAAAAACCGGCCAGGTTGGTCAGCAGCGGCGCGATGTAGGTAAAGGCCGTAAACACACCGCCGAAGCCCAGCACCGTCATGGCGAAGCCCAGCAGCACCTGCGGGCGGCCTAGGGCGCGCAGCTCGCAGCGCAGATCGCTTTGGTGCGAGCCGTGATCGGCCGGCACCAGCGCGGCGATGGCGGCCAACGCGGCCACGCCTACGGCCGCGACGGCCCAGAACGTGGCGCGCCAGCCCCAGGCCTGGCCCAGCCAGGTGCCGAAGGGCACGCCCAATACATTGGCCAGCGTCAGCCCGGTGAACATCAGCGCGATGGCCGAGGCCTGCTTGTCGGGCTTGACCAAGCTGGCGGCCACCACCGAGCCTACCCCGAAGAAAGCACCGTGCGCCAGCGAGGTCAGCACGCGGGCGGCCATGAGCGTGCCGTAGCCGGGAGACAGGGCGCAGGCCAGATTGCCGAGCGTGAAGATCACCATCATCCCCAGCAACAGTGTCTTGCGGGGCAGGTGTGCGGTGAGAATGGCGACGGGGGGCGCGCCCAGCGTTACGCCCAGGGCATAGCCGGTGACCAGCAGGCCCGCCGACGACAGCGAGACGTGCAAGTCGGCGCCCACCTGCGGCAGCAGCCCCATGATGACGAATTCGGTGGTCCCGATGCCGAAGGCCCCCACGGCCAGAGCCCAAAGCGCGATAGGCATGTTCCTTACTCCAGATGAAGAATGCGATGCCGAATTGTGAGCCTTGCAATCTGTGAGAAAAATAGGCCTAAAATCAAAATACTTATGAATAAAAAGCAAAAATGGCACTGAACTCGGACCTGCTGCGCGTATTCCTGGCCGTGGTCGACACCGGCAGCATGAGTGCCGCCGCCGAACATCTCGGGCAGACGGCTTCGGGCGTCAGCCGGGGCTTGTCGCGCCTGGAAGAGCAACTGGGCGTGACGCTGCTCACGCGCACCACGCGGCGCATGGAGCTTACGGAAGAGGGGCATGTGTTCCAGGAGCGCGCGCGCGGCATCGTCGGCGCGATGGACGAGGCCGAGGAATGCATGCGCATCCGCCATCAGCAGCCGTCGGGAATTTTGCGTGTGGACGCTTCGGCGCCGGTGATGCTGCACTGCGTGGTGCCGCACATGGCCGATTTCTACGAACGCTATCCGCAGATCCGGCTCGAGCTCACCAGCAACGACCGCATCGTCGACCTGGTGGAATATCGCACCGACATTGCCTTGCGGGCCGGGACCTTGAGCGACTCTTCCCTGCATGCGCGGCATTTGAAGACCTCGCGCCTGCACATCGTGGCCAGTCCGCAATACATCGCCCGGCATGGCCGGCCGCGCACGGTGGCCGCGCTGAACAAGCATGTGCTGCTGGGGTTTACGCAGCCCGATACGCTCAACACCTGGCCGCTGCGGCACGCGCAAGGCAACAGCTATGCGGCGCGCCCCACGCTGGCGGCCTCGAGCGGCGAGACCCTGCGCGGTATGGCGCTGGCCGGCGTGGGGATTGCCTGCCTGTCGGAATTCATGCTGCGACAGGACCTGGACACGGGCAGATTGATTTCCGTGTTGGATACGCTGGACAACGGCTATCGCCAGCCGCTGCACGCGGTGTATTACCGCAATACGCAGCTGGCCCGGCGTATCGCCTGCTTCCTGGATTTCCTGTCGGAACGCATGTGAAGCGCGGCGGCCGCGCTACCAGGCGTGCAGCGCGTCGTCGGGAAAGGTGCCGTTCTTGACCGCGGCGACATAGCCGGCGAAAGCCGCCTGTATGCCCGGCGCGCCTTGCATGAAGTTGCGCACGAATTTTGCCATGCGTCCGAGATTGAGCCCCAGCATGTCGTGCATGACCAGCACCTGTCCGGCCGTGCCGCTGCCCGCGCCGATGCCGATGGTGGCGCAGGAGCGCATCTGGCCGGTGATGTCGGCCGCCAGGCGGGCAGGAACCATCTCCAGCACCAGCATGCTCGCGCCGGCAGCCTCGAGCGCCAGGGCGTCGTTGCGCATGCGCGCGGCGTCTTCGTCCTGCCTGCCCTGGACGCGATAGCCGCCCAGCGCCGCCACCGTCTGGGGCGTAAGCCCCAAGTGCCCGCAGACGGGCACGCCGCGTTCGATGAGGAACGCCGCCACCTCGACCGCCCAGCCGCCGCCCTCGAGTTTGATCATCTGCGCGCCGGCCTGCATCAGCTGCACGGCCGACGCCAAAGCCTGCTCGCGCGATTGCTGATAGCTGCCGAAAGGCAGATCTGCAATGAGGAGCGCGCTGCCCTGGGTGCGCTCCAGCCCTTGCGCGACGCATTGGGTGTGATAGCGCATGTCTTCCAGCGACACGCCGACGGTGGTGGATCGGCCCTGGCAGATCATGCCCAGCGAGTCGCCCACCAGAATGCAGTCGACGCCTGCGGCATCCGCAGCCGCCGCGAAGGTGGCGTCGTAGGCGGTGAGCATCGCGATTTTTTCGCCGCTCGCATGCATGTCGGCGATGCGCGCGGTCGTGATTTTTTTGCGCGGGGTTTGCGCCGCGCCACCATGGGGCGCCCCGCCGTAGGGCGCGGCGGTCTCGCTCGCGGTGTCGGGCCCGGCGGGCGCGCCGCCTCGAGATGCGTGATCTGTCATGTCGGAACCTCAGCCCAGCGCGACGCGCAGCTGGGCTTCGAGATGGGTGGTGGGCACGACGCGCCAGCCGCTTTGCGCATAGCGCAGCCACCGCCCCAATACTAGGTGAGTCAGCAGGCTGGCCTGCGCGGCGATGTCGGAATCGGACGGCAGCGCACCGGTGGCGATCGCGGTACGCAGGCACTGCTTGAAGGTGGCTTCGATGCGGTCGTTGATATGGTTGATGCGTTCCTGCAGCCGGTTGTCTTCGGTGACGAGCGCATCGCCGGTGAGCACGCGCGTCATGCCGCGATTGCGTTCGGAAAAAGCCAGCAGCATGGTCGCGGTCTTGCGCGCCTGCATCAGGCCGCAGGTTTCGGCGGCCACGATCTGGTTGGCGAGCGTGAAGATCGTGGTTTCGATGAATTCGATCAGACCCTCGAACATCTGCGCCTTGCTGGCGTAGTGGCGGTAGAGCGCGGCTTCCGAGACGCGCATGCGCGCCGCCAGCGCAGCCGTCGTGACGCGCGCGGCATGCGGCTGCTCGAGCATTTCGGCCAGCGCTTGCAGGATCTGGAGTTTTCGTTCGCCGGGCTTGGTGGCCATGATGGAGTTCGATGCGGGTGATGCGGCCTCGGGCAGGCCGCCGGTTTACCCGCGCAAAGGCCGTCGCCGCAGCAGCAGGTCGCGGATCGAGTTTACCCGCAAGTCCACATAAGTCGGGCGTTGGAATCGCACCCGGGAAAAAGGCGTGCCGGGGTGGAACACGTGCACGGTACGCAAGCCCACGGCGCGGGCCGAACGCAGGTTGTCGAGCGTGTCTTCGACCAGCACGGCGCGCGCTGCGGGCACGCCTTCGCGCGCCAACACGTAGCGCAGCAGCGCGGCCGAGGGCTTGGGCCGGAACTCGCCGTGCATCCGCATTTCTTCGATGCCCCAGAGGCTGTCGAAGTGACGCAGCAGGTTCAGGTGGCGCAGCACGGTCTTGGCGTAGCGCAGCGGCGCATTGGTGATCAGCACCTTGCGGCCCGGCAGGGCGCGCAGGGCTTTGGCCAGGCCGCGCTCCGCGCGCACCAATGCGGTCACGTCGAAGTCGTGGCTGCACCGCAGAAAATGGCTGAGGTTCACGCCGTGGTGCCGCGCCAGGCCGATGGCCGTGGCGCCGTAGCGCTTCCAGTATTTTTGCCGCAGCGCGTTGGCCTCGTCGGCGTCCACGCCCAGCGTCTGGCGCACGGCCTGCGTCATGGCCAGATCGATGTGCGCGAAGATGGCGTGCGACGCGTCATGCAGCGTGTTGTCCAGGTCGAACAGCCACACGCGCCTGGCGTGCGACTCGGCCTGACGAGTGCGCTGCGCGCGCGCCACGGGGCGCGGCACGGGCCGGTGTTGCGTCGAACGCATGATGCGTCAGGAAACGCGGATCATGGTGCCCACGCCCTGGTCGGTGAGCAGTTCCAGCAGCAGACAGTGCGGTACGCGGCCGTCGACGATGTGCACGGCGTTCACGCCGCTCTTGGCGGCCTCGAGCGAGCCGGCGATCTTGGGAATCATGCCGCCCGAGATGGTGCCGTCGGCGATGAGTTCGTCGATTTTCGCCGGCGACAGTTCGCGCAGCAGGTTCTTGTTTTTGTCGAGCACGCCGGGAATGTTGGACATCATCAGCAGCTTCTCGGCGCCCAGCACCTTGGCGATCTCGCCGGCCACGACGTCGGCGTTGATGTTGTAGGCCTGACCATCTTCGCCGTAGCCGATGGGAGAGATGACCGGGATGAACTGGTCGTCCTGCAGCGCCTTGACCACGGCCGGATTGATGCGGGTGATCTCGCCCACATAGCCGATGTCCAGGGATTTGCCCGGGTTTTCTTTATCGGGCATCTGCAGCTTGCGCGCGCGGATCATGCCGCCGTCCTTGCCGGTGAGGCCCACGGCCGAGCCGCCCGCCTCGTTGATCATCATGACGATGTCCTGCTGCACCTGGCCGCCCAGTACCCACTCGACCACTTCCATGGTCTCGGCGTCGGTGACGCGCATGCCCTGGATGAAATTGCCCTGTTTGCCGACGCGGCGCAGCGCGTCGTCGATTTGCGGACCGCCGCCGTGCACCACCACCGGGTTCAGGCCCACCAGTTTGAGCATCACCACGTCGCGGGCGAAACTGTGCTGCAGGCGTTCGTCGGTCATGGCGTTGCCGCCGTATTTCACCACGATGGTCTTGCCGTGGAATCGTCGCAGATAAGGCAGCGCCTCGGAGAGTACGGCCGCTTTGACGGCAGGAGACGAGACAACGGCAGGGTCAGGGGTGTCGGTCATGGCGGTGAGAGGTGGCCCGTGAAAAATGCCGCCGTCCCGAACGGTGGGCGGCGGCGGTTCGTGCGCAATTGTAGATCAGCCAGCCAGGGCTTTTTCGACGGCGGCGTGGAACTGGGCGGGGTCGTATTCGCCCAGATAGCGCTTGACGATATGCCCCTGCCGATCGATGAGGAAGGCGGTGGGCGTGAGTCGCACGTCGCCGAATGCCCGGGCCAGCGTGCCCTGGCTGTCCAGCGCCACGGGGAAGGGCAGCTTGCGGGTCTGGGCGTAGTTTTCGACATAGCCCGGCTTGTCATAGGACATGGCCACGGCCAGAGTGACGTAGCCCTTGGGCTCGTAATGCCGGTAGTCTGCGACCGTGGCGGGCATCTGCTGCATGCAGGTGACGCAGTCGGTCGCCCAGAACTTCACGAGCACGACCTTGCCGCGCAACTGCGCCATGGTGATCGTCTTGCCGTCGAGTGTCTTGAACGCGACGTCGGGCGCGGCGGGGGCCGGGTGCCAGACGAACCAGCCGGCAATACCCACCACCACCGCGACAAGCAGGGCGATCAGCGGTTTTTTCATCGCCGGGCCGCCCCAAGATGAAAAGCGCCCCCCTCGGGGGGGCAGCAAGCCGCAGGCGCAGCGTGGGGGGTAATTTTCATTTGATGGGCATGGCCTGCATGGTGTCGCTGCCGTTCTCGATGGGGGCCGGGCCGGACGTCGGCGCGCTGCCGCCGCTGCCGTTGCTGGGCGTCGACGTGGTGGCGGCGCCCGACAGGCGGATGGCCTCGTCGCGGCTGATGTAGGTAAACATTTTTACCACTTTCACGATACCGCCGACACTGGCGGCGGTCTTGGCGGCGATGTCACCCTCTTCCTGGGTGACCTTGCCCATCATGTAGACCACACCCCGGTTGACGGTGGTGACGATGGCGCCCGAGGGCACGTCCTTGGTGCTAAGCAGGGACGTGCGCACCTTGGAGCTGAGCCAGGCGTCGTTGCTGCGGCCTTCGAACGGTTCGGCAGGGCCGACGTCGAGCTGGTTGATGACGGATTTGACCTTCTCGATACCCTGAGCGATGGTCGTGGCCTGATCCTTGGCTGCCTGGGTGGGCACGTCGCCGGTGAGCAGCACGTTGCCTTCGTAGGCGACGGCGTTGACGCGAGCGGCGTCGCCCAGCTGTTTGGCGATCTGGAACTGGGCCTTGAAGGCCATGGTCTGGTCGTCGAGCTGGGTGCCCGACGAGCGACGATCGGTGAACACCGAGGCGCCGACGGCTGCGCCGCCGAGCATCAGCGGGATGCAGCCGGTCAGGCTCGAGGCGGTGCCGGTCAGGGCGGCGGCCAGCAGCGCGGCGCGCAGGGCCATGCGGGGCGTGAACGTCATTCGGTGTCTCCTAGCAAGAGGGCGTCGATGCCGTCGCACATGGCGTGCAGCAGCAGTCCGTGAACTTCCTGGATGCGCATGGTGCGGTCGTTGGGCACGCACAGATGGACGTCGTGCGCGCCGAGCAACTGGCCGATCTGGCCGCCGTTCTTGCCCGTGAGGGCGACGACGTGCAGGTCGCGTTCTTGCGCGGCCTGGATGGCCCGCATGACGTTGGGCGAATTGCCGCTGGTGGACAGGGCCACCAGCACGTCTCCGGGCTGGCCCAGGGCGCCGACCTGGCGTTCGTAGATTTCCTCGAAGCCGTAGTCGTTGCCCACGGCGGTAAGGATGGCGGTATCGGTATTGAGGGCAATGCCGGCAAGCGGCAGGCGTTCGCGCTCGAAGCGGCCGACCAGCTCGGCGATGAAGTGCTGGGCGTCGGCGGCCGAGCCGCCGTTGCCGCAGGCCAGGATCTTGCCGTTGTTGGCCAGGGCCGTGAACATCAGCTCGACCGCGGCCGCGAGCGGCTCGGCCAGGTCGTTCATGCTCAGTTCGATGACGCCGATGGCGTCGCGGAAATGCGCAGTCATACGGGAGGTCAGATTCATGGGACGGATTATCTCATGGGGGCGCAAGCGGGTTTTTTCGGGATGCAACGGCGTGGGGGGAAATATTGCAGTCCTTTGCGGAGGGATTGCCCGGCGGGAATTTTTTTATTCGGACATGAAAATGTGGCGCAGCCAGACGGCCTGGCCTGCGTCGAACAGCACGGCGTCAAAACGCACGGGCGGAACGCGACCTTGCCAGTGGCGACGCGCAAGTCCCGGCAAAATCAGGGCGGCGGCGCCTGCCAGGCGGCGTTGCTTGGCCGGATCGATGCTGGCTCCCGCGCCGCCGTGGCTCGCGCGGGCCCGGGCGCGTACTTCTACCAGCACCAGCGTGTCGCCGTCGCGCATGACCAGATCGATCTCGCCGGGCGCAGCGCGCAGATTGCGCGCCAGCAGCTGCAGGCCGGCGCGTGCCAGCAATTCCAGTGCCCGGTCTTCGAAATCCAGCCCCGTGCGCTGTGTGGGCGAGAGTTGCGGATCTTGCTTGCGCGAGGTCGATTGGCGTGCGTTCCGCTTGCGCTGGCGCCGCTCGTGCTGACTGCGCCTGGCGACATCGGCCAGGGCATAGGCCAGCAGAACGTCGGCGGGCGGCCGGTCGTGTTCAGGAGGGATATCCATGCGGCTACACTGGCACGGTTTTCACAGCCGCGGTGCGCCGCAATGAACGAAGAAGTCACTCCGCCGGCCGAAGCCGGCGATGCCTGGCGCCGCGTGGCCGAGCGCGTCGCGGCTCAGCATTGGCCCGCGTCCGCCCTGTATGTGGTGGCCACGCCCATCGGCAATCTGGGCGACCTGGGCCTGCGGGCCTGGCAGGCCCTGGCCCGCGCCGACGTCATCGCCGCCGAGGACACGCGCGCCAGCCGCACCCTGATGGACGCATGGGGCATCGCTACGCCCCTGATGGCTGCGCATCGCCACAACGAAGCCCAGGCGGCGCAGGCGATCTGCGCGCGTCTGGCCGACGGGCAGCGCGTGGCGCTGGTCTCCGACGCGGGCGCGCCGGCCGTGAGCGATCCGGGCGCGCGCATTGTGCGTGCGGTGCGCGAGGCCGGCTATCTCGTCGTGCCCGTACCGGGCCCCAGTGCCGTCATCGCCGCCCTGATGGGCAGCGGCGTCACGTCCGACGAAAACCCCGCCTATGCCTTCGCCGGCTTTGCGCCGCCCAAAGCGGCGGCGCGGCAGCGCTGGCTGCGCCGCTGGTGCGCCCTGCCGGCGCCGGTGCTTATTTTCGAATCGCCGCATCGTCTGCCGGCCATGCTGGCCGACCTGCTCGAGGTCTGCGGTCCCGAGCGCAAGCTCACCGTGGCGCGCGAGCTGACCAAGCGCTTCGAGCAGATCGCCACGATGCCCATGGGCGAGACGGCCGACTGGCTGGCCGCCGACGCGCATCGCGGGCAGGGCGAATTCGTGCTCATCGTGCACGAGGCCGAAGGCGCGCAAGACAAAGACGAGGAGGGCACCGCGGCGGGCATCCCGATCGATGCCTTGCTCGAGGCGTTGCTCGAAAGCCTTTCGGTGCGCGATGCCGCGCGCGCGGCCGCCAAGATCACCGGCCTGCCGCGCGACAAGCTCTACAACAAGGCGCTGGAACTCAAGGCTTGATCAGGCTGGGCCGTATGCCGGTCTTGGCGTTGACCGTCGACATATCGCTCACCGCCGATTCGCGCGTGTCGTACGGGCCGATGCGTACGCGATAGAGTCGTGCGATCTGCAGGGTCGTGGCGTGCTTGCCCATGCCGCGCAATTCCGTGTTGATGCGTTTGGCCAGCGTTGTCGCGTTGGCTGATTGGCTGAACGCGCCCACTTGCAGATAGTAGGCGCCGTCCGCCTGCGGCACGGCGTCCTGCGCCGTCGTCTGTGCGATCGGCGACGGGGCGGCGGGAAGAGGCATGGGCAGCGGCGAGGGATCCGGGGTCTGTGCGGGCGGGGTCACCGGATGCGCGGCGTCGTCGGCGGTGAGCTGCGAGTCTTCGGGAGCGAGCTTGCCCGAAGCGACCATGGTGCGGATGTCGCTGGGCAGGATGCGTTCGACGATGACCCTGCCGCTGCCCGGGCCGATCAACCCCAGCTTGTAGGCCGCCGTGTACGACAGGTCCATGATGCGGTTGCTGTGAAAGGGACCGCGGTCGTTCACGCGCACGATGATGGTTTTGCCGTTGACCTCGCTGGTGACGCGCGCGTAACTGGGTATGGGCAGCGTGGGGTGCGCGGCGGTCATGGCGTACATGTTGTAGCGCTCGCCGCTGGAAGTGCGTGCGCCGTTGAATTTGCGGCCGTACCACGAGGCCCGCCCTTCTTGCCGGAAGGGCGTGTCGCTCGTGTCGGGCACGTAGCGTTTGCCGAACACCACATAGGGTTTGTTGGCGCCGCTGGCCAGCGGTTCGATGCGCGGCACGGCGTTGGGGATGGCGTCCAGTTGCGCGTGGGACGGCGGGTTGCTGCCGGGGCCGTCGTCCTCGTAGTAGCCGCCGCCTTGCTGGCCTCGATTGCCTGGCGTGGAGCAGCCCGTCATGATGAGCACGAGCAGCAGAGCGATCAGTGGCGGTAGACGGCGCGCGATGTTCATGTGTGTCCGGCTGCCTTGCCGTGCTGCATGCGGTGCCGCACCAGCAAGGGGTGATGGCCGGCGAAGCGCCGGGCCAGCTGCTCGACCACGTAGACCGAACGGTGCTGCCCGCCCGTGCAGCCGATGGCCACGGTCAGGTAGCTGCGCGTGTCTTGCCGGTATTGCGGCATCCAGCGGGTGATGAAACGGGCCACGTCGTCGATCATCTCGCCCACGGCGGGATGGCTGGCCAGCCACTGGGCGACCGGCGCGTCGCAGCCGGTCAGCGGCCGCAGCGCAGGGTCATAATGCGGGTTGGGCAGGCAGCGCATGTCGAACACCAGGTCGGCGCTGTTGGGCACGCCCAGCTTGTAGGCGAAGGATTCGAAAGTCAGCACCAGCGGCGCGATGTCGGCCTCGACCAGATCGCGCACCCAGGTGCGCAGTTGTCCGGGCGTGGCGTCCGAGGTGTCGATGACGTGGGTGTGCTCGCGCAGCGGCGCCAGCATTTCGCGCTCGAGCGCGATGCAGTCGGTGAGCGACGGCTGCCGGCCGTCGCGCGCGGCGCGGTCGGTGAGCGGATGACGGCGGCGCGATTCGGAGTAGCGCTGCACCAGTGTGTTGGTGTCGGAGTCCAGGAACACCACGCGCAGCCGGGTGCCCTCGGCCTGCAGCGAGCTCATGATGCCCGGCAGATCGGCCAGCTCGCCCGGCGTGCGCGCGTCGATGGCCACGGCCACGCGTTCGATGGCGTCGTCGTTGCGCGTCGTTTCGATGAATTCGCTCAAGAAACGCAGCGGCAGATTGTCGATGCAGGTGTAGCCGGCATCTTCGAGCATGCGCAGGGCGACGGATTTGCCGGAACCCGAAATGCCAGTGATCAGAACGACGCTGAACATGGGGGTCAGTAGGTCTGCGCCGCGCTGTTCTGCTGGATCGCCAGGCTCTGTCGCTGCAGAAAGTCTTCCAGCGTATCGATGCCGCGCAGCTTGAGGATGGTGTTGCGCACGGCGGCTTCCACCAGCACGGCCAGGTTGCGACCGGCCGCCACCTGCAGCATGACCTTGCGCACCGGCAGGCCCAGCATGTCCTGCGTGAGGTCGCTCATGGGCAGGCGCTCGAATTTCTCCTGCGGGTTGCGCATCAGATGCACGATGAGTTTCAGGCGCATCTTGCGGCGCACCGAGGTCTCGCCGAAGATGGTGCGGATGTCCAGCAGGCCCAGTCCGCGCACTTCGAGCAGGTTCTGCAGCAAGAGCGGGCAGTGGCCCTCGATCACGTTGGGCGCGGTGCGTGAAAAATCCACGGCGTCGTCGGCCACCAGGCCATGGCCGCGGGTGATGAGCTCGAGCGCGAGCTCGCTCTTGCCCAGGCCCGACTCGCCGGTGATCAGGACGCCCAGCCCCAGCACGTCCATGAACACGCCATGCACGGTGGTGGTGGGCGCGAGTTTTTTGCCCAGGTAGATGCGCAGCAGGTCGATGAGCTGCGCCGCGCCTACCGAGGTCGCCAGCAGCGGGATCTGATGCTGCGCGCACTGCTCGATGAGATCTTCCGGCGGGATCAGGTCGTCGGCCAGCAAAATGGCCGGAACGCCGCCGATCAGCAGCTCATCCATGTGGTGCATGCGGCGGCGCAGATCGAAGCGCGTGTAGTAGGCCAGTTCTTCCGGGCCGAAGACCTGGATGCGCGAGGGGTGGATCAGATTGAGGTGACCCACCAGGTCGGCGGCGGCCATGCCGTCGTTGGTGATGGCGCGGTCGGCCGATTGTTGGCCCGCAATCCAGCGAAAAGGTATGGAGTCGGCGTTGTCGTCGACCAATTCCTGCACGGTAAGCATGACGGTTGAACAGGCCTTAAAGTTGTCCCGTGGTGAGCATGCGATGCACCGTGACCGGGTCGGTCTCGGTAGCCAGCGCAGCACGCAATTCCTGATTGGACATCAAATGCGCGAGTTCGGCCAGAATGTCCAGGTGCTGCTGGGCCGCGTTCTCGGGGACCAGCAGGCACAGCAGCATCGACACGGGCAAGCCGTCGGGCGCTTCGAAGGCAATGGGCTTGGCCAGCCTGAAGAAAGCGCACAGGGGATGGTGCAGACCCTTGACGCGGCCATGCGGCACGGCCACGCCCTCGCCCAGGCCCGTGGATCCCAGGCGCTCGCGCGCGAAAAGGCTGCCGTACACCGTGGTGCGGGCCAGGCCATGATGGTTTTCGAATAACAGGCCGGCGTGCTCGAATGCGCGCTTCTTGCTGGTGGCGGGCAGGTCAAGCACCACATTGCCGGGAGGGAGAATACGCGACAGGTGGTTCATCGCGGCCATTATAGGGACACGATGACGCAGTGCAATAAATCTAAATGGGGGCGGACTCCGGCGTGATGCAGCCCAAACCCATCAGGGTCGCCTCGACGGCCTGCTCGAGCGGCGTGTGTGGCTCGTCGCCCAGAAAGGCTTTGAGGCGGGTATTGTCCAGGCGTAGCGGCTGGCGCCACAGATAGCGCATTTCCAGAAGCTCGCGCAGGGTAGGCGCAAAGGGCGCCGCCAGGCGCACGAGCCACCACGGGAATGCACGCGTCCCGGCCTGGCCGCCGTGGCGCTGTACGACTCGGCGGATGGCAGCGGCAATCTGCATGCCGTCGGCATCCCAATGACCGCCCGCATGGAAGCTCGCAAATGCCGGCAGCGAGGCGCGGCGCGCCAGCAGCTCGACCATGGTGCGCGCTACGTCGGGCACATACGACCATTGGTGGCCCACGCCCGCGGCGCCCGGCAACTGAATGACGCTCACCGGACGTCCCGGTTTGACCAGGCCTTGCGAGAACCAGCTGCTGGCCGCGCGCGGGCCGAAAAAGTCCCCTGCCCGCACGATGATGACGCGTGCGCCTTGTTGGCTGGCGTCGTGCAGATGCCGCTCCAGCTCGACCCGGATGGCGCCTTTGCGCGTGAGCGGGCGCTGCGGCGCGTCCTCGGCCACCAGCGGGAAGGTATCGGGGCCATAGTTGTATACCGTGCCCGGCAGCACTACCGTGGCGCCCTCCGCCCTCGCCGCCGCGATGGTGTTGTCCACCATGGGCAGAACCCATTCGTTCCACTTGCGGTAACCCGGTGGATTGACCGCGTGCACGATGACGCTGCAGCCGCGCGCGGCGAGCATGACGTCTTCGCGCCGCATTGCGTCGCCGCTCAGCCACGTGATGCCTTCCTGCTGCGCCTGGGGCGGGTTCGACCCGCGGCGCAAGGCCTGCACCTGCCAGCCGGCGTCGCGCAACTGCCGGGCGACCTCGCCGCCGATGCCGCCCGTCGCGCCCAGTACCAGGGCCTTGCAGTTCAGATTCGAAGCGTTGCCGATGTTCGCCATGTCCGATCTCCTTCGGTGTGCGGGTTTGTGGGACGGATCGAAGTATGGGCGTGACCGGGTTGAAAATAAATTGCCTAAGGTCGCCTAGTAGATATACTTTTATGTATGGCTAGCGACATGGGTTGGGAACTGTATCGAACGCTTCTCGCCGTTCTGGAAGAGGGGTCGCTATCGGGCGCGGCTCGCGCGCTGGGCATCACGCAACCCACGGTGGGCCGACATATCACCGCACTGGAGGCGTCCTTTCGCCAGACCCTGTTCACGCGCTCGCAGACCGGGCTGCTGCCCACCGAGGCCGCGCTGGCGCTACGCGGCTATGCCCAGGCCATGCAGAGCAATGCGGCGGCGCTCGAACGCGCGGCCGCCGGCGGTCAGGGCGAGGGGGCGGCGGGAACGGTGCGGGTCTCGGCCAGCGAAGTCATCGGGGTGGAAGTGCTGCCGCCCGCAATCGTGCAACTGCGCCAGGCGCATCCTGCCTTGAAGGTCGAACTGGTGCCGACCGATCGCGTGCAGGACCTCCTGCAGCGAGAGGCGGACATCGCGGTGCGCATGGTGGCGCCGAAGCAGGACATGCTTGTCGCCCGACGCGTGGGCGACGTCGAGGTGGGCATGTATGCGCGCAGCGACTATCTGGCGCAGTACGGCACGCCTCGCACGTTTGCGGATCTGGCCGGGCATGCGCTGATCGGGTTCGACGAGGAAACCCCCTTTGTGCGCGCGGCGACAAAGCCGTTTCCGGTTTGGCGGCGGGACGCTTTCTCGCTACGCACCGACAGCAGTCTGGCGCAACTGGCGCTGATTCGCGCCGGAGGCGGTATCGGGGCATGCCAGGTTGCCCTGGCCCGACGGGATCCGATGCTGGTGCGCGTGTTGCCGCAGCACTTTGCAGTGCAATTGCCGGCCTGGATCACCATGCACGAAGGCCTGCGCGCAAGTCCGCGCTGCAAGACGACGTTCGATGCGCTGGTGGCGTGCCTCGCGGCGCACATCGCCGCGGCATGACGTCGCGTGCCGGCCCGTGCGGGCGAGTCGGCGTGCAATGAAAAAAGCCATTCGCGAGAATGGCTTTTGACTTGCTGCCGGACGCGCCCGCTTCAAGCGGTCGTGGCGTCGGCGACCTGACGCTTGGCCGATTCGGCGGCGTGGTTTTGCATCTTGTCCTTATGCTTGATGACCTGGCGGTCGAGCTTGTCGACGAGCAGGTCGATGGCAGCGTAGAGATTTTCGTCGCTGGCTTCGCAATGGATGTCTTTACCACGCAGATGCATGGTGATTTCGGCTTTTTGCCGCAAGGGCTCTACCGAGAGCATGACCTGGGTATCGATGACGTGATCGAAATGTCGCAGCACTCGAGACAGCTTGTTCATTACGTATTCCCGAATGGCGGGGGTAACTTCGAGATGGCGACCGCAAATGCTCAGGTTCATACTTGCTCTCCTAAAAAGAGAAAAAAAGGTGCGCGTTGAATGCGCGGATTCGTCGTAAGAAGGGCTCCTTGTGGTGGGGTGATACGGGGTTGAAGTCGGTTGGAATTTGGTGGGCAACTCAGACGCCCATGAATCTAGTGTAGAGATTCTGGCGCGCAAAACAAGACGCGCTGTGCACGAAATTGTGACGGCGTGATGACTTTGCGTCTCGCTGCATTGCGTCATGTTGATGAATCGGGCGCAGCTTCCCCTATAGTGCTGTCAGTGGCGCCCATATGGCCCCGCAAGACTGCATGCTTTTCCTGGATGAGACATGACTGCTCCGCATTCTCCCTGCCTGGTCGGCTGTGCGACCGGTTTTTCGGGCGATCGCACCGACGGCGCGCCGCCCGTGGTGCGCTCTCTGGCCGCCCGCGGCGGCGGCACGCTGATTTTCGAAACCCTGGCCGAGCGTACCCTGGCGCTGGCTCAGCTGGCGCGAAACCAGGACCCCGATGCCGGTTACGAGCCCTTGCTGGACGATCTGGTCGGGCCGGTGCTGGGCGACTGTCTGCGCCACGGCATCAACATCGTCAGCAATTTCGGCGCGGCCAATCCGCCGGCTGCGGCGCGGCGCATCGCGGCGATCGCGGCCGGGCAGGGCCTGTCTGCGCCGCGCATCGCGGTGATCCACGGCGACGCGCTGGACAGCCCCGAGCAACGCGCGTTGCTGCGCGAACGCCTGGGGCCCGAGTTCGATCAGCTCGACATCGTCAGCGTCAATGCCTATCTGGGCGCGGAAGAAATCGCCCAGGCTTTGCGGGCGGGAGCGCAGGTCGTGGTGGCCGGGCGCGTGGCCGATCCCTCGCTCACATTGGGGCCCGTGCTGGCGCATTACGGCTGGCGCGCCGACGATTGGCCGCGGCTGGGGCGCGCCACCATGGCCGGGCATCTGCTCGAATGCGGCACGCAAGTCAGCGGCGGCTATTTTGCCGTGCCCGGCCTGAAAGACGTGCCCGGCCTGCACGAGACGGGCTTTCCCATCGCCGAGATCGATGCCGACGGCGCCTGCGTGATCGGCAAGGCCGACAACACGGGCGGCCGGGTCGACGCCCGCACCGTCAAGGAGCAGTTGCTTTACGAAGTCCACGATCCTGCGCGCTATCTCACGCCCGATGTGGTGGCCGATCTGAGCCAGGCCAGCGTGACGGAATTGGGCGACGACCGCGTGGCCGTGCACGGCATCACCGGTCACGCGCGGCCGCACGAACTGAAGGTGAACGTGTGCCATCGCGGCGGCTGGCTCGCCGAGGCCGAGATTTCCTATGCGGGTGTGCAGGCCGAAGCGCGGGCGCGTCTGGCTGGCGACATCGTGGCGCGCCGCATCGGCTCGGCGATGGCGCTGCGCCTCGACCTCATCGGCGCGATGAGCATTCTGGCCGACGACGGCGGCGCCATGCTGGGCGGCGTGCCGGATCGGCACGGGCAGGACGTGCGGCTGCGCGTCGCCGCGCGGCACGACGACCGGGCGACGGCCGAACGCGTGCTGCGCGAGGTCACGGCCTTGTATTGCTGCGGGCCGGCGGGCGGCGGGGGCGTGCGCACCTCGCTGCGGCCTCGATTGGCCACGCTGTCGTGCACGGTGCCGCGCGAGATCGCGGCGGCGGGCTGGACCATGCAGGAGGCGCGCCGATGACCACCGTGAACGTGCCCCTTTACCGTCTGGCGCACAGCCGCACCGGCGACAAGGGCGACATCTCCAATATCAGCCTCATTGCGTGGGACGCCGAGTGCTACGAGGTGCTGCTTTCTGAAGCGACCGAGGCGCGCGTGGCGCAGTGGTTCGGCTATCGCAAACCCACGCGGGTGACGCGTTATGTGCTGCCGGGTCTGCAGGCCATGAATTTCGTGCTCGAAGGCGTGCTCGACGGCGGTGTGAACAGCGCGCTCAACCTGGACGCGCACGGCAAGGGCCTGTCGTTTCATCTGCTGGCGCTGCAGGTGCAGGTGCCGGCCGAGCTGGCGGCGCGTTTGCCCGACGTGCCTGCCTAGGTGCCGGCGTCCGGGCCGGGCGATTACATCCTGAAGTGCTCGCCCAGGTAGACCCGCCGCACGGCCGGGTCGCTGACGATTTCGTCCGGGTGCCCGTTGGTGAGCACCTTGCCTTCGCTGATGATGTAGGCGCGGTCGCAGATGCCCAGCGTTTCGCGCACATTGTGATCGGTGATGAGCACGCCGATGCCGCGGCCTTTGAGAAAGCGCACGATGCGCTGAATCTCGATCACCGCGATGGGGTCCACGCCGGCGAAGGGTTCGTCCAGCAGAATGAAGCGCGGCCGGGTCGCGAGAGCGCGGGCGATTTCCACGCGGCGGCGTTCGCCGCCCGACAGCGAGATCGCCGTGTTGCCGCGGATGTGATCGATCTGCAGCTCGTCAAGCAGGGACTCCAGGTTTTCGTCGATCTGCGCGCGCGACAATGCGGCGCCGCTGCCGTCGAGTTGCAGTTCCAGCACGGCGCGAATGTTCTGTTCGACCGTGAGACGGCGAAATACAGAGGCTTCCTGCGGCAGATACGACAGGCCCACGCGCGCGCGCTTGTGGATGGGCATGCCCGTGATGGACATGTCGTCGATTTCGATGCGGCCCGAGTCGGCCGGCACCAGGCCCACGATCATGTAGAAGCTGGTGGTCTTGCCTGCGCCGTTGGGGCCCAGCAGGCCCACGACCTCGCCGCCGGCGACGGACAGCGAGACGTCCTGCACCACGGCGCGGCCGTTGTAGGTCTTGCGCAGGCCGACGGCGCGCAACGTGCCTTGCGGCTGGATCGCCGCGGCGGGCGGAGGAATGGCGGTCATGGGTGTGGCGTTGTCCGTCGATTACTTCTTGGCGGCCGGCTCGGGCTTTTTCACGGCAGGCTTGCCGTGCTGCGCGGCGCAGGCCTGCATCGCGGCCTGCGCTTTGGTCCGGGGCTCCGCCAGCGAGCGCACTCGGCCGTCGGGTCCGGCGGAGTCCGGTCCGCCCTGGGCTTCGTAGACGTCGCTTTTTTGATAGTAGCGGACGCGTTCGCCGCGGATGGTGTCGAAGGGCTTGCCGCAAATATAGCGGATCACCACAGCGTGGCCGATCAGATCGAACTGCTGCTTCTTGCCGTCGTATTCGCCGCGCAGCCCCTTGCCTTCGATGTGCTCGTAGGTTTCGGGACGGTCTTCGGTGATGGTCACGACCTTGCCCTTGTCGGCCGTGGCGACGCCGTACTGATAGCCGTCCTTGTCTTCGCTGACTTTCAGTTTGTCGGCGTAGATGTTGAGCTGGCCGCGCGTGGCGATCACCTTGCCGGTGAAGACGCTTTCATGTTTGCTGTCGTCGTACTGCATCGTGTCGGACGTGACCTGCGTGTTGGGCTGCTCGGCAGCGCTGCCCGCGCTTTCGGTCGACGTGGCAGCCGGCTTCTGCGCCGGGGCGGCTGCCGGGGTTTGCGCCTGCGCGCCCGCGACGACGGCGACGGCAAGTAGCGAAGCAAGAAGATATGCGGTCGGATGAGTCATTTTTTCTTGTTTGTCGAGTGATCGAGAGCCGCCCCGGCGGCCGCCGGTTCGCCGGACGCCGGATTATCGCTCGTCGGGGGAGTGGGGGTTCGGCTGGTGTCTTTGGGGGCCAGATTGACGTTGCTGGCCGAATATACCCGCAGCTGCTGAGTCTTGTTGTCGTAGCGCATGCCGACGCCGTCCATGGTGGACCGGCCCTTGACCACGTGCGCCGGCAGGTCGGTGTAGACCACGTCGTCGTTGGGCATGATGATGAACTTCTGGCTGTAGGCGTCCAGCGCGTCGTTCTTGGCGTCGGGCTGGCGATGCACGTGTGCGTCGCCGATCATGGTGATGCGATTGTTGTGGTCGTCCAGGACGGCAGTCTTGGCCGTGCCGATGGTGATGGGATTGCCTGCTTGCTGGCCGACCGCGCGCGGATTGGTGACGTGATAGGAGTCGTCGTCGGGAAAATGCCGGCCGTAGTCGCCTTCGAGCCGGTCGATGGGCTTGCCTGTTGCGTCGGTGCGCAGCATGACGAAATTCTTCGCCCAGGAATCCATCTCGTGCGTCATGCGCCGCGGCGGGTCGGTCTGGACGGCCTTCTGCGCATAGTTGGCCGCCCACCAGGTGCTCAGCACCAGGGCGACCAGCAGTATCAGCGCCACCAGGGCGGGGAAGCGTTCTTTCATGGTGCAGTCGGCTCCGCCGGTCCGCTCCCGAGGGGCCGATATCTCCCCACTGGGGGCAGCGAATGTAGTGAGCGCAGGGGTCTCATTGGATGACGCCGTCGCCGAACAGCGGCTGCGCGGTCAGATAGCTGCCCAGCCGGCCGCGCGCGGCCAGCAGCAGGTCGCAGCATTCGCGCGCCGCGCCGTTGCCGCCGGTGCGCGACGCGACCCAGTGGGCCGATTGCACGATGTAATCGGGGGCGTTGGGCACGCTGGCGGCGAAGCCGGCGCGCAGCATGGCGGGCAGGTCGATGAGGTCGTCGCCCATGAATCCGGTTTCGCTGAGCGCGATGCCATGGCGCTGCGCGAGCTCGGTCAGTGCCGCGCTCTTGTCGCGCACGTCCTGGAGCACGTCGGCGATGCCGAGCTCGGCGGCGCGGCGCGAGACGATGAGACTGGAACGGCCCGTGACCAGCGCGACCTTCACGCCGCTTTGCGTCAGCAGTTTCAGGCCGTACCCGTCCAGAGAGTGAAAGCGCTTGAGCGTTTCGCCGGTTTCGCCGTAGTAAAGGCTGCCGTCGGTGAGCACGCCGTCGACGTCGAACAGCATCAGGCGCACCGCGGAGGCGCGTTCGCGCACGGCTGGCGCCACGCGGGCCAGGACCAGCGCTTCGGCGGGATGGACGAGTTTGATGGGGAAGTCCATGAGCTGAATATATATCTACCGGGCTATGGGGTCAGACGACCTTGGCTGCCATGAGGTCGTGGATGTGCAGCGCGCCCAGGAGCATGCCCTGAGCGTCGACGACGAGCATCTGGTTCAGCCGCAGCGTGTCCATGATCTGCGCGGCCTCGGCGGCCAGCGCGTCGGGGCCGATGGAGCGGGGGCTGCGCGACATGCCGGCATCGACCGACAGGCCGCGCACGTCGCCCTGACGTTCGATCAGGCGGCGCAGGTCGCCGTCGGTGAAGATGCCGACCGGCCGGCCGGCCGCATCGACGACAGCCGTCATGCCCATGCGCTTGGCGGAGATTTCTTCGAGTGCGCGAAACAGCGGTGCGTCTTGTTGTACGGTGGGCAGGTCCTTGCCTTGGCGCATGACATCGCGCACATGGGTCAACAGGCGCTTGCCCAGCGCGCCCCCGGGATGCGAGCGGGCGAAGTCTTCTTTGCCGAAGCCGCGCGCTTCCATGCAGGCCACGGCCAGGGCATCGCCCAGCGCCAGCGCGGTGGTGGTGCTGGCCGTCGGGGCCAGGCTCAGCGGGCAGGCTTCCTGGGCGACGCTGGCGTCCAGATGCACGTCGGCCAGCCTGGCCAGATCGGACTCGGGATTGCCGGTGATGGAGATCAGGCGCGCGCCCATGCGGCGCACCACGGGCACGATGGTGAGCAGTTCGGCGCCCGTGCCGGAATAGGACAGGGCGATCAGCACATCGTCGGCGGTGATCATGCCCAGGTCGCCATGCACCGCCTCGGCGGCGTGCACGAAGAAGGCCGGCGTACCGGTGGAAGCCAGCGTGGCGGCGATCTTGCGGGCGATATGGCCCGTTTTGCCCAGGCCGCTCACGACCACGCGGCCGCGGCAATCGAGCAACAGGCGCACCGCCGTGCCGAAACGGTCGTCCAGGCGGGCGGACAGATCCTGCAGTCCCTGGGTCTCGGTCTGTAGCGTGCGGCGGGCCGAAGCGAGGGCTTCGGCGGGAGAAAAATGTGCGGGCATCGGAGGATTTTAATCGTACCGGAAGGTTTCCGTTTGTAGTTGCCGCCTCCAGGGGCCTATGGCATTCTGACGCGGATTTTTCGCCTGTTTCAGCCCATTTCCCCGCTGCTTTTCATTTTTCCTCATGACCGACTTCCCCGCCCCGGTGCTCGGCACCCCCTTGTCCTCCTCGGCCATCCGAGTCATGTTGCTGGGCTCGGGCGAGCTCGGCAAAGAGGTGATCATCGCTCTGCAGCGTCTGGGAACGGAAGTCATCGCGGTCGACCGTTACGCCGATGCGCCGGGACAGCAGGTGGCGCACCGGGCCCACGTGGTGTCCATGACCGACGCGCAGGCGCTGCGGCGGATCATCGAGGCCGAGCGGCCGCACATCATCGTGCCCGAAATCGAGGCCATCGCCACCGACCTGCTGGTCGAGATCGAGGCGCAGGGGCTGGCGCGCGTCACGCCCACCGCACGGGCTGCCCAGCTCACCATGAACCGCGAGGGCATACGCCGTCTGGCGGCCGAGACCCTGGGGCTGCCCACGTCGCCGTACAAGTTCGTCGACAGCGAAGACGAGCTGCGCGCGGCTGTCGCGGGCGGCATCGGCTTTCCCTGCGTGATCAAGCCCGTCATGTCTTCGTCGGGCAAGGGCCAGTCGGTGATCCGCGACGAGGCGGGCATTGCGCAGGCCTGGCGCTATGCCCAGGAGGGCGGTCGGGTCGGCGGCGGTCGGGCCATCGTCGAAGGTTTCATCGATTTCGACTACGAAATCACGCTGCTTACGGTGCGCGCCCGCGCAGCGTCCGGCGAAATCGAAACGTATTTCTGCGAACCTGTCGGCCACCGCCAGGTCGACGGCGACTACGTCGAAAGCTGGCAGCCGCATCCCATGGCGCCGAAAGCCCTGGCGCGTTCGCGCGAGATCGCCCTGGCCGTCACGTCGCAGCTGGGCGGAATGGGCGTTTTCGGGGTTGAGCTCTTCGTCTCCGGCGACCAGGTGTGGTTCTCCGAAGTCAGCCCGCGCCCGCACGACACGGGCCTGGTCACCCTGATCAGCCAGGTTCAGAGCGAGTTCGACCTCCACGCCCGCGCGTTGCTGGGCCTGCCGGTAGACGTTTCGCTGCGTCAGCCGGGCGCCTCCAGCGTCATCTACGGCGGCGTGCAGGCGCGCGGCGTCAGCTTTCACAATGTGGCCCAGGCCCTGGCCGAACCAGGCACCGATATACGCCTGTTCGGCAAGCCCGAATCTTTCGTCAAGCGCCGTATGGGCGTGGCGCTGGCGACCGCGCCGGATACCGACCAGGCCCGCGCCAAGGCGCTGCGCGTGTCCTCGGCGGTACGCGTCGAGGCGGCCGGCTAGGGTTGCCCGGCTAGCTGCGGCCGGTTCGACTCTGCCCGCCCGATTCGGTGGGCTTCGGTTTTGCGCGCCAAGGGCCACGCCGCCGGGTCGGCGTTTCCAGGCGCGTCGCAATTCGTTTTTTTTGTTGTAGATCAATAACGCTGCCATGAAGATGGCTTTTAATGTTGTTGCGCCTTGTTGCGTCAAATTCTATAATTTCAGAAATTAATGAAATCATCGTAACAAATGGCTATTTCCCCACAAACCGAGCGCTTCATCCTGCACTTTGGCGAAATGGGCAGCCGCTGGGGCGTGAACCGTACCGTGGGGCAGATCTATGCGTTGCTGTTCCTGGCGCCGCAGCCGCTGTGCGCCGACGACATTGCCGAGGCGCTGACCGTGTCGCGCTCCAACATCAGCATGAGTCTGAAAGAGCTGCAGTCGTGGCGGCTGGTCAAGACGGTGCGCCGCGTGGGCGACCGGAGGGACTACTTCGAAACCCCCCAGGATGTCTGGGAAATATTCCGCGTGCTTGCCGAAGAAAAACGCAAGCGCGAAATCGATCCAACCATGACGCTGTTGCGCGATACTTTGTTGGAACCGCCCGCGGGCGAGTCCGATGTCTACGCGCAACAGCGCATGCGGGAAATGTTGGAACTCATCGAGCTGTCCACCGGCTGGTTCGATGAGGTGCAGCGCCTGCCCCCCGAGACCCTGCGGCATCTGATGAAGCTGGGCTCGCGCGTACAGAAAGTGCTGACGTTCGCCGGGAAGCTGCGCGTGCGCGAATAGCCGGACGCCGCATTTCGTCTTCAAGAAGCGAAAGGAGACTCGCATGATCGACTTCGACGTCGTCAACCTATCTCGGCTGCAGTTTGCCGCGACCGCGCTCTACCATTTTCTATTCGTTCCCCTCACGCTGGGCCTGTCTTTTCTGCTGGCCATCATGGAAAGCGTGTACGTCATGACGGGCAAGCCCATCTGGAAGCGCATGACCATGTTCTGGGGCACGCTTTTCGGCATCAACTTTGCTCTGGGTGTGGCGACCGGCGTGGTCATGGAATTCCAGTTCGGCATGAATTGGTCCTACTACAGCCATTATGTGGGCGACATTTTCGGTGCGCCGCTGGCGCTCGAAGGTCTGTCCGCCTTCTTCCTGGAAGCCACGTTCGTCGGCCTGTTCTTCTTCGGCTGGAACCGGCTGAGCAAGGTGGGGCATCTGACGGTGACCTGGCTCACGGCATTGGGCACCAATCTGTCGGCGCTATGGATTCTGATCGCCAACGGCTGGATGCAGAATCCCGTGGGCGCGGTGTTCAATCCCGACACCATGCGCATGGAAATGACCGATTTCGCCGCCGTGGTGTTCAACCCGGTGGCGCAGGCCAAGTTCGTGCACACGGTCAGCGCCGGCTACGTGCTGGGCGCCATGTTCGTCATGTCCATCAGCGCCTGGTATGTCCTCAAGGGTCGCCATATCGAACTGGCCAAACGCTCCATGGCGGTGGCGGCCAGTTTCGGCCTGGCCGCGGCGCTGTCGGTGGTGGTGCTGGGCGACGAGAGCGGTTATCTCACCGGCGAGCATCAGCAGATGAAGATCGCGGCCATGGAATCGATGTGGGACACTGAACCCGCGCCGGCCAGCTTCAATTTGCTGGCCTGGCCCGACCAGGCCGAGCACAAGAACGATTTCTCCCTTCGCATTCCCTATGTGATGGGGTTGATCGGCACGCGCTCGATCACCCAGCCGCTTCTGGGCATCAACGACCTGGTCAAGCGCGCCGAGGTCCGCATCCGCTCGGGCATTGCGGCCTACGAAGAATTGCAGCGCATCCGGGCCAACCCCAAGGACGAGGACGCGCGCAAGGCGTTTGCGGGCAATTGGCGCGACCTGGGCTACGGTTTGCTGGTCAAGCGCTACCAGCCCGATCTTTCCAAAGTGACCGACGCGCAGATCACCCAGGCGGCGTGGGACACGGTGCCCACGGTGACACCGCTCTTCATCCTTTTCCGTGTAATGGTGGGCGTGGGTCTCTACCTGATTCTGTTCTTCGCGACAGCGTTCTGGCTGACGTCCAAAGACAAGCTGTCGCATTGCCCGCGCTTGTTGAAGATCGCGCTCTGGAGCCTGCCGCTTCCCTGGATCGCCATCGAATCGGGCTGGTTCGTGGCCGAATCGGGGCGCCAGCCCTGGGTGATCGAGGGTGTGCTGCCGACCTATTACGCGGCATCGGGCCTGTCCCTGCTCGACGTGGCGCTCACCTTGAGCATCTTCGTCGTGCTTTACACGGTGCTGTTCATCGTCGGCGTAAAGGTCATGCTGCATGCCATCAAAGCCGGCCCCAAGGATGACAGCCCGCCGGTGCTCGCCGGCCAGGGCATGGGATCCGTCCGCGCGGCGCTGGACGCCTGAACTCCGGGAGATCGAAGATGGAAAACCTGATTCCCCTCGACTACGCGACGTTGCGTGTCATCTGGTGGGTGCTGCTGGGCGCCTTGTTGATCGGATTCGCAGTCATGGACGGCTTCGACGCAGGCGTCGCGGCGCTGCTGCCGCTGGTGGGCAAGACCGATGCCGAACGGCGCGTGGTCATCAACGTGGTGGGCCCCGTATGGGAAGGCAACCAGGTATGGCTGATCACCGCCGGCGGCGCCATTTTCGCCGCCTGGCCCATGCTGTACGCAGCCTCGTTCTCGGGCTTCTACCTCGCCATGATGCTGATCCTGCTGGCGCTGATCTTGCGTCCGGTGGGCTTCAAGTACCGCAGCAAGCTGGAAGGCACGGTCTGGCGCAATGCCTGGGACGGCGTGCTGTGCTTCTCGGGCGTGGTGATCGCGCTGGTGTGCGGCGTGGCCATGGGCAATGTCATCCTGGGCGTGCCGCACGGACTGGACCCGGACACCCTGCGGCCGGTTTACACCGGGGCGTTCTATCAGCTCTTTACCCCTTTCGCGCTGCTCGCGGGCGTGCTGAGCGTGGCCCTTCTGGTCATGCACGGCGCAGTGCTGCTGGTCTGGCGCACCGAGGATCCTATCGCGGGCCGCGCGCGCGGCTGGGCGCGGCTGGCCGCGCTGCTGGCCATCGTGCTCTTCGTGCTGGGCGGCTTCTGGGTGGCTTACGGCCTGAACGGCCAGATTGCCAGCGGGTTCGACATGGGCGGGCCGTCCAATCCGCTGGACAAGACCGTGACGCTGCATGCCGGCGCGTGGATGAACAACTTCCACACGTGGCCGTGGATGTGGATCGCGCCTGTCCTGGGCGTGGCAGGTGCGCTGCTGGTGCTGCTGGCGCCGGGCGCGGGCGCGCTGGCTTTCATCGCCTCGGCCGCGTCGATCGCGGGGGTCATTCTCACGACGGGCTTCGCGCTCTTTCCTTTCCTGTTGCCCTCGTCATCGCAGCCGGCGGCCGGCCTGACGGTGTGGGACGCCTCGTCGAGTCATATGACGCTGTGGATCATGCTGATTGCCGTTGCGGTCTTCCTGCCCATCATCACGGCCTATACCGCCTGGGTGTACCGCGTCATGCGCGGCAAGGTCACGCACGAATCCGTGGGCGACACGCCCAACTCCTATTGAGTCGGAGGTTTCAACCATGTGGTACTTCTCCTGGATATTGGGCTTGGGTCTGGCCTGCACCTTCGGCATTCTCAACGCGATGTGGTTCGAGTTGCGTGAAGCGCAGCGGCAGAAACCGGCTGCGCGGGCTCGGTGAGCGCAGCCTCGAGCATCGAGCACGCGCCGCAGCCGGCCTCCAGAGTCCAGTCCGCCTGGTTGTCGGGTCAGGCGAAGCTGGCGCGCGCGCCGCTTGTCGTGGCAGGGGCGGCGCCCTTGGTTGCAGGGGCTTTGCTGGCCTTGCAGGCGTGGTTGCTGGCCGGTGTGCTCGACGCGGCCCTGGCCCACGGCGCCGATCGCAGCCAGCTGATCAGGCCCATTGCCGCCATCGGCTTTTTGATTCTGCTGCGCGCGGCCCTGGCGTGGCTGGCCGAACGCGCCGGTGCCAACGCCGCGGAAACCATCAAACATCGGATCAGGCTGGCGCTGTTCGACCGCCTTCTGCGGGCCGGCCCGCAATGGACCCGCCAGCAGGTTTCGGGCCAACTGGCCAGCGCGCGGGTCGAGCAAACCGATGCGCTGGAAGGGTTCTTCGCCAAATACCTGCCGGCCGTGGGTGCGGCCGGCGTGCTGCCCGTCGTCTTTTCGGCGCTGCTGCTGCCGCAGAGCATCGGGGCGGGCCTGTTGCTGCTTGTCACCGCGCCGTTGATTCCGGTTTTCATGGCCCTGGTGGGGTGGGGGGCCGAGGCCGCCAGCCGCCGTCACGCGCGCTCCATCGCCAGGCTGTCGGGCTTTTTCGCCGACAGGCTGCGCGGCTTGTCCACGCTCAAGCTATACGGCCGAGCCGATGACGCGGCCTTGGACGTGGCGCAGGCCAGCGAGGCGTTGCGCACGCGCACGATGGCAGTGCTGCGCGTGGCTTTTCTGTCGTCGGCCGTGCTGGAGTTTTTCGCTGCGCTGGGCGTGGCGGGCGTCGCGGTGTACATCGGCTTGCGCTACCTGGGCATGCTGGGCGCACCCGATCCGGGGTTCGGCCTGAAGGCGGGGTTCTTCTGCCTGCTGATGGCGCCCGAGGTCTATGCGCCTTTGCGTCTGTTCGCCGCGCATTATCACGATCGCGCCGCCGCGCGCGCAGCGGTAGCCGAGATCGACCGCCTGTTCGACGGCCTGCCTTCCACCGGCAAGCTCATTTTCGATGACGCACCGCAAGCGAGCGCCGCCGGCTCGGCCGTGGCCTTGAGCCTGGCCGTCGAGGGTTTTACCGTCGAAGCGCCGGGCCGCCCCCTGTCCGTGCTGCGCGATGCGTCGCTGCACCTGGCAGCCGGAGACCATGCGGTGTTGATGGGCGCCAGCGGCGCCGGCAAGACCACGCTGCTCGAAGCCGTGTGCGGGCTGCGCAAGGCTCGCGGCGAGATTCTGTTGGGCGGCAGGCCTTTGCAGTCGTGGGCCGAGCCTGAGCTGCGCGCGCGCGTCACGCTGATCGGGCAGAAGCCCTATCTGTTCCAGGGCACGATCGCCGACAACATCCGCTTTGCCAGGCCTGACGCAAGCGCCGACGAGGTGGCCGACGCGGCGCGGCGGGCCTGCGTGTGGGAGTTCGCCCAGACCCTGCCGCAAGGGCTGGATACGCCGCTCGGGCCGGGCGGCGCGGGCCTGTCGGGCGGGCAGGCGCAGCGCGTGGCCCTGGCGCGGCTGTTCCTGCGCGACGCAGGCCTGTTGCTGCTGGACGAACCCACGGCGCATCTGGATGCCGCGACGCAGGAGCGCGTGATCGACGCCATCGTCGAGCATGCGCGCGGGCGCACCCTGTTGCTGGTCACGCATTCGTCCGCGGTGGCCGGGCGCTTTGCGCGCCGGCTGCGCCTGATCGACGGCAAGGTCATCGACGCATGAAGCGCATATCGATCATTGCGCTTTATCGCCGTCGCCGCGGCGGCCTGGCGCTGGCTTTGCTGCTGGCGCTGCTGGCCGTGGCGGCGGGCGTGGGCCTGCTCGGCGTGGCGGGCTGGTTTCTGGCGGGTGCGGCGTTGGCGGGGGCGAGCATCGACTTCAATCTGTTCGCGCCTTCGGCCCTGGTGCGCGGCTTGTCTTTTCTGCGCATCGGCGCGCGTTATGCCGAGCGCCTGGTCGGGCATGGCGCAACCCTGCACCTGCTCGCCGATTTGCGCGGCGCGGTATTCGGCGCTTTGGCCCGCCTCACGCCGCGGCAGCTTGCGCGTTTTCGCGGCGGAGACCTGGTGACGCGGCTCACCAGCGACGTGGATGCCCTGGATACGGTGTTTCTCTTCGTGCTGGCGCCTGTCGCCACGGCCTTGCTGGGCGGGCTTGCGGTGGCGTTGGTGGTCGCATTCAGCCTGCCGTCCGCGGGCCTGATCCTGTTGCTGAGCCTGCTGTCGGCCTGCCTGGTGCTGCCCATTGGCCTGGCGATCGCATCGCGGCGTTCCGGCGTTCAGGCCCGCCAAAGCGCGGCCGACTTGCGCACGGCCGTGCTCGATGCCGTCGAGGGACACGCCGATATCGAGGCCATGGGCGCGCGCGCCGCCGTGCTGGAACACGCCGACCGTTTGTGCGGTGAGGCCGGCCAGGCCCGTCAAACGCAGGTGCTCCTGGCCGCGCACGGTCAATGGATCTTGCAGGCGGCGGCCGGTCTGGCGGTGCTGGCCGTGTTGTGGACGGGCCTGCCGGCCATCGCGGCAGCGCGGCTCACCGGGCCTTATCTGGCCGGGCTGTTGCTGGCCACGCTGGGCATTTTCGAAGTGGCCGGACCTGTGATGCGCGGCGCGGCGCGATGGGGCGCTGCGCGCGCAGCGGCCCGGCGCATGTCCGACCTGCTGGGCTCGGAGCCCGATCTGCAGGATCCCGAGCGACCTCTGCCGGTGCCGGAGTCGGGCGAGCTGGCGATGCGCGGCGTGCGCTACGCCTATCCGCAAACGGCGGACGACCCGGCCGCCTGGGTGCTGGACGGCGTCGATTTCACCCTGAGGCCGGGCGAGCGGGTGGGTATCGTCGGCGCCAGCGGCGTGGGCAAGTCCACACTGCTGCATTTGCTGCTGCGTCTGGACGACCCCGGCGCGGGCGAGGTGAGCTACGGCGGATGCGATCTGCGACGATGCGCGCAGGCCGATGTGCAGCGCCGCATTGCGCTGCTCTCCCAGGATGCTCCGGTCTTCCTGGGCACCGTGCGCAGCAATCTGCTCATCGGCGATGCCGAAGCCGACGATGCGGCACTGTGGTCGGCGTTGCGCGCGGCGCGGCTCGATACGTTCGTGCGTGGGCTGCCGCGCGGACTGGACAGCTGGGTGGGCGAGACGGGCGCCGCATTGTCGGCCGGTCAGGCGCGGCGCCTTTGCCTGGCGCGGGCGCTGCTCGCACCGGCCGCGGTGCTGTTGCTGGACGAGCCGACTGCGGGTCTGGATGCCCAAACCGAGGCCGATTTTCTTAGCGATCTGCCGCGGGCCCTGTCCGGGCGCGCCGCCGTGCTGGTCACGCACGCCGCGCTGCCGCCCGGCGCGACGCATCGTCAATTGCATATGCGCGAGGGCCGTCTGGAGACGCTGGCGGCGGCCGTGCAAACTATGTAAACAAAGACCCCGGGGCGGGGCGGTTGCGGCTATAGTGCGGCTTGCGTCTTTTTATGGAACGCCCCTCATGCAGGCCGACTCCGCCGATCTCATCCGTCGCGCCATCCGCAGCGTTCCCGACTGGCCTCAGGCCGGCGTCGTTTTTCGCGACATCACTCCGGTGCTGCAGGATGCGCGCAGCTTCCGCACGCTGATCGACCTGTTCGTCTATCGTTACATGGGCAAGCGCATCGATCTGATCGCCTGCGTGGACGCGCGCGGCTTCATCATCGGCAGCGCGCTGGCCTATGCCCTGAACGTGGGCTTCGTGCCCATACGCAAGCGCGGCAAGCTGCCGCGCAGCACGATGTCGGAGATCTACGCGCTGGAATACGGCCAATCCGAGGTCGAGGTGCATACCGATGCGGTGCGCACCGGCCAGCGCGTCGTGCTGATCGACGACCTCGTCGCGACCGGCGGCACCATGCTGGCTGCCATCAAGCTTTTGCAGCGCCTGGGCGCCAACGTGCTGGAAGCGGGCGCCATCGTCGACCTTCCCGACCTGAACGGGTCGGCCAAGATCGCAGCTACGGGCACGCCGTTCTACGCCGTTTGCGCTTTCAAAGACGGCGAAGACTGACGCGCCGGCTGGAGATCAGGCCAGCATGTCCCAGGCCGAGCGCGCGATCAGCAGCAAAGCCATCAGCGCCAGGATAAAAATGCAAACACGGCGGTAATGCGAATCGCCGTGACGCAGAAACAGGCGCCGTCCCAGGACGATGCCGACGGCCTGCAAGGGGTAGGCGATCAGCACGAACAAGAGCGTGTGCGAGGACACCTTGCCCATCGCGGCCAGCGTCATCAGCGACACCGTGCTCTGTACGCCGAAAATGATGGTCATCGTCGCCCGGGCGTTCAGCGGCGAGAACGGGCCGCCCAGGAAATAGGCCACCAGGGGCGGGCCGCCGATGGCGGCGAAACCGTTGCCCAGGCCGGAACACGCGCCGGCCGTGAGCGTGACGCCGAACCGGGGCTGATGGTGATAGCGCCAGCCCGAGGCCAGGACCACCACGGCCGCCAGCACGATGCAGCCCATGATCAGGCGGCTGATGGATGGGTTGGCCGCGACCAGCAGCTGCGCGCCGACCAGGGCCGCGACGCCGCTGGCCACCCCCAGGATCAAGGCCTGCCGCCACAGCACGTGCGGCCTGTCGGCGCCGGCGGTCTGCAGCGTGGAGAGAATCTGCATGCTGGTCATGATGGGCGCCGCCAGCGCGGGCGGAAACACCATGGACAAGGCCGGCATGCCGAGCATGGCCGCGCCGAAGCCGCTGAAGCCGCGCATCGCGCCGGCGGCCAGCATGGCCAAGCCGGCGAAGGCCAGGGCCCAGGGATGGGTCGCCAGCGTCGCGGCGGCGGATCCGTCGTCGTTCAAGGCACGGCCGGCGTCAGGTTTGATCGCGGTCGATGGCGAACGGCGCCCAGGATTGGCGCGTGGGCATGATCTCGAGCCGGTTGATGTTGATGTGGTCCGGCAGGGTGGCCACGTAGTAGATCTGTTCGGCGATGTCTTCGGCCGTGAGCGGCGTGGTGCCGCGATAGAGTTTGTCCGACGCGGCCTGGTCTCCCTTGGTACGCACCAGCGTGAATTCGGTCTCGGCCATGCCCGGCGCAATGTCGGTCACGCGCACGCCGGTGCCCGGCAGATCGCAGCGCAGGTTGTAGGAGAACTGCTGCACGAAGGCCTTGGAAGCGCCGTAGACGTGGCCGCCGGGATAGGGCCACTGGCCGGCCACCGAGCCCAGGTTGATGATGCTGGCGCCGGCGCCGGTTTCGAGCAGCAGCGGCAGCACGGCGTGGGTCACGTTGACCAGGCCGGTGATATTGGTGTCGATCATGGTGTGCCAGTCCTGCAGCTCGACTTTTTGCGCGGGTACGGGCGCCAGGGCCAGGCCGGCGTTGTTGACCAGCGAGCGGATCGGGCGGAAATCGGCGGGCAGGGCGTCGACCATGGCCTGCACGGCCGCGGCGTCGCGCACGTCCAGCGTGGCGATATGCACGGGCACCTTGTCTGCCAGCTCTTTTTTCAGTTCTTCGAGGCGGTCGGCGCGGCGGCCCGAGAGCACCAGCGACCATCCGCCGGCGGCGAAGCGGCGCGCGCTAGCGCGGCCGAAACCGGACGTGGCGCCGGTAATGAAAGCGACTTTTTTCATAGCGATGTTTGAACTCGGTGATAAAGAGAACGGCAGGAGAACTGCAAGAAAGCTTACAAGAACAGCTTGTACGCCGGATTGTCGGTCTCGTTCCAGTGCGGATAGCCGAGCTCGGCGACGAAATTCTTGAATTGTTTTTTCTCGCCGGCCGGCACCTGGATGCCGATCACGATCTGGCCGTAGTCGGCGCCCTGGTTGCGGTAGTGAAACAGGCTGATGTTCCAGTCCGGGTTCATGGCGTTCAGAAAGCGCATCAACGCGCCGGGCCGCTCGGGAAACTCGAAGCGGTAGAGCACTTCGTTGGCCGCTTGGCGCGAGCGGCCGCCCACCATGTGCCGCAGATGGGTCTTGGCGAATTCGTCGTGGGTCAGGTCCAGCGTGTCGAAGCCGTTCTTGCGAAAATGCGCGGCGATCTTGCCCGGTTCGGCCGGCGAGGACACCTGCAGGCCGACGAAGACATGGGCTCGGTCGCCGCCGTCGGCCATGCGATAGTTGAACTCGGTGACGCTGCGCTCGCCCACCAGTTCACAGAAGCGGCGGAAGCTGCCGCGCTGCTCGGGCATGGTGACGGCGAACACGGCTTCGCGCATCTCGCCCACCTCGGCGCGGTCGGACACGAAGCGCAGGCGATCGAAATTCATGTTGGCGCCGCAGGCGATGGCCACCAGCGTCTTGCCGCGCAGTTTGTGCTGGGCGGCATATTGCTTGGCGGCAGCCACGGCCATGGCGCCCGACGGTTCGAGCACGCTGCGCGTGTCCTGGAAAACGTCCTTGATGGCGGCGCAGATCGCGTCGGTGTCGACCACGACGAAATCGTCCACATATTGGCGCGCCAGGCGGAACGTTTCTTCTCCGACCAGTTTGACGGCCGTGCCGTCGGCGAACAGGCCCACATCGGCCAGCTGCACGCGGCGTCCGGCGCGCACGCTGCGCAGCATGGCGTCGGAGTCTTCGGTCTGCACGCCGATGATCTTGATGTCGGGACGCAGCTGTTTGACGTAGGCCGCCACGCCGCCGATCAGGCCGCCGCCGCCGACCGCCACGAAGATGGCGTCGATCTCGTCCGGATGCTGGCGCAGGATCTCCATGCCGACGGTGCCCTGGCCGGCGATCACGTCGGGGTCGTCGAAGGGGTGGACGAAGGTGAGTTTTTCTTTTTTCTCGAGCTTTTTGGCGTGCTCGTAGGCATCGCTGAAGCTTTCTCCGGCCAATACCACCTCGCCGCCCAGGCGGCGCACCGCGTCGACCTTGACCTGCGGCGCGGTGGTGGGCATGACGATGACGGCGCGGCAGCCCAGCCGGCTGGCCGACAGGGCCACGCCTTGGGCATGGTTGCCGGCCGATGCGGCGATCACGCCGCGCGCGCGCGCAGCGGGCGTCATGTTGGCCATCTTGTTGTAGGCCCCGCGCAGCTTGAAGCTGAACACCGGCTGCGTATCCTCGCGCTTGAGCAGCACCGTGTTCGAAATTCGCTGCGAAAGCAGCGTGGCGGGTTCGAGCGGCGATTCGACGGCGACGTCGTAGACCTTGGAGGTCAGGATGCGTTTGAGATAGTCGGTGGACATGGCTGCGGGCGTGGGAATAAGTGCCAAACCGCCCGTCCTTCATCGAGGACGAAGCGGGTCAAAGAGCGTACCACAGGGCCCGCGCCGGGCCGGCGCGCCGTCTGTCGGGCGCCGGCAGGTCTTAGAACTCGAACGCTACGCGCGAATCGACGACCGAGATGCTCGCCTGTCCGCCTTCCGTCTCGGGCGGCTGGATGCGATAAGTGAGCGTGTACAGCGCCGCACCGTCGCTTTGTATCGCGTCGATATTGACGCTGTCGGAGGATATGCCGTTGGGCCGCGTCGAGAGCGTGCTGCGCACCGACCAGCTACCGTCGCCGTTGGGCCAGGCTTCGTGCGCGGTCTTGTTGCCGGTGAACAGGACGGTCTTGTCGGGGAAGGCGGCTTGATTGTTGAATTCGAAGAAGGCGTTGATGCCGTTCTGGTTCATGCAGCGGCTCACGCCCAGCGCCAGGGCGTCGCCGCCGGGGCCCTCAGGGAAGCCATCGCGAAAGCTCTTGAGCGTCGGGGCGGATTCCCCGCCGCTGGTGCCGATGAGCGTACCCTGCATGTAGTAGGTCGCGCGGCCCACGTCCACTTCCATGGTCCTGGACAACCAGGGCTTGCTGCCGGCGCCGTCGTTCAAGACGTAGTCGGAAATCGTGCCGCGTTGCGCATCGATGACCTGCTGCGGATTGAATTCGGTCGATACGAGATTGCCGTTGGGTGAGTTCCGCACCACGCCGCGGTCGTCGGTTTCTCCTGGCGGGCCGAGGATGAGGCGGGCTGCGCTGGGCGGCACTTTGTCGAGCGTGATTTCCGGGCTGTTGCCCAGGCTCTTGGCGATATTGCGCGCTACGTCGGCCGAGCGGCCGGCCTGCACGGCCACGGCCTCGACCAGGGCGAGGTGGACCATGCGCGATTGCACCGACAGCCGCGTGTCCTTGGACAGGCTCAGGCTGGAAACCAGCTGGACGCCCTCGGGGCCGGTGAAGAGCGTGAGCAGGGCCTCGGCTTCTTCCCGGCTGTAGGACGACACCGCGACGCGCGACATCTGGTCGAGCATCTCGTAGGTGAAATCGCCGCCGCTCAGGCTGCCCGATTCCCACATTTCGTTGCCGTGTATCTTCATCTTCTCCATGCCGTCTTCGAAGGCGGTCAAACCTTGTTTGAGGCCTTCGATGGCCCGGCCCGGGTTGCCCTGCTGCAGGCCTTGCGCGACGCCGCGCATGGCCTGGCCGGCCTCCAGGTAGGCCTGCACCTGCACCGGGTCGATGCGGCGACTGGCGGCGATGGCGAGCAGTTCCGCCTTGACGCCGGGAGGAATGGTGGTGGAACGATCGATGAGCTGCAGCGCCTTGATGTGCTCGTCGATGGCGCGGGTCACCTGGACCTCCAGCCGGGGCAGAAGCGCCTTGACGGTGGACTCGGCGTCGGCGGCGCAGCCCAACTGGTTTTGCAAGGCCGGGATGTTGTAGCCCAGCCCTTCGGTCATGTTGTTGGAGATCGACTTGAGCACGCTGTCGGGCAGCGGCGGCAGGCCCGCCTCGTCGGTGGCCGCCTTGGCCAGCCGGCACAGCATGGACTCCGGATTCTTGCGATCCATCGGCGCGACCATGCTGTCGGTGATGGCCATTTCCTTCAGATGCTTGGCGATGCCTGCGTCGCCCTGCTTGAAGGTGGAGTCCGGGAGTCTGGTCAGGAACTCGCCGATCTTGTCCAGCGTCATGCCGGGCACTTTCATCAATTCTGCGACTTGCGCCTCGTAAAGGTTCAGCGCCTTTTCCGCCGCGTCGGCGATCTGCCGGTTGCTCAACTGGCCTTGGGCATACTCGGGCATGGCCTTGCAGTTCTCCCGGACCAGGCGTTCGAGAAAGCGCGCCGACTTGCCATCGACCATGCCTTGCCAGTTCGGGTTGTCGCCGCCGAGCTTCATGCCGCGTTCCAGGCAGATGCCGATCATGTCGGTCTCGCCCCGGCCGCGGCCGCCGCCCGATAGGCCGCTTTCCAGGAAGCGCGTGATGTGCTGGTTGTTCCAGGAGCGATTGCTGGCCTGGGCTTTTTCGGCGGACTGCAGCATGTTGCTGACGGCGCGGCCGGTCAGGGGCGCGCCGTCGGTCTGGTTCAGATCGCGCATCGCCATATTGGCGATGTGATCGCCGTATTTGGCGCGCATGTCCGTCGTCAGGCCGGCCAGGATCTGGCGGTTGTTGGCCTGATATTCGCCCAGGCGCACGGGATACGACTCGCACTCGGCGCGCGCCTGCTGCAACGAACCGAGCTGGCCCAGCAGGGGCACGCTGGAGAGCGCGGCCTTGAACTTGGTCCAGTTGCTCGGGGGATCGAGCGGCTTGGTCAGTTCGTAGTTGTCTCTTTTGCCCTGGCTCAGGACCTGGTCGAGATCCGTGCCCTGGCGAACCAGATTGCGGCTGAGTGCATCGAGATTCATGGCGCGCTCCTGCGGCGGGGTCAGGCGTAGGTCGGGGGGAGAGTCGAGTCGGTCATGGCCATGGCGGGGGAGACCGGCGCGGCCTGCCTGGCCTGGGCGATGCGGCGCGTCCAGCGTTCGGCCTGATTGGCGAAATTCTCGACCACGGTTTCGAAGGCATGGCTGTCGAGTTCGGTCACCGAGCAGGGGTAGGTGAGGATGATGCCGCCCGTGCCTTCCTCCAGGCACAGGGTGGCGCCGCGGGTGCGATGCCAATAAAGATTGGCGGCCAGCAGTTCGCGCAGCAGCGGTTCGGCGCCTTCGGACGGCAGTTCGTCCAGGTAGCAGGACAGGACCAGGCGCTCGGTGCCGGGGTCGTATTCGATGTTCAGGATCAGGTTGTCGTCGAACACCAGCACGCAGCTTTGCGTGGCGGCGTCCAGGGCCAGGGGGCCGACGGTGAGGGTATTGCCCAGGTCGGCCAGCAGGCGGCTGGCCAGATCTCGTTTGTCCATGAACAGGCTCCGGATAGGCTGCCGGCTAGCGTGCCGGCGCATGCCCCGTGAGTAACCGACCGCGGCGCGAGGTTCCAATGCCGGCGCGGCGCCGTACGGGCGCTGGGCGGGGCCGCCCGACCAGGGGGCGCCCGGCTGAGGGCGTCGAGCTGGGGGGGCGACAGCCCGGGCTTGCATCTTTCTTAAAGCGCAATCCTGGGGTTATTACCGAGCCGCCGCGCGGCGATGATCTAGAATGGGTTTTTAAGGGCCACTTCCTCGTCTATGAACGCCCCACTCGCCAGCCAAATCCTCGCCTCGGTTCCGCCGGCTCCCGGCGCGCGCTTGCGCGAAATCCCTTACAACTACACCTCGTTTTCGGACCGCGAAATCGTCTCCCTGTTGCTGGGCGAAGACGCCTGGCAGTTGCTGAGCGACCTGCGCGGCGAGCGCCGCACCGGCCGCTCCGCGCGCATGCTCTACGAGGTGCTGGGCGATATCTGGGTGGTCAAGCGCAATCCGTATCTGCAGGACGATCTGCTCGACAATCCCAAGCGCCGCCGGCTGTTGATCGAGGCCTTGCATCATCGCCTGGGCGAGATCGACCGCCGCCGCACGCCGTCCTCGGACAGCGTCGACACCCAGCGCGACGGTCGGGTGGTCGACCTGCTGGTCCTGGCGCGCGGCGCAGTGCTCGATTTCGAGCGCCGCTTCGACGAGACCCTGTCCCTGCGCCAGCAGGCGCAGCGCGTGCTGGGCCGCTGCACGGCGCGCGACAACATCAAGTTCGACGGCCTGTCGCGCGTGGCCCATGTCACCGACGCCACCGATTGGCGCGTCGAATATCCCTTCGTCGTGCTCACGCCCGACAGCGAAGACGAAATCGCGCCGCTGGTGCGCGCCTGCATCGAGCTGGGCCTGACCATCGTTCCGCGCGGCGGCGGCACCGGCTATACCGGCGGCGCCATTCCGCTGACCTGGCGCTCGGCCGTCATCAACACCGAAAAATTCGAGGCCCTGGGCCCGGTCGAGCAGACGCTGCTGCCCGGCCTGGACGCGCCCGTGGCGACCGTGCTGGCCGGCGCCGGGGTGGTCACCAAGCGTGTGGCCGAGGCGGCAGAGCACGCAGGCTTCGTCTTCGCCGTCGATCCCACCTCGGCCGAGGCCTCGTGCGTGGGCGGCAACATCGCCATGAACGCCGGCGGCAAGAAAGCCGTGTTGTGGGGCACCGCGCTGGACAACCTGGCCTGGTGGCGTATGGTCGACCCCGACGGCAACTGGCTGGAAGTCACGCGCCTGGGCCACAATATGGGCAAGATCCACGATGTGGACGTGGCGCGATTCGAACTCAACTGGTTCGACGGCAGAGGCAAGCCGGGCGGCAAGCCGATCAAGACCGAACTGCTGGAAATCGCGGGCCGCGTGTTCCGCAAGGAAGGCCTGGGCAAGGACGTCACCGACAAATTCCTCGCGGGCCTGCCCGGCGTGCAGAAGGAAGGCTGCGACGGCCTCATCACCTCGGCGCGCTGGGTGCTGCACCGCATGCCCAAGCACACGCGCACGGTCTGTCTGGAGTTCTTCGGCCAGGCGCGCGACTCGATTCCCTCTATCGTCGAGATCAAGGGCTACCTGGACGGCGAAGGGCAGGCGCGCGGCGCCATCCTGGCCGGCCTGGAGCACCTGGACGAGCGCTACCTGCGCGCGGTCGGCTACGCCACCAAGAGCAAGCGCGGCGTGCTGCCCAAGATGGTGCTGATCGGCGATATCGTCGGCAACGACGAAGACGTCGTGGCCGCGGCCGCGAGCGAAGTGGTGCGCCTGGCCAATACCCGCCACGGCGAAGGCTTCACCGCCGTCAGCCCCGAGGCGCGCAAGAAATTCTGGGCCGACCGTTCGCGCACGGCCGCCATCTCGCGCCACACCAACGCTTTCAAGATCAACGAAGACGTGGTGATCCCGCTGCCGCGCATGGGTGAGTACACCGACTACATCGAGCGCTTCAATATCGAGCTGTCCACGCGCAACAAGCTGCGCCTGCTCGACGAACTCGATGCCTACATCGCCGACTCGCTCTCCCCGAGCGCCGCCGCCAGCGACGACGATGACGACACGGGCCTGACGGCCGAGGTGATCGACGAGCGCCGCGGCCAGGCCGTGATGCTGCTCGACGGCGCGCGCCGCCGCTGGCAGTGGTTGCTCGACAACCTGGACATGCCGCTGGCGCAGGCTTTGCCCGAGCTCGATTCTCTGGGCCTGGGGCACCTGCATGCCGAACTGGCCGACCGCCTGGCGCGGCTGCCGCAGGTGCGCGTGTTCGACGTCGTGCAGGACCGCACGGTGCGCGTGTCGTGGAAGGCCGAAGTGCTGGCCGGTCTCGTCAGCCTGTTCCCCGGCGATGCCTGCAAGAAAATCATCGACGATCTGCGCGCCATTCATGCGCGCGTGCTCAAGAGCCGCGTGTTCGTCGCGCTGCACATGCACGCCGGCGACGGCAACGTGCACACCAACATCCCGGTCAATTCCGACGACTACGAGATGCTGCGCGAGGCCAATGAAACCGTGGCGCGCATCATGCAGGTGGCGCGCGACCTGGACGGCGTGATCTCGGGCGAGCACGGCATCGGCCTGACCAAGTACGAGTACCTGACCGAGGCCGAACTCAAGCCTTTCCAGGACTACAAGCGCCGCGTCGATCCTGCCGGGCATTTCAATGCCGGCAAGCTCATGCCGGGCGCCGACCTGCGCCGCGCCTGGACGCCCAGCTTCAGCCTGATGGGCTACGAATCGCTCATCATGCAGCAAAGCGAAATCGGCCAGATCGCCGATTCGGTCAAGAACTGCCTGCGTTGTGGCAAGTGCAAGCCGGTGTGCGCCACGCACGTGCCGCGCGCCAATCTGCTGTATTCGCCGCGCAACAAGATCCTGGCGACATCGCTCTTGATCGAAGCCTTCCTGTACGAAGAGCAGACCCGCCGCGGCGTGAGCCTTAAGCACTGGGAAGAATTCGAAGACGTGGCCGACCACTGCACAGTTTGTCACAAGTGCCTGAACCCCTGCCCGGTGGACATCGACTTCGGCGACGTATCGATGAACATGCGCGCGCTGCTGCGCCGCATGGGGCACAAGTCGTTCAATCCCGGCACGACCGCGGCCATGTTCTTCCTCAATGCAAAGGACCCGGCCACCATCAACGCCACGCGCAAGGCCATGGTGGGGGTGGGCTACAAGATGCAGCGCGCGGCGCACGATTTCCTCAGTTCGTTCACGCGCAAGCAAACGGCGCGTCCGCCGGCCACGGTGGGCAAGCCGCCCATCCGCGAGCAGGTGGTGCACTTCGTCAACAAGCGCATGCCCGGCGGCCTGCCCAAGCAGACGGCGCGCAAGCTGCTGGACATCGAGGACGCGGACTACGTGCCCATCATCCGCGATCCCAAGTCCACCACGGCCGACACCGAGGCGGTGTTCTACTTCCCGGGCTGCGGTTCCGAGCGCCTGTTCTCGCAGGTAGGCCTGGCCACGCAGGCCATGCTGTGGCATGCGGGCGTGCAAACGGTGCTGCCGCCGGGTTATCTGTGCTGCGGCTATCCGCAGCGCGGCAACGGCATGAACGACAAGGCCGAGAAGATCATCACCGACAACCGGGTGTTGTTCCACCGCGTGGCCAACACGCTCAATTACCTCGACATCAAGACAGTGGTGGTGAGCTGCGGCACGTGCTACGACCAGCTTGCGGGCTACGAGTTCGAGAAGATCTTCCCGGGCTGCCGCCTCATCGACATCCACGAATATCTGCTCGAAAAAGGCATCAAGCTCGACGGCGTGACGGGTCAAAAGTACATGTATCACGACCCCTGCCACTCGCCGATGAAGCTGCAGGATCCGATGAAGACGGTCAAGGCACTGGTGGGCGACGGCACGATCAAGACCGACCGCTGCTGCGGCGAATCGGGCACCCTGGCGGTGACGCGTCCCGATATCTCGACCCAGGTGCGTTTCCGCAAGCAGGAAGACCTGATGCAGGGGATGGAGAAGCTGGGCGTCGCGGTGGGTTCTACCGAGGCGGCCGGGCAGGTCAAGGTTCTGACCTCCTGCCCGTCGTGCCTGCAAGGCCTGTCGCGCTACGAAGAAGACACCGGCGCCCAGGCCGATTACATCGTGGTCGAAATGGCCCGCCATATTCTGGGCGAGTCGTGGATGGAAGACTACGTGCGCCAAGCCAACCTGGGCGGCATCGAACGGGTGTTGGTCTGATCGATCGGCGCTGTCTGTCTGGAGCCTGTTGACGCGGAAAAGCGCCGCACCTGCGTGTCGACAGGCCTCAGGCCTTCTTCTTCGTCTCTTGACGCAGCCAGTCGATAAATGCTTCGACCGGCTTGCGCCGCGCGTGCTGCGCGGGATACACCAGAAAATGCGCTTGGACTCTGATGCATTTTTCGAGCCCGAGAACCGGGCGCAACAGCCCCTTGGCCAGGTGTTGCGCGCCGATGGTCGTGCTCTCCAGCGCGACGCCCAACCCCTGTGATGCCGCGTCCAGAGCCATCTGGGCCCGGTCGAACCGCGCCGCGAACCGCCCTGGCGCACGTTGGTCGGTCACGGCGGCGAACCAGTCCGGCCATTGAACGACGCTGACGGTGCTCTGGATCAGCGGCGCGTCCATGAGCTGTTCGGGGCGCCGTAAACGACGCGAGCGGATGAAGTCGGGGCTGGCCAGCGGGGCGATCCGTTCTTCGAACAGGGGCTCGACCGTGAGATCGGGCCACTGGGGTATTCCGTAGCGGATGTCCACGTCGACCTTTCCCAGCGTGAAATCGCTATGCGTCGGCGTTGCCGACAGGTTCAGGACGATCTCGGGATGCGCCTGCGTGAAGGCCTGCAGCCGGGGAACCAGCCACAGACTGGCGAAGCTGGGCGAGGCATGCACGTAGAGACTGTTTTTCACGCCGTGCTGCAGATCGTCGCTTGCCGCGACGATGGCGGACAGGGCGCCGCCGATGCGCGCCATATAGCGCGATCCGGCCGCGCTCAGCTTGACGCCATGGGCGTCGCGTTCGAAAAGGCGCACGCCGAGCTGCGCCTCAAGCCGCGAAATCTGATGACTTATCGCGGAGGCCGTGAGGTGCAGCTCGGCGGCGGCGTGCATGAAACTGCGCCGCCGGGCCACGGCCTCAAAAGCCAGAAGATTCGCAATAGGAGGAACGACGGCCATGGGGAGAGTCCGGTATTACATGACGATATGTCATCTTAGGCTGATGATAATTCGCTTGTCATCATGTTCCTGATCCCACAACATCTGCCTCATAAATAAAAGCAAGCGGACGCCAGTCCTCGATCACAAGGCAGGAGACAAACCATGGCCGCGATGGCGGATTTCACGTGCTGTCTGTTGGACATCGGACCCCTTTGTACCGGCGTCGCGCATTCCTGCGCCTCGCAGGGCTTGCGGGGTAACGGATGAGTTCCCTCTCCCTGGAGCAAACTGTCGTCGAGCAGGACGACTCGGCGTTCGCGCGCGCCGAAATCTGGCTGGGACGTTGCATCGAAATACCCGCCGCCCTTCTGGTGCTGGGCGAGGTGCTCGTGCTGCTGCTGGGCGTGGTGATGCGCTTTGTTCTCGACAAGCCGCTGCCCTGGTCCGATGAGCTGGCATCCATCCTGTTTCTCTGGCTGGCCAACCTGGGCGCGGCCGTGGCACTGCGGCACGGCACGCACATGCGCACTACGTTTCTGGTGTCGCGCTGGGGGCCGCGGGCCCGGGCCTGGGCCGAGGTCCTGGCGATCGCTGTGCCGTGTCTATTCCTGATGCTGCTGATCGGTCCCATGACCCAGTACGCGCGGGACGAATGGATTGTGCAGACTCCCGCCCTGTCGCTGCCGGACACGGTGCGCGCTGCCGCGGTGCCCGTGGGCGGGGCGCTGATGATCGCCATCAGCCTGCTGCGCCTGGCGCGGCGCGGCCTGGCCGATCTAATCGGCATGGCTGCACTTCTTGCCGTCCTGGCGGGTGCGCTCTATCTCGGTGCGGGTTGGCTGCAGGGCATAGGCAACTGGAATCTTTTCATTTTCTTCGTCCTGATGGTGGGCGCCTGCGTGCTGCTGGGCGTGCCCATCGCGTTCTGCTTCGGGCTGGCGACGGTGGCGTTCATGCTGTGCACGACCTCGGCGCCGTTGGCCGTGGTGAGCGGGCGCATGGACGAAGGCATGAGCTCCCTGATCCTCTTGGCCGTGCCGCTGTTCATATTGCTGGGCCATTTGGTCGAGATGACGGGCATGGCCCGCGCGATGGTCGATTTCCTCGGCTCGCTGCTCGGGCATGTGCGGGGCGGCCTGAACTACGTGCTGCTGGGCGCCATGCTGCTGATCTCGGGCATATCCGGCGCCAAGACCGCCGACATGGCCGCGGTGGCGCCCGTGCTGCTACCCGAAATGAAGCGGCGCGGCAGCGACGAAGGCGAGTTGATTGCCTTGCTGGCGTCGTCCGGCGCCATGGCCGAGACGATTCCGCCCTCGTTGGTGTTGATCACTATCGGTTCGGTTGCAAGCATCTCCATTGGCGCGCTATTTACCGGCGGCGTCATGCCCGGCGTGGTTCTTGCCGTAATGCTGGCTATTCTGGTGCGCTTTCGCAGCGTCGAACCCGAACAGGGCCTCAAGCGCGCGTCGGCCAGGATGGTGGGGCGTGCCTTCGTCGTCGCCTTGCCGTCGCTGGTGCTGCCTTTCCTGATACGCACGGCAGTCGCCGAGGGCGTGGCGACCGCGACGGAGGTCTCGACCATCGGCATCGCCTATACGGTGGTCGTCGGCCTGCTGGTCTACCGCCGCTTCGATTGGAAGCGCATTTATCCGATGCTGGTGGACACGGCTAGTCTCTCCGGCGCCATCCTTTTCATCATCGGCACGGCCACGGGCATGTCCTGGGCTTTGACGCAGTCGGGTTTCGCCCAGTCCCTGGCGCACCTGATGACCGGCATGCCCGGCGGCAAGTACGGCTTTCTCATTGTGTCCATCGTGGTGTTCGTGGTGTTGGGCAGCGTGCTCGAAGGCATCCCGGCGATGGTGCTGTTTGCGCCGCTGCTGTTTCCCGTTGCCAGAGAGATGGGTGTGCACGAGGTGCACTACGCGATGGTGGTGATCCTGGCCATGGGCATCGGCCTATTCATGCCGCCCTTCGGCCTGGGCTATTACGCGGCTTGCACCATCGGGCGCACAAACCCCGATGCCGCGATGCGCTGCATCTGGCCCTACCTGGGGGTTCTTCTGGTCGGCCTCTTGCTGGTCGCCTTCGTGCCCTGGTTTTCCATCGGGCTGCTGCCTTCTTCGCCTTGAGCAAGATTTTCTTTTCCATCGGGGATAGACGATGAACGAATTGGTTCCGGCGCTGCGGGAGCGCGCCTACCGCATACGCCGCTACGCTTTGCGCATGGGCGAGGTTCAGGGCCAGGGCTATATCGGCCAGGCGCTCGGCTGGGCCGACGTGCTGGCGGTCGCCTACGGCCATGCCTTGAACTACCGGGCCGACGACCCGGACTGGGAGGAGCGGGACCGCTTTCTGCTCTCTCACGGTCACTATGCAATCGCCTTCTATGCCGCGTTGATCGAGGCCGGCATCATCAGCGAGAGCGAACTCGAAACCTACGGCAGCGACGACAGCCGTCTACCCATGTCGGGCATGGCCGCCTACACACCCGGCATGGAAATCTCCGGCGGCTCGCTGGGCCAGGGGCTACCCATCGCAGTCGGCATGGCATTGGGCCTGCGTCGCAAAGGCAATCCGGCCTTTGTCTACAACTCGATGTCGGACGGCGAGCTGGATGAGGGCTCCACCTGGGAAGCCGCCATGGCTGCCAGCCATCACGGTCTGGGCAACCTCGTCTGCCTGGTCGACATCAACAATCAGCAGGCCGACGGCCCTTCGAGCAAGGTGCTGGGATTCGAGCCGCTGGCGGACAAGTGGTCCTCTTTCGGCTGGCATGTACAGCGCGTGGATGGCAACGATCTACCGGCGGTGCTGCGGGCCTTCGACTACGCGCGCTGTTTAGGCGAAGGCAGGCCGCGCGTGATTCTATGCGACACGCTCATGGGCAAGGGCGTGCCTTTTCTGGAAACGCGGGAAAAAAATCACTTCATCCGCGTCGATCCGCCGGAGTGGCGCAAGGCGCTGGAGATACTCGATCAGCTGCAGGCCGAAGGAGCGCGCAAATGAGTGCCGTCGAGAAGAAACCCCGCCTGACGACGTCGGCGATGATCGCTTCCATCGCCGGCGAAGGACAGCGCACTCAGGCGGCGCCGTTCGGCAAAGCCCTGGTGGCGCTGGCCGAAACGCGGCCCGACGTCGTGGGCATGACGGCCGACCTGGCCAAATACACCGATCTGCATCTGTTCGCCCAGGCCTATCCCGAACGCTTCTTTCAGATGGGCATGGCCGAGCAGCTGCTGATGGGCGCGGCCGGCGGCATGGCCAAAGAAGGCCTGACGCCGTTCGCGACCACCTATGCGGTGTTCGGAACGCGGCGCGCCTACGACTTCATTCATCAGGTGATCGCCGAGGAGCACCTGAACGTCAAACTATGCTGCGCGTTGCCGGGGCTGACGACTGGCTATGGGCCCAGCCATCAGGCCACCGACGACATCGCCATGATGCGGGCGGTGCCGGGGCTCACGATCGTCGATCCGTGCGATGCCCTGGATACCGAGCAGGCCGTGGCGCAGATCGCCGCCCATGACGGTCCGGTCTACATGCGGCTGCTGCGCGGCCAGGTGCCGCTGGTGCTGGATGAGTACGACTACAAGTTCGAGTTGGGCAAGGCGAAGCTGCTGCGCGACGGCGACGACGTGCTCGTCATCTCCAGCGGGATCATGACGATGCGGGCGCTGGAGGCCGCGCAGGCGCTTGCGCAGGACCGCATTGGCGTGGCCGTGCTGCATTGTCCGACCATCAAGCCCCTCGACGAGGCGGCCATCATCGAAGCGGTGCGCTACCGCCACCGGCTGGTGGTCGTGGCCGAGAATCATTCGGTGGTCGGCGGCCTGGGCGAAGCGGTGGCCGGCGCACTGTTGCGGCAGCGCGTGCAGCCCGCGGGATTCCAGCTGGCCGGCCTGCCCGACGCCTTCCTGGACGCGGGCGCCTTGCCGACTTTGCATGACCGCTACGGCATCAGCTGCGATGCGCTGGCATCGCGCATCAAGAACTGGCTGGGGTGAGCGCCCGGGCGTTATTTCCCGCCGCGCATTGTTTTATTTCAATGTTTTCTCTTTCGGAGTGCAGAGCATGCTTCTCGCTGAAAAAATCGCCGTGGTAACCGGTGGCGCCGGCCTGAACGGATTGGGCTTCGCCACGGCCCGCATGATGGCCGAGCAGGGCGCCCGCGTGGTGATCCTGGATCTGGAGCGCGCGCAGCCTGCCGCTGCCGCTACCCTGCTGGGCGAGCGCCACATCGGCATCGTGGCCGACGTCACGGACAAGGCCTCCTGCGAGCGCGCGGCGCAGGCGATCGTGGATCAGTGCGGCCGCATCGACATTCTGGTGAACAACGCCGGCATCACGCAGCCGCGCAAGACGGCCGACATCAGCGCGCACGACTACGACGCCGTGCTCGACGTCAGCCTGCGCGGCACGCTGTATATGTCGCAGGCCGTGCTGCCAGCCATGAGGGCGGCCAGGTCGGGCGCCATCGTCTGCATCTCTTCCGTATCCGCGCAGCGCGGCGGCGGCATTCTCGGCGGTCCGCATTACTCCGCGGCCAAGGCCGGGGTGCTGGGCCTGGCGCGCGCCATGGCACGTGAGTTCGGCGTGGACGGCATCCGCGTCAACTGCGTCACGCCGGGCCTGATCGCCACGGACATCAACAAGGGTCTGATTCCAGACGACCGCATGCAGGGCATTCTGGAACAGATTCCCTTGAATCGCATCGGCGAACCCGCCGATGTGGCCGGTTGCGTCGTGTTCCTGGCCAGCCCCCTGGCCAAGTACTGCACGGGCGTGACCTTGGATGTGAACGGCGGCATGCTGATTCACTGACTTCCAGCAAGTGGTATCGCAGCACCAACAACGACACTCTCAAAGGAGACAAGCGATGGACAAGCCAGGAATCTCGCGTTTCATGTTGACCCGCAGGCAATGCCTGAAGGGCGCCGCAGCTCTATCGTTGGCGGCAGTTCTTCCCCGGTATGCCAATGCGGCGCAGTTCACCTACAAGCTCGCCACAGGGCAGGATCCCACCCACCCGGTGAACAAGCGTGCTCAGGAAGCGATTGACCGCATCAAGCAGGCCACCGGCGGAAAGATGGAAATACGCCTGTTCCCGGCCAACCAGCTGGGGTCGGACACCGACCTGCTGTCTCAGGTGCGCAACGGCGGCGTCGAATTCTTCAACGAAGCCAGTTCGGTGCTGTCCACCCTGGTGCCGGTCGCCGGCATCGTCAATACCGGTTTCGCGTTCCCGGATTACGACCATGTCTGGCAGGCCATGGACGGGTCGCTGGGCAAGTATGTCCGCGCGCAGATCGAAAAGGTCGGCCTGCTGACGATGTCCAAACCCTGGGACAACGGTTTTCGCGAGATCACCACGTCGTCCAAGCCGGTCAAGACGCCGGAAGATCTGCATGGCATGAAGCTGCGCGTTCCGGCGTCGCCGATCCTATCGACCCTGTTCTCCGCGCTGGGCGCCAGCCCGACGCCCATCAACTTCAACGAGGTCTATTCCTCGTTGCAGACCAAACTGGTCGAGGGCCAGGAGAATCCCCTGGCCATCATCAGCACGGCGCGGCTCTACGAGGTGCAGAAATACTGCAGCCTGACCAACCACGTCTGGGATGCGTACTGGATTCTGGGCAATCGCAGGGCCGTCGAGCGTCTGCCCGCGGACGTCAGGGAGATCGTGTTCCGCGAGTTCGAGAAATCCGCCGCGGACGAGCGCGCGGACATCGCGGCGCTCAGTAAATCGCTGGTCGACGGCCTGAAGAAGAACGGCATGCAGATGCTGGACGTGGACGCCTCACCCTTCAAGGCGGCGTTGGCCAAGACCGACTACTACAAGACATGGCGCGGCAAATTCGGCGACGAGGCCTGGAAACTGCTGCAGGATCACGCAGGTTCCCTGACCTGATCCGCGTTTCGCGTTTTTCCGCTATCGAACCCTTGGCGATGGCGCTCGACATAGGTCTGAACATGTCCAATCTTTCATCGGCGAAGCTTGCCGACGCCATCCGCTTTCTCTCCATTGATGCCATTGTTCGGGCGCAGGAGGGACATCAAGGCGTGCCGCTGGGCATGGCGGAAATCGCCACCGCGCTTTACACGCGCCACCTGAAGTTTCTCGCCGGCGATCCGACATGGCCGGATCGCGATCGCGTCGTGCTCTCTAATGGGCACGGTTCGATGCTGCTGTATTCGCTGCTGTATCTGACCGGCTACGCGTCCATCTCCCTCGATGAAATCAAGCGATTCCGCGAGCTGGGCGCACGCTGCGAAGGCCATCCGGAAATCGCACCGGAATGCGGCATCGAGGTGACGACCGGGCCGCTGGGGCAGGGCATCGCCAACGCCCTGGGCATGGCGGTGGCCGAGGCCTATCTCAACGCCCGCTTCGGCGATGGCCTGGTCGACCACTACACCTATGCTTTTGTCGGCGACGGTTGCCTGCAGGAGGGGGTGGGCCAGGAGATGATTTCCCTGGCGGGCCATCTGCGCCTGGGAAAACTGATACTGCTATGGGACGACAACCGGATCACCGACGATGGGTGCACGGATCTGTCCATCAGCGAAGACGTCGCGATGCGCTGCCGCGTCGCAGGCTGGCATGTGGTCGAGGTCGACGGGCACGATATCGAGGCCGTATCGACGGCCCTGGATGCGGCCAGGCAGGATCCAAGGCCTTCGTTCATCGCATGCCGCACAGTGATCGCGCGCGGCCTGGCCAGGCTGCAGGGGCAGCGCGGCGGGCATAGCGCCCGCCTGTATCCCGAGGATGCCGAGGCGGCGCGCAAGTTGCTGGACTGGCCGCATGCGCCTTTCGAGGTGCCCGAGGCTATTCTTCAGGCCTGGCGCGCTGCGGGCCGGCGCAGCCAGGCCGAGCATGCGGCCTGGCATGCCCGCCGCGAGGCCTTGCCTGCCGCGCAGCGCGCCGAGTTCGATCGCATCCTCGCGGGAGCGCTGCCGGACGGGTGGCGTAGCGTGCTGCTGGATTACAAGCGGCATGCCGCGCAGGCAGAGCCGGTTTCTAGCGGCATCCTGATCTCAGCCGAAATCAACGACCGCCTGACCGCCGTCCTTCCCGAGCGCATGGTGGGGTGCGCCGATCTGGAGGCGCCCACGGGACACAAGCGTCAGCTCGCCGCTTTTACGGCGCAGGACCGCTCGGGTGCCTATGTGCACTGCGGCGTGCGCGAGCACGTCATGGGCGCCATGGCCAACGGCATGGCCGCGCATGGCGGCGTCCTGCCCCTTACCGTGACGTATCTGGCCTTTTCGGATTACGAGCGGCCGGCGATGCGGATGGCCGCCCTGATGAATCTGCCGGTCAAGTTCGTATTCAGCCACGACTCGATCGGCATCGGCCGAAACGGACCCACGCACCAGCCGGTGGAGATCCTGGCGTCCTTGCGCGCCATGCCCAATATGCTGGTGCTGCGTCCGGCCGATGCCGTCGAGGCGGCCGAGTGCTGGGAGATCGCGCTGGAGAACCGCAGCGGCCCTGCGGCGCTGATCTTCGCGCGCCAGGCGCTGCCCCTCGTGCGGCGCGAGCACAGCGACGAGAATCTATCGCGGCGCGGCGCCTATGTGCTGGCCGAGGCCGACCAGGGCGCACGGATCGTGACGCTGCTCGCCACGGGATCCGAGGTCGCCATCGCGCTCGCGGCGCGCGAGCGGCTGCAGGCCGCAGGCGTGCCGACCGCCGTGGTCTCCATGCCCTGCTGGGAGCGCTTCGACGAGCAGGATCCGGCCTACCGGGCCGCCGTCCTGGGGGCTGGTACAGTACGCGTTGCCGTCGAGGCTGCGGTGCGTTTCGGCTGGGATCGTTACCTGGGCGAACGCGGCGGCTTTGTCGGCATGACCGGATTCGGCGCGTCGGGGCCTGCCGATGCGCTGTACGAACATTTCGGCATCACTCCGGCGGCCGTCGCTGCCGAAGCCAGACGCCTGCTGCAATCGCCCGCCTGATTCTCCGCCATGTACAAAATCGTCTTCCTCGACCGAGCCACCATCGCGCCGCAGATCCGCCTGCGTCCTCCGGCGTTCGCCCATGAACTGATCGAATACGAGCGCACCGCGCCCGATCAGGTCGCCGAACGGATTCGGGACGCCGACATCGTCATCACCAACAAGGTGCCCATCACCGCGCAGGCCCTGGCGCAGGCGCCCGGCGTGCGCCTGATCGCCGTCGCCGCGACGGGCACGGACTGCGTCGACAAGGCGGCCTGCAAGGATCGCGGCGTGGCGGTGTCCAATATACGGGGCTATGCGGTCAACACCGTGCCCGAGCATACGTTCGCGCTGATCTTTGCCCTGCGCCGCAGCATCGTGGCCTATCGCGAATCGGTGCTGGCGGGGCGTTGGCAGGAAGCCGCGCAGTTCTGCTTTTTCGATCATCCCATCCGCGATCTGGCGGGTTCGCGTCTGGGCATTGTCGGCCGCGGCGTGCTGGGGCAGCGCGTCGCCGACATCGCCAGGGCATTCGGCATGATCCCGCAATTCGCCGCCCGCAAAGGCGCCGATGATGCGGGCGAGGGATACCTGTCGTGGGATGACATGCTCGCGACCAGCGATGTGATCACGCTGCACCTGCCTCTCACGGAACAGTCGCGCGGCCTGATCGCCATGCCCGAATTCCGCAAGATGCAGCGCCGGCCTATCCTCATCAATACGGCCCGGGGCGGCCTGGTCGACGAGGCCGATCTGGTGCGCGCGCTCGACGAAGGGCTCATCGGCGGCGCGGGCTTCGACGTCACGCAGGGCGAGCCGCCCGCGCCGGACAATCCGTTGATGCGGGCCGCGTCGCGGCCCAATTTGATCCTCACGCCGCACGTGGCATGGGCGTCGGACGAGGCGCAGCAGTCGCTGGCCGATCAGCTGATGGGCAATATCGAGCGTTTCGTGGCCGGCAAGCCGGTCAACGTCGTCGACGCGTATTGACGCAGCCCTAAACGGTTCGCACCGTGATGCCGGCGTCTTGCAGCGCCTTGCGAATGCCCTGCGCGAAGGCCACGGCATTGGGTTGATCGCCATGGATGCACAGCGTGTCCGCCCGGACGGGCACCCGGGTGCCGTCGGTGGCGATCACGACCTGTTCCTGCACCATGCGCAGAATCTGTTCGACCGACTTGTTCACGTCGGTGATCATGGCGTCGGGCTGCGCGCGCGGCGTGAGCGAACCGTCGGGCTGGTAGCTGCGGTCGCCGAACACTTCGTTGGCCACGCGCAGGCCCAGGGCTTGCGCTTCCTGGATCATGGCGCTGCCGGCCAGGCCGTAGAGAATCAGGCTGCTGTCGATGTCGTGCACGGCCTGGGCGATGGCGCGGGCCAGCCTGGCGTCCTTGGCGGCCATGTTGTAGAAGGCGCCGTGCGCCTTCACGTGATGCAGCGCACCGCCTTGCGAACGCGCCACGCCCGCCACGGCGCCGACCTGATACACGGTGATGTCGTAGGCTTCTTGCGGCGAGATGAGCATGGTGCGGCGGCCGAAGCCAGCCAGATCCTGGAAGCCGGGGTGGGCGCCCAGCGCCACGCCCTGCTTAATCGCCGCGGCCACGGTCTTGCGTATCGTGGACGGGTCGCCGCCGTGAAAGCCGCAGGCGATGTTGGCCGAACTGACGTAGCCGAGCACGGCCTCATCGTCGCCCATTTTCCAGGCGCCATAGCTTTCGCCCATATCGCAGTTCAGGTCCAGAGTGGTTTGCGCCGCCATGTCGGTTCTCGTATGCCGTGTTCGTGAAAAAGCGTCGGTTTTCGGTGGATTTCCCGTTAGCGCTAATGTAGCGCCAACGGCATTTGCCGGCCTATTCGTAGCGCTTGCCCTGCGCCAGCAGTTCCGGGGTGCCGATGACGGCATTGATTCCGTCGAAATCCAACATGCGCTCGCGCCAGGGCGCGGTGGTGCCGTGGGTGCGCAAACTGGCGTAATACGCCTGCAGCATGTGAGCGACGGCACGCATGGTGCCCCCCGGGAATATGACGATGCGAAAGCCGCGCTTGCTCAACGCCTGCGCGCTTTCCACCGGCGTCTGCCCGCCTTCCACCATATTGGCCAGCAAGGGAATGCGGGACGCGAAGCGGGTGCAGGCGGCATCCATCTGCTCGGGCGTGCGCAACGCTTCGACAAAGAGCGCATCGACGCCGCATTCCAGATATTTTTCGGCGCGCTCGAGCGCGGCATCCAGCCCTTCGGTCGCGACGGCGTCCGTGCGCGCCAGAATGAGCGTATCTGCGCCGTGACGGGCATCGAGCGCCGCGCGCAGCTTGCCGCACATCTCGCTGACCGGAATCAGCGTCTTGCCTGCCAAATGGCCGCAGCGCTTGGGAAAGCCCTGGTCTTCGAGCTGGATCATGGCCGCGCCTGCGCGCTCGAAACCGCGCACGGTGCGTTGTACGTTCAGGGCATTGCCGAAGCCGGTGTCGCCATCCACGATGACGGGGCTGTCGATGCGATCGGTGATGCGCGCCAACGTGTCGGTGACTTCGGTGCAGGTCGTCAGGCCTACATCCGAGCGCCCCAGGGCGGAATAGGCGATCGAGGCGCCCGAAAGATAGACGGCGTCGAATCCCGCCTGCTGGGCGATCAGCGCCGAGAAAGCGTCGTAGACGCCGGGCGCCAGGACCATCTGGCCGGCGGCGATTTTGGACTTGAGGGAATGGGGCCGTGAGGCCTGATCGGCGGTCGTCATGATGCTTTCAGGGGATGGCGCGCCAGCTCGCCCGCGGCGAGCCGATGCTTGAGTTGATTGAGCAGCCCCCCTGCGCGGACCATGTCCAGCAGGAAGCCGGGTATCGGTTCGCAGGCCAGGCGGGTTGCGTCGGCGCGAACCACGACAGGGGCGTCTTTTTCCAGCGCGATGGCGATTTGCTCGCTTTCGTCGAGTTCGCCGGCTCGCGGGCAGGTGAGCAGGAGCAGCCCCACGTTGAAGGCATTGCGAAAATACAGGCCGCTATAGCTGGGCGCGACCACGGCGTGCAGGCCCAGTGCGACCAGCGCCGCCGCAGCCTGCTCGCGCGACGAGCCTATGCCGAAGTTTTCGCCGGCTGCCAGCACGTCGCCGGGCCGCACGCCTGCGGCAAAATCCGGACGCGGGCCTTGCAGGCAATGCTTTGCGATCTCGTCGATGCCGAACTTCATGTAGGCACCGGGAGCGAGCTGGTCGGTGTCGACGTCGCTGCCGACTTTCCAGACGCGATGCGTGCATGTCATGCCAGGAAGCTCCTCGGATCGGCGATGCGGCCGGCCAATGCCGACGCGGCCACGGTGTAGGGGGATGCCAGATAGACCCGTGCGGTGTCCGACCCCATGCGGCCTTTGAAGTTTCGCGCCGTGGTCGAGATGACGCTCGCCCCGTCGGGAATGGATCTGCCGTAGCCGGAGCACGCACCGCACGAGGTCGGCAGCACCTCGGCGCCGGATTGCACCAGTCGGCTCATGATGCCTTCGCGCTCGGCCTGCTTCTGATCGCGCAGACTGGCCGGCGCAACCATCAGTTTGACGCCGCTGGCCACGGCCCTGCCGCGCAGCACCCGATCGGCCGCGCGCAGGTCCTCCAGTTTGGCGCCGGTGCAGGCGCCGATATAGGCCGCCTGCAGCGGGGTGTCTGGGTAGTCGGTCACCGGCGCCGCGTTGGCCGGGCTGTGCGGCGCGGCGACCTGCGGCGCAAGTGCGTCGGCGTCGAAATCGTGCCGTTCGATCTGGGCGTCGGCATCGGTCTGCCAGCGCTCGGGATCGGGCAGGTCGCGCTGCGCCACGCCGACCGCGCGCAAGTAGTTCAGCGTGACGTCGTCAGGCGCGATCAGGCCGGCCTGCGATCCGAGCTCGGCCGACATGTTCGACAGCGTCATGCGCTCTTGCATGGACAAGGCGCGCACTGCGTCGCCGGCAAACTCAGCCGCCTGGTAGCGGCCGCCGCTCATGCCGAAGCGGCCTATCATGCACAGCGCCATGTCCTTGGCGGTGACGCCGTCGCGCAGGCGGCCGCGCCAGTGCATCAGCAGCGTTTGCGGCACCTTGATCCAGATCTCGCCGCTGGCGACCACGCCCAGCATTTCGGTGCTGCCCACGCCGAACATGTAGGCGCCGAAGGCGCCGCCCGTGGGCGAGTGCGAGTCGCCGCCCACGCAGAACATGCCGGGCCGGATGTGGCCGTGCTCCGGCACCACCGCATGGCAGATGCCGATGGAGTCGTAGACGTGCGGCAGGGCCTGCTCCCGCGCCCAGTCGCGCGCGATGCGCACGATACGGCGCGACTCGTCGTCCGATTCGGGCACGTAATGATCCATCACCAGCACGACCTTGGACCGGTCCCACAGGCCGGTGCCCAGTTCTTCGAGCATGGGTTTGAGGCGACGCGGGCCGCTGGAGTCATGGAACATGGCCAGGTCGACGCGGCAGTTCAGGATTTCGCCGACGCGCACGGCTTGTTTGCCTGCGGCGGCGGCAAGCAGTTTCTGGGCCAGGGTCTGGGGTGTCATGGAAGCGCCTATGTCTTGCGTTTTGCGGGACGCCGCGGCTTTGCGCTCGCCGCGGAAGCCGGCTCGACCCGCCTGGCAGGCAGCCAATTGGGTTCGCCGGACGTGTCGTGGGCCTGCATATGCATCCGATACTCGAAGCGATCGGGGCGATAGAGGGCGTGCAGCCACTCCACCGGGCGGCCGCTTTTGTCGCGCACGAGACGGTGCAGGCTCAGTAGCGCCGATCCCACGGGGATATCGAGCGCCTGCGCAGCGGCCGGTTCGGCCAGCGTGGCGGAGATGGTCTGCTCGGCCCGTGCCACTTCGATACCCAGGTCGCGAAAAATGGCCAACAGCGGACGCGAGCCGAGTTGCTGGCGAGAGATGCGCCGGGCAACGTCCTGCGGGACATGGGTGGTGAGATAAGAAAATGGCAGGCTGTCGTGACTGCGCACGCGGACCGAGCGACTGACGGGTTCGCCCGGAGACAGGCCCAAGCGCTCTGCCACGTGCGCAGAGGCCGGCACGACCTGCAGATCCAGCAGCCGCACGCGGGTCTGCATGCCCATCTGGTCCAGATGGGTCATGAGCGTGTCGATGTCGGCGGAATGCCCCGAAATGTCGGGAGGTTCGGCGAAGGTGCCCCGGCCCTGACGCCGCCGGATCAGGCCCTCGGTCTCCAGCGCTTCCAGCGAACGCCGGATGGTCAGGCGCGAAACGTCGTATTCGGCCGCCAGCGCGTTTTCGCCGGGCATGGGCGCATCGGGCGCATACTCTCCTGCGACGAGGCGTTGCTTGAGCAGCAAATACACCTTGTGATAAAGCGGCAGGGGAGTATCCGACATGGCAAGGGTTCTCTTGTACGCAGCGACCCGCTTATTCGGGTTTGGCGCCAGTGTATTTGACCAGTTCGGCGTAGCGGACGATGTCTTTGCGGATGAAAGAAGCCAAATCCGCGGCGCTGCCGCCTACAGGGATGGCAGCCTCGCGCTCGAGCATTTTGCGGAAGGTCGGGTTTTGCAATGCCTCGCGCGCGGCGCGGTTCAGCGTCGACAGCGTCGAGGGCGTCAGTTTGGCCGGCCCCAGAAGACCGAACCAGGCGCTGGATTCGAAACCCGGGATGGTCTTGCCGATGGGCGGCACGCCGGGGAACTCGGGCAGCGGCTGCGGGCTGGTCACGCCCAGCGCGCGCAGCGATCCGCTCTTGACATGTTGCAGCACGTTGACCGAGCTGGCGAACATCATGTCCACCTGACCTCCCAGCAGATCGGTCAGCGCGGGATTGGTGCCCTTGTAGGGAATATTGCGGATGTTCAGTCCGGCCATCATCTTCATGCGCTCGCCGGCCATGTGCAGCGAGGAGCCGATCGCACCGATGCCGGCGGTGTACTTTCCAGGGTTCGCCTTCACCTGGGTTATGAACTCGGGCATGGTCTTGGCGGGGAAATCCTTGCGGACCACCAACACGCTCGGCACGGTCGCGAGCATGCTGATGGGCGTGAAGTCCTTGATGGGATCGAACGGCAGATGCTTATACAGGCTCGGATTGACCGAGAAGCTGGTGAAAGTGACCAATAGCGTGTTGCCGTCGGCCTTGCTCTTGGCGACATAGTCGGCTGCGATATTGCCGCCCGCCCCGGGACGGTTCTCGACCACCAAGGTGCGATGCAGGATGGGAGCCATGTATTGGGCCATGCCGCGGGCCACCATGTCGGTGGTGCCTCCCGGCGGAGCACCGACGATCAGCCTGATGGGGGCGGTGTCCTGGGCCGAAGCGGGGGTGGCGGACGTGAACAGGGCGGCCAGCAGTGCGCAGGCCGCGATGCGTGAAAAGGAAAATGCCATGTTTTGTCTCCGGCGTGTTAACTTGTATTGATAAGAATACATTACATTTAAGCAGCAAAAATCTTTCCGCTCAATTCCATTGATCACTCCCGGAGAATCGCCCATGAGTTCGCGTCGCTCGTTTCTGCGCCAGTCCACCGCCATGGCCGCCCTTGCCGCCACCGGCGTCAGCGTTCCGAGGCTGGCATTGGCCGCCGCGCAGTCCATCAAGGTGGGGGTATTGCATCCAGTCACCGGCGCGGTCGCCTATTCAGGGCAACAGTGCCGGCTTGGAGCGCTGCTCGCCATCGACGACATCAATGCGGCAGGAGGCATCAAATCGCTGGGCGGCGCGCTGATCGAGCCCATGCTTGGCGACGCCCAGTCGCGCCCCGAGGTCGGTTCGGCCGAAGTCGAGCGCATGAACGAAGCCGGCGTGGCGGCCATCGTCGGCGCCTATGCATCGGCAATTTGCCTGGCCACGACCCAGACCGCCGCAAAGTACGGATTGCCTCATGTGGTGGACGTCGGTGTCGCCGACGAAATCGTCGAGCGTGGGCTGACCAACACGTTCCGTTTCGGCCCGGGCTATCACATGTGCTCGACACGCGCAGTTGACGACCTTGCCGCCTTGAACGACTCGGCCGGAAAGCCCGCCAAGACCGTGATGATCGTGCACGAGGATTCGCTGTTCGGAACCGGTACGGCGAAACTGCTGCAGAACGAACTCCCCAAGCACGGCTTCGACGTCAAGGAAGTGATCAAGCACCCCACGCCGACGCGCGATTTCAGCAACATCGTGCTGCGCATGCGCGCAGTCAATCCGGATATCGTGATCCCCGCGAACTATTACAACGAATATGCTTTGCTGGTTCGCACCATGAAGCAACAGAAGGTGCAGCCCAAGGCGATCTATTCGGTGCTGGGCGGTGCGGCGTCGAGCTATAAGTTCCTGAAAGAGTTTCCGGACATCGCCGAAGGCCTCATCGATTGCAACCATTGGTTCAATCCGAAAGATGCCCGCGCACAGCGCTTGAAACAACGCGTGGAAGCGAAGGGAGCGTTCTTCAGCTACGAGGTTTTCATGACCTATACGGCAATGATGCTGCTCGCGGACTCCATCGAACGGGCCAAGTCGGCCGATCGCGCGGTGATTATCGCGGCGCTTGCGTCGAGCACGTTCAGCAACAGCATCATGCCCTATGGCCCCACCCGGTTTGTGAACGGTCAGAATACCGGCGCGCAACCGTTGCTGACGCAGATCTCGGGCGGCGATATCAAGGTGATTCTGCCGAACGACTACCGCCAGGTGGCCCCCGCGTTTCCGCTCAAGGCCTGACCGATGTTGGATCCGGTCATCTTGCTGTCGGCCACATTGAACGGGCTGACTACCGGAGCCGTGTACGCGCTCATCGCGCTCGGACTGACGCTGGTTTACGGGGTGCTGCACATCATCAACTTCGCGCATGGCGCGGCGTTGATGGTGGCGCTGTATGTCGTATGGTCGCTCAAGGAAAAGCTTGGCTTGGATCCTTACGCCGCCTTGCCGTTCGTCACGCTCGGCATGTTTCTGCTCGGCTATGCCTTGCAGCGTCTGGTGATCGAAAAAGCAAGCCATGGCAAAGACGAAAACATTCTCCTGGTCACGCTCGGCCTGGCCATTGTCATGGAGAACGTCGCGCTCGTGTGGTTCAAGTCGGATACGCGCACCATCGACACGTCCTATACCCTCGCGACCATCGCAATCGGTCCGGTCATGATGGCGGTGCCCAAACTGATCGCCTTCTGCGGCGCCCTGGCGATCTCGGCGCTGCTTTTCTGGATCATGCGCGCAACCGACCTGGGCCGGGCCATTCGCGCGGTGGCCAAGGAAAAGCAGGGCGCCAGGCTCATGGGCATTCATGTCGAACGGGTGTATGCCATTTCATTTGGCATCGGCATGGCGTGCCTCGGCGCGGCGGCATGCTTCCTGATGCCGATGTATTACGTCAATCCGCAGGTCGGCGACGGGTTCGTGCTGATCGCTTTCACCATCGTGGTGCTGGGCGGCATGGGAAGTTTCGCCGGTGCGCTGGCAGGCGGCCTGCTCATCGGGGTGGTCGAATCGCTCGGCGGACTTTGGTTCGGCGACTCGCTGGGCCAGATGGGCATATTCGCCATTTTCATCGTTGTCGTGCTGCTGCGCCCGCAGGGCCTGTTTGGCGCGCGAGCGTGATGGCCGGGAGTGAAGACAAGCGATGAAAGATCTTCGGTCGATTGTGCTGTTCGCCGTCGCGGCGACGGTGGGACTGGTTTCGGTGCAGTCCAACGTATGGCTGCTGTTCCTGGCGATGACGTTCTATGCCGCGCTGCTTTCCCAGTCCTGGAACATCCTGGGCGGATTTGGCGGGCAATTGTCGTTCGGGCATGCCTTGTTCTTCGGCGCGGGAGCCTATGCCCAGGCGATTGCGCAGCTCGAGTGGGGTTGGAATCCTTGGCTGGCGCTTCCGTTCGCGATAGCGACGGGGGCGCTGGTCGCCGCAGCCATCGGGGCGCTGGCGTTCCGGTATGAAATCAAGGGCTCGTATTTCGCGCTCGTGACACTGGCTTTTGCCGAGGTTTTCCGGATCCTGGCCTTATCCCTGCCGTTTACCGGCGCGGGGGTCGGATTGATGGTGCCGCTGCATCAGAGCCTGGGCAATTTCCAGTTTGCTTCGCCCCGGGGATATGCATTCGTGCTGCTGGCTCTCGTTGTCATGGCCCTGCTCGTCACGGCATGGCTGCGTCATTCGCGCTTCGGTGCCTGGCTTCAGGCCTTGCGTGACAACGAGAACGCCGCTCGCGCGGTGGGAGTCGATCCGTTTCGCGTGAAGCTCGGCGCCACGGTGTTGTCCGGCGCCTTGATGAGCGCCGCCGGGGTCTGCTATGTGCAGATGTTTCAGTATATCGATGCGGGCATCGCATTCGGCCCGGCGATATCGATCGAGGCGCTGGTCGGCGTGATCGTCGGCGGAATCGGCACGCTGTGGGGGCCCGTTCTGGGAGCGGCGGCACTGTATGCGCTGGGGACGGCGACACGCAATATGTTTGGCGATCTACCGGGCCTGTCCATGGTGATCTACGGCGCCGTGCTGATCGCGATCGTCATGTTCCTGCCGCGCGGCATTGCCGGTTCGGGCACGTCGATACGCAGCATGATGAATATCGGCAGAAGGACCGCCAGTGCCGGCGAAACGCAACCGGGAAAATCGGGGCAGGGGAAAGCCCATGTCTGAAGCATTGTTGAAGGCCAGGGATTTGTCCATCGCATTTGGCGGGGTCAAGGCTGTGCAGGGCGTGAGCCTGACAATCAAGGCGGGTACGCTCACGGCGCTGGTCGGCCCGAACGGCGCAGGCAAGACGACCTTGTTCGGCCTGCTATCGGGATTTCTGACTCCCACGGCGGGACGTATCGAGTTTCAGCAGCGTGACATCACCGGGCTGCCTCCTTTCTCCATTGCGAGGCTGGGGCTGGCGCGCACGTTCCAGATTGTCCAACCGTTCGGCGCGCAAACCGTGCGCGAGAACATCGCCGTGGGTGCGCACCTGCGCCAGGCGGATCGGCGCGAAGCCTTGCGCGAGGCGGAGGAAGTGGCGTTGCGCACGAACTTGCAGGAGCAGCTCGACAAGCCGGCGGCCGATCTGACCGTATGCGGTCGCAAGCGTCTTGAACTGGCGCGCGCACTGGCTACCCGTCCCCGGTTGCTGCTGCTCGACGAGGTCCTGGCCGGCCTGAATCCGAGCGAGATCGACGAGGTGATCCCGGTCGTGCGCCAGATCGCCGACAGCGGCGTTACGGTATTGATGATCGAACATGTGATGCGAGCGGTGATGGGTCTGGCCGAGCATGTCTGGGTTCTTGCGCAAGGCAGGCTCATTGCCGAAGGCACGCCGCGCGACGTCACCTCCGACCCAGTCGTGATCGAGGCGTACCTCGGGCATGGCGTCGCAGCGCGGCTGGCGGCCACCCAGCGGGGGAACATGCAATGACTCGTTTGCTCGAGGTGGAGGGCCTGCGCGCAGGCTATGGTCGCGTCGAAGTGCTGCGTGGCATCGACCTGACGGTCGACGAAGGCGAGATCGTCGTGCTGCTGGGCAGCAACGGCGCAGGAAAATCCACGCTCAACAACACCCTCTCGGGTATCAATCCGCCCTGGGACGGGCGTGTGTGCTTCGATGGGCACGATCTGACCGGGCGCCACTACCGCGACGTGGTCAGGGCGGGCCTGATTCAAGTGCCCGAGGGGCGTCGAATTTTTCCGAACCTGAGCGTGCGTGAAAATCTTGCGCTGGGCGCGTACGCTCGCGGCCGCGCGACGCGCGAACGCAATCTCGAACGCATGCTCGATCTGTTCCCGCGTTTGCGCGAACGCATCGCCCAGCTGGCCGGCACCATGTCTGGCGGCGAGCAGCAGATGCTCGCCATCGGCCGCGGCCTGATGGCCGATCCGCGGCTGCTCATTCTCGATGAGCCTTCGCTGGGGCTTTCGCCGATGCTGGTTACGGAGCTGTTCTCGCTGATTGCGCGCCTGCAGGGCGAGGGATTGTCGATCCTGTTGGTCGAGCAAAACGTCGGCCAGTCGCTTGAGGTCGGTCAGCGCGGCTATGTACTCGAGAATGGCTTCATCCGCCATAGCGGCACATGCGCCGAATTGCTGGCCAGCGGCGAATTGCGCCGCGCCTATCTCGGACTTTAAAGAATGACTGCATTTCAGGCATTTCCGATACCCAGTGGAGTTTCTTCATGCTAGATCCGGTCACCCTGGCGGTTCTCAAGGGCAGATTGGAGCAGATCGCCGATGAGATGGACGCGACGCTCTATCGCAGTGCCTTCAACCCGATCATTGCCGAGGCGCACGATGCCTGCCACGGAATCTACGATGCCGCCACCGGTGCTACCCTCGTGCAGGGCAAATCCGGTCTGCCGGTCTTCGTCGGTGCCATGGCCTTTGCCGTAAAAGCAGCCGCGAACGCGGCGGCCGAGCGCGGCGGGATGGTCGATGGCGACGTATGGCTCTTTAACGATCCTTACGAGGGCGGCACCCACGCCAACGATTTCAAGCTGGTGCAACCCGTGTTTCGTGGCGGTCGCCTGTACTGCTTTCTGGCATCGGCTGCCCACTGGCATGACGTCGGCGGTGCAGTCCCCGGCAACTACAACCCGGCGGCCACGGAATGCTGGCAGGAGGCCGTGCAGATCCCGCCCGTGCGCATCGTGCGGCGCGGCGAGCTCGATGCCGATGTCCTTGCGATCCTCAAGGCGAATACGCGTTTGCCCGACAGTCTATGGGGCGACCTGAACGGACAGCTGGCGGCGTTGGAGCTGGGCGCGCGGCGTCTGGCCGATCTGCTCGACGAATATGGCGATGCGACGGTTCAGGACGCGCTCTCGCAGCTACGCGAGCGCGCAGTCAAACTCATGCGCGCGCATGTGTCGGCGCTGCCCGACGGGGAATACCTGTATCGAGACACGCTCGACAACGACGGGGTGCGCGATGAGCCCCTCACCATTGCGCTGCGCATGCGCGTCCAAGGCGAAGCGCTGACACTCGATTTTTCCGATACGTCGCCCTCCTGTATGGGGCCGGTCAACATCTCCCGCTCTACGGCGATTGCCGCTTGTTATGTTGCGCTAAAACATCTGTTTCCGGATGTGCCGGCCAATGCCGGCGTTCTGGACGCCGTGCGCTTCGAGTTGCCCGACGGACTGCTGATTACGGCGCAGCGGCCGCGGCCGGTGGGGGGCTATACCGAGACCATCCTGCGCATGATCGACGTGATTTTCTGCGCGATGGCGCAAGCAGCGCCGCAGCGAGCCCCGGCGCAAGCCTACGGGACCATCAACGCGCTGTCGATCGCCGGTTACCGGACCGACCCGGCGCGGCGCGGCCAGCGTTGGGTGATGTTCAGCTTCTTCGGCGGTGGACACGGCGCGCACGCCGACGGCGACGGCCTGTCGCACGGCAATGCTCCGATCTCGACGGCTACGATCCCGCCAGTCGAAATTCTCGAGGCCGCTTATCCGGTGCGCTTTACGCAATGGGCGTTGCGTCCGGATTCGGCAGGCGACGGCCAGCATCGGGGCGGCCTCGGTGCGATCTACGAGATCGAGCTGCTCGAGGATAGCGCCGACGCTTTCGTGTTCGGCGAACGCGGCCGTTCGGCCCCCCACGGAATCGCCGGCGGCGAGGCGTCGGTGCCGAATGTGTTCCGGTATCAGAACAAGGGCCAATGGCATACGCCACCCATGGCCTCGAAGATGCTGGGCATACGGCTTGCACGAGGCGAAAGAATACGGCTCGAAACGCCGGGCGGCGGCGGCTACGGCGCGCCGGCTCTGCGCGATGAGGCCGCTCGCGCGTACGACCGTGCAATGGGATATGTGACTGTGTCGACCGATGGGCAGGCCGGTCCTTCAATGAAAGGGCTCCAGGAATGAGTGATGCAGCAGGCAAGGCCGCTCCGCTGATCGTCGGCGTCGACGTGGGCGGAACCTTCACCGATCTATTCGTTCTCGACGAGGCGGCCGGCGTGGCGCGCATCGTCAAGGTTCCGTCGACGCGCGGCGAGGAAGCGCGCGGCTTCATGAACGGCATAGAACGCATCGATGCTGAGGGTCGGGGCGCGGCGGCGGGCATTGCGACCATCGTGCACGGCACAACCGTGGGAACGAACGCACTGCTCGAGCGCAAGGTCGCCCGCACGGGAATCATCACGACGACGGGTTTTCGCGACGTACTGGAGATGCGACGTCGCGACCGTCCGGCCACGTGGGGATTGCGCGGAAATTTCGTCCCCATCGTGCCGCGCGATCTGCGTCTGGAAGTCGACGAACGTGTGCTCGCCGATGGCACGGTGCATACGCCCGTCGACATCGTGCAGGTCGAGACGGCCGCGCGCGCGTTGCTTGCCGCGGGCTGTGAAGCCGTATGCCTGTTCTTCGTCAATGCCTATGCGAATCCCGTGAACGAGCAGCGCGCAGCCGCAGCCGTGCGAGCGCTCTGGCCCAACGGCCATGTGACGGCGGCAACCGAAGTGCTGCCCGAAATACGCGAGTTCGAACGATGTTCCACTGCCGCGCTGAACGCGGCCCTGCAGCCCGTAGTAGGCGGCTATCTTGCACGGCTGGAACGAGATCTGCGGGCGCAGGGGTTTGGCGGCGAACTGCTCGTCGTGCAAAGCAACGGCGGCATCATGTCGCGCCAGACCGCCAGCGACATGCCGGTGCGCACCGCGCTGTCGGGGCCGGCCGCAGGGGTGATCGCCTGCGCTGCGATCGCGCGCGCGGCGGGATTTTCCAATGTGGTAACGGGCGACATGGGCGGCACGTCGTTCGACGTTTCGCTGGTGGCCGGCGCAGAGGCGTCGCTCTCTGCGCAGACGTCGATCGAGTTCGGCATGGTCGTGCGGTCACCGATGATCCAGATCGAGACCATAGGCGCCGGCGGCGGCTCGATTGCGTCGGTCGATGCAGGGGGGCTGCTGCAGGTCGGACCGGAGTCGGCCGGCAGCATACCCGGGCCGGCCTGCTATGGACGGGGCAATATGCGCCCGACCGTCACGGACGCCAATGTGCTGCTGGGCCGCATCGCCGCAGACCGGCCACTGGGCGGTGGCCTGCTTGCCAAGCTCGACGCGGGGCTTGCGGCGCGTGCCATCGTCGATTCGGTGGCCGAACCGCTCGGATTGGATGTCTATGCCGCCGCCGAAGCCATACTCACCGTGGCCAATGCAAAAATGGCTGGCGCCATCCGCGTCGTATCGATCGAGCGGGGTCACGACCCGCGTCAATTCGCCTATATGCCGTTCGGCGGCGGCGGCGCGCTGCACGTGTGCGCGATGATGCGCGAGGTCGGCACGACCACGGGCATTGTGCCGCGTTACCCAGGTGTGACGTCGGCGCTGGGTTGCGTGATTGCGGACATGCGCCACGATAGTGTGCAAACGATCAATCAGCCGCTGGCCGCTTTGGACGTCGACGACTTGATCGCGCGCGTGCAAGCGCTGGCGCTTGCCTGCCAGGCACGTCTCGATTCGGCTGGCGTGCGGTTCGAGACCGTGCGCGAGACCATAGAGCTCGACATGCTTTACGTCGGGCAAAGCCACACCGTGCGTGTACCGGTAGCTCGCGACGCTTTGCACCGGGACGGCATCGCCGAGGCGTTCGGCGCCGCATATCGTGCGGCCTTCGGGCGTGCGCTCGACGGTATTCCCGTCCGAATCATGAATCTGCGCTATGCACGCATAGGCGTGCGGCCGAAGTTCGATCTTGCCGTGCTCGCGCCACAGGCGCGCACGATGCCCGCGTCGTTAGGTACGCAACGCGTCTACCACGCGGGGCAATGGTGGGACGCCGCGCGCTACGCACGCCTTGAGCTGCCGGTGGATGCCGAGGTTGCCGGGCCCGCGATCCTCGAGCAATCCGATACGACGATCTGGCTCGAACCCGGTTTTGCGGGCCGTGTCGACCCTCTGGGCAATCTGCTCATCACGCGTCGGGCATGACACCGCGAGAGGAATTCGCCATGAACGGAGCCCTGGACCTCGATGCGGCGCGTACTGCGCTACTCATCGTAGATCTGCAAAACGACTTTGTTGCGCCTGGCGGCGCCTATGACCGAGGCGGCGCGGCCACGCGGCAGGCCCAGGCGCTGCCCGCGCGCGTTGCGCCCATTGCCCGATCGCTGAAAGCGGCCGGCGGACTGGTTGCGGCAAGCCAGTTCACCTTGTGGCCGGACGCATCGGGCGAACCGATGATCTCGCCGCACCTGAAGCAATTGCGGCCATTCTTGCGGCGCGGCGATTTTGCCGCCGGATCGTCGGGGCATGCGATCGTGGCAGCGCTTGCGCCCTGCGTGGATGTTTCGGTCATGAAGGTTGCGTATTCGGCCTTTTTTAATACGCAACTCGATTGGGTGTTGCGCCGTGCCGGCATCGAGACGATTGCCGTGTGCGGGATCGTGACCAACGGCGGGGTTGCAAGCACCGCGCGCGATGCGCATATGCGCGACTATCGGGTGCTCGTGCTTTCGGATGGCTGTGCCGCGCCGGCGCCGGAGATGCACGAGGCGGCGCTGGCGGATTTGCGCTCCGTCGGCGAAATCCTCACCTGCGACGCCTTCGGGAACCTTGTCGCAGCTTGAAAGCCGCGTGGTTATTGCTCGGCCTGGGCCGCCAAGCGCTCGCGAAACGGCGCGAGCGCAGCCTCCAGGCCCGCATAGGCCCGTTCGCGCGCCTGGTCCAGGCGCTGGGCCTCTTGCAGCGTGGTCAGCGCAAAATGCACTCCTTGCCCCGGCGTGTACTGCGCCAGCAAAGGCAGGTCGGCGCTGATCACCTGGACGATCTTGGAATAGCCGCCGGTGGTCTGGCGGTCGGCCATGAGAACGATGGGCTGCCCGTCGGCGGGCACCTGCACCGAGCCGAAACAGGCGGCCTCGGACAGCATCTGGGTTGCGCTGGCCTGATGGATGCCGGGGCCGGTGAGGCGATAGCCCATGCGATCCGAAGCGGGGCTGACGCGAAATTCGGCCTGCACGAAACGCGCTTGCGACTCGGCGTCGAAGAGATGCCAATGCGAGCCTGGCATCACGCGCAGCGCGGCGCGCGGCGTGCTCACCAGCGTGGCGGGCAGATACAGGCGCAGCGCCTGCATTGCGGCATCGAGCGCGGCGAGGCCGTCGTCGTCGTGCAGCGTGCGGCGCAGGCCGACGATGTCGCCCTTGATCAGAGCGCGGCCATGCAGGCCGCCGAAGCCGCCGCGCAGATAGGTGCTTTCGCTGCCCATGACAGGCTCGATGGCGTAGCCGCCATGTACGGCCAGATAAGCGCGTGCACCGCGACCCGGGGCGGCGCGCACAGGAAAGGCGAGCAGGTCGCCCGCGCGGGCCAGTTGCGGGCGCAGCATGGGCACGGCGGCGCCATTCAAGGTGGCGCCCAGGTCGGCGCCGGCCAGCGCGAAACAGGCTGCGGCCTCGAAGCGCAGCACCGGTCCGACCAGGGTGATCTCCAGCGTGGCGCGGTTCGGCGAGTTGCCGACCAGCAGGCTGGCCAGCCGATGGGCGCGCTCGTCCATGGCGCCGTTCACGGGAACGCCCAGGTGTTGATAGCCGGTGCGGCCCATGTCCTGGAAGGACGATTGCAGACCGGGCTTGAGGACGGTGATGCTCATTGGCCGCTCTCGATCTTTTTCTTCATGCGGTCGAAAGTCTTGCGGTCGACGGCCTTGAAATGCACGCGATCGCCGGGCGCGAGCAGCACGGCGGGCGAACGTTCGGGATCGAACAGCCGCAGCGGCGTTGCGCCGATAAGGCTCCAGCCGCCGGGCAAGCCGCCGGGATAAATCACCGACTGCCGGTTGGCGACCGCGACCGAGCCGGCCGGAATATTCAGGCGCGGCGTATCGCGGCGCGGGATGGCCAGCTTTTCATCGTGTTCGCCGATATAGGCCATGCCGGGTGCGAACCCCAGCATGAAGACCATGCTGCCGGGCCGGGTGTGCAGCGCAACGACATCGTCTTCGCCGATGCCGGCGCGCGCGGCCACGTCGGGCAGGTCGGGGCCCAGGTCGCCGCCGTAGCAGACGGGGATCTCGATGTCGCGGCCGGCCGCCTCGTCGATGACGATGCCGCCGTTGAAAAGTTCGGCGACGCGCTCGGCCATCTGCGCGTGGCTGGGGCCGTCGACGCCGGGCAGGTAATGCACCGCCACGGCGGTGAACGACGGCACGATGTCGATGACGCCGGGCAGGCCTGCATCGCGCAGCAGGCGGGCCGCGGCCAGGCAGGTCAGGCCGATGCGAATGTCCAGCGCATCGCCGAAACGGACCAGCAGACAGCGATCGCCCTGGGCCTCGATGCGCCAGCCGGTTGCTGCGGATGCGTCGTGGGAGTCAGCTGCGCTCAATCGGAGCTCTTCAATGCAGGAGGATCACTTGGCGAAAAGCGAGTCCATGTTCTTGAAAGCCTTGAATTCTAGGGCATTGCCCGAGGGGTCGAGGAAGAACATGGTGGCCTGCTCGCCCACTTCGCCCTTGAAGCGGATGTAGGGCTTGATGACGAATTCGGTGCCGTCGTCGGTGAGCTTTTGGGCCATGGCTTCCCACTGCGCCATGGTCAGGACCACGCCGAAGTGGCGCACCGGCACGCCGTGGCCGTCGACCGCGTTCAAGGCCGCGATGCCGCAGGCCTCGGGCGAGAGGTGGGCGACGACCTGGTGGCCGTAGAGATTGAAGTCGATCCACTCGGGCGAACTGCGGCCCTCGGGGCAGCCCAGCTTGCGGCCGTAGAAGTCGCGGGCTTCTTCCAGGTCGCGTACGGGGAAAGCCAGATGAAAGGGCTGGATGGCGGTGTGCGTGGCGGTCATGGCGGTAGGCTCCGGCGATTGGCAAATTAAAGCAGTTGCAATGTGCCGTGAGTGTATGGATTGTTTTTTTGATTGGAAAACGATATTTTTTGAGTCTGACAATAAAAAATATCGATCAATGCTGCGCGAATTCAAGACCTTCATCGCCGTGGCTCGCGGCGGCACCTTCACCGGCGCGGGGCGCCAGCTCGGTTTGACGCAGTCGGCCGTCAGCGCGCAGATACGCCGGCTCGAAGCCTGGCTGGGCGCCGAGCTGTTCGACCGGGGCGCCAAGTCGGCCGAGCTCAACGCCCAGGGCCGCGAGCTGCTGCCCCAGGCCGAGGCCCTGGTCGCCATGGCCGAGGGCATGGTCGGGCAGGCGGCCGACCCGCCCGGCACCGGCCGGCTGAGCGGCCTTTTGCGGGTGGGGGCGATTGCCTCGGCGCAGCAAGATCTGCTGGCGCGCGCGCTGGCGCAGTTCCGCGACGAATACCCCGGCGTGAGGGTGCGCGTCGTGCCGGGGGTGTCGCTCAATCTGCTGGGCCAGGTGGACGCCGGCGAGATCGAACTGGCCGTGATGATTCGTCCGTCGTTCGCCCTGCCTGCCGAACTCCTCTGGCAACCCCTGACGCGCGAGCCCATGGTGCTGGCGGCGCCGCGCAATGCGCCGCGCGTTGCGTGGCGCCAATTGCTGGCCGACCAACCGTTCATTCGCTACGACCGGTCTTCGTTCGGCGGCAGGCTGGTGGACGGCTTTCTCAAGAAGCAGCGTATAGCCGTGCACGAGGCGGTCGAGCTCGACGAGATCGATGCCATCGCCGCGCTGGTGCGGCAGGGTCTGGGCGTGGCGCTGATGCCGCGCACCCGGCAGCTCGACACGCGCGGCCTGCGTTTGATCGAGCTGGACGAGCCGGGCTTGCATCGCGAGATCGGCATCGTGGCGCGCCGCCCGCTGGAGCGCGCGCCGTTGGCCGCGGCCTTGGCGCGCTGCCTGGCGGATGCGGGAGATATCCGGGCATCGGCCTGATGGCGGCAGGGCTTCGTTGCAATATCGCGCACCATGAACCTTCTTGCTTTCAAACTGATCATCACGCCGCTGCTGTTGCTCGCAGCCAGCCTGGCGGTGCGACGCTGGGGCGAAACGATAGGCGGCCTGATCGTGGGGCTGCCGCTTACTTCGGGCCCGGTTTCCGTTTTCCTGGCGCTGCAATACAGCCCCGAGTTCGCGGTGCGGGCAACCTCGGGATCGCTGGCGGCAACCGCCGCGCAAGCCGCGTTTTGCCTCGTCTATTGCGGCATGGCAACGCTCGGCTGGCCTGCCGCGCTCGCAGGAGCGAGCGTGGCGTTCGCCGTTACGGCAGCGCTGTTGCAGGAAAGCGGCCTGCCTCAGGGCGGACTTTTTCTTATCGCCGTGTTGTCGCTGGCGTTTACGCTGTATTTGACTCCGAGTTCAGCGGCGCAGGGCGTCAGGCTGCGGCCGCCCTGGTGGGACTTGCCCGTGCGCATGGTGCTCATCACCGCGCTCGTCCTGGGCGTGACGCTGATCGCGCCGCACATCGGCCCGGGCGCCAGCGGCGTGGTCGCGTCCTTTCCGCTCATGGCCACGATCCTGGGCGTGTTCGCCCATCGACTGGCTGGGCCGCACGCCGCGCGACAGGTGATGCGCGGGCTGGTTGCGGGGCTGTTCGGCTTCGCGGCTTTCTTCTATGTGATCGGCCTGATGCTGGTGCACTACGGCCTTGTCGTCACTTACTTCAGCGCCGCCGCTTGCGCAGTGGCCTCGCAGGTGTTTGCTCTGCACCAGATGCGCCGGCACGGCGGTAGTAAGGCCACCGCCGCATGAGGCGGATGCAAGCCGAGGCCCCCGGAGCAATCCGAAGTACGGGGCGGCCAACCGCAGCCCGCCGGGCGAGCATCGGAATTGCGCAGGGCAGCCTCGGCGCCTGAAGAACTTCGACCTCAGCCGGCCCGGACGAAGGCGCTTCAGGCCGCCGCGCGCAAGGCCTTGGCTGCCGCGACCATATTGCTCAGCGCGGGTATCACCTCACCCCACTGGCGCGTCTTCAAGCCGCAATCGGGATTGACCCACAAGCGTTCGGCCGGAACGCGCTCGGCCGCCTTCTTCATCAATTGCACAATGTGCTCCTGCGTCGGAATATTGGGCGAGTGAATGTCGTACACGCCGGGCCCGATTTCGTTCGGATAGTTGAAGCTGTCGAAGGCGTCGAGCAGCTCCATGTCCGATCGCGAGGTCTCGATCGTGATGACGTCGGCGTCCATGTCGGCAATGGACGCGATGATGTCGTTGAACTCCGAATAGCACATATGGGTGTGGATCTGCGTTTCGTCCTGCACGCCGTTGGCAGCAATGCGGAATGACTCGACCGCCCAGTCCAGGTAGCTCTGCCATTGCGCTTTGCGCAGCGGCAGGCCTTCGCGCAGCGCGGCCTCGTCGATCTGGATGACGCGCACGCCGGCTTTTTCCAGGTCCAGCACCTCCTCGCGGATGGCCAGGGCCAGCTGCTTGCACGACACCGAGCGCGGTTGGTCGTCGCGTACGAAAGACCAGTTCAAAATGGTGACCGGGCCGGTCAGCATGCCCTTCATGGGCTTGGCGGTCAGCGACTGCGCGTAGGCGATCCAGTCCACCGTCATGGCCTTGGGACGGCTGATGTCGCCGAAGAGAATAGGCGGCTTCACGCAGCGCGAACCGTAGGACTGCACCCAACCGTACTGGCTGAAGGCGTAGCCCTGCAGCTGTTCGCCGAAGTACTCGACCATGTCGTTGCGCTCGGCCTCGCCGTGCACCAACACGTCCAGTTCCAGCGCTTCCTGCTCGCGCACGCTGCGCGCGATCTCGGCCTGCATCGCGGCCCTGTAGTCCGCGTCGCCCAGTCGGCCGGCCTTGTATTCGCTGCGGGCGTGGCGGATTTCGGCGGTCTGCGGGAAAGAACCGATGGTGGTGGTCGGATAGGCCGGCAGCTTGAGCAGGGCGGCCTGCCTAGCGGCGCGCAGCCCATAGGCGCTGTGGCGCTGGCCGAGCTGGGCGTCGATGCGGGCCACGGCGGCTTGCACCATCGGGTCGGTGACGCGCGGCGATGCGCGGCGCGCGGTCAGCGCGGCCAGGTTCTCGGCCAGTTCGACCTTCACCGTGTCGCGGCCTTCGCGCAAAGCGCGGCCCAGCACACGCAATTCGTCCAGCTTTTGCAGCGCATAGGCCAGCCAGGATTTGATCTCGGCGTCCATTTTCTGCTCGCTGCGCAGATCCACGGGAACATGCAGCAGCGAGCACGAAGGCGCAAGCCACAGGCGTTCGCCCAGACGCCGGGACAGCGGCTCGACCCAGTCGAGCACGGCGGTCAGGTCGGTCTTCCAGATGTTGCGGCCGTTGATGACGCCCAGCGACAGCACTTTGTGCTCGGACAGCATGTTCACCAGCGGCAGCACGTCGTCGCGGCCGTTGACGGCGTCGATGTGCAGGCCGGCCACCGGAAGGTTCGCGGCAAGATAGCGGTTTTCCTGGAGCTGGCCGAAGTAGGTCGCCAGCAGGATCTTGACGCGGCAGGCCTTGAGATGGTGATAAGCCAGGTTGAAGGCGTGCTGCCATGCGTCGTCCAGCTCGGTGACCAGCAGGGGTTCGTCGATCTGCACCCATTGCACGCCTTGCGCGGCGAGCGTGTCGAGCAGTTCGCCGTAGACGGGCAGCAGCTTGGGCAGCAGGGCCAGCCGGTCGGAATCGTCCTTGGCCTTGCCCAGGGCGAGATAGGTGACCGGGCCGACGATGACCGGCTTGGCCGGCGTGCCGTTGGCGCGGGCTTCGGCCAGTTGCTCCAGCAGGCGCGAGGCTTCCAGCTTGAACTCGGTGGCGGCGGTGAACTCCGGGACGATGTAGTGGTAGTTGGTGTCGAACCACTTGGTCATTTCGCCGGCGGCGATGCCGCCGCAGCACGCGGCGTGCTCTTCTTGCCCCTGCGCCGAACGGCCGCGCGCTACGCGGAAGTAGTTGTCCAGCGCATCGCCGTGAAAATCGCGCGCCCGCTCGGGCAGGTTGCCCAGGGTGAAGCTCATGTCGAGCATCTGGTCGTAGAAGGCGAAGTCGCCCACGGGCACATAGTCCAGGCCGGCCTGGTCGTCCCAGTGGCGCTTGCGCAGCTGCACGCCCAGTTGCTTGAGCGCGTCGCGCGAAGATGCGCCTTTCCAGTACGACTCCAATGCGAACTTCAGTTCGCGCTGCGCGCCGATGCGGGGAAAGCCGAGGTTGTGTAGGGTGGTCATGGAGTGCCTTTGCTGCCTGCTGATGAAATGAAATGCCGGTGCAGATCTTAGGCAGCGCAAACCATGAAGTAAAATGGTAAAAATTCAATATTCGATGAATTTATTTCACATATCATGCTCGAACGCATCCATCTGGCCATCGTTCAGGAAGTCGAAAAACAAGGCTCGCTGACGGCCGCGGCGGGAGCGCTTTTTCTCACGCAATCGGCGCTGAGCCACAGCATGAAAAAGCTCGAACAGCAGCTGGGCACCGACGTCTGGCTGCGAGAAGGGCGCAGCCTGCGGCTGACGCAGGCCGGGCAATATCTGCTGGCGGTGGCCAACCGCGTGTTGCCGCAGCTGACGCTGGCCGAAGACCGGCTGCGCCAGTTCGCGCAAGGCGAGCGCGGCGCCCTGCGCATCGGCATGGAGTGCCACCCCTGCTATCAATGGCTGCTGAAAATCGTGTCGCCCTATCTGCGGGCCTGGCCGGACGTGGACGTGGACGTGAAGCAGAAGTTCCAGTTCGGCGGCATCGGCGCGCTGTTCGGCTACGAGATCGATCTGCTGGTCACGCCCGATCCGCTCTTCAAGCCCGGCCTGGTGTTCGAGCCGGTGTTCGATTACGAGCAAGTGCTTGTCGTCGCCGCCGACCATAAACTGGCCAAGGCGAAGTACGTCGAGCCCGGGCAGCTCGACCGCGAAGTGCTGATCACCTATCCGGTGCCGATCGACCGGCTCGACATCTACACCCTGTTTTTGTCGCCGGCCGGCGTGACGCCCAGGCGGCACAAGCCCATCGAAGACACCGACATCATGATGCAGATGGTCGCCAGCGGCCGCGGCGTGGCTGCCCTGCCGCGCTGGCTGGTGCGGGAATATGCCGGCAAGATGCCGGTCGCGCCGGTAAAGCTCGGGCTCAAGGGCATCGCCAAGCAGATCTATCTGGGAGCGCGTCAAGCCGACGTCGGCGTCGACTATCTGCGCGCTTTCATCGATTTGGCCCGCTCTCAGCCCTGAGCGCGGCTGACCCTTTCCGGCGGGAAATTCAGCGAGAACGTGCTGCCCTTGCCGGGCTCGCTCTCGATGCCCAGGCCGGCGTCGTGGCGCATGGCCACGTGCTTGGTGATGGCCAGACCCAGCCCGGTGCCGCCCACGGCGCGCGAGCGGCCGCGGTCGACGCGATAGAAGCGCTCGGTCAGGCGCGGTATGTGGCGCGCCGCGATGCCGATGCCGGTGTCCTTCACGCGGTAGTGGGCCGAGCCTTCTTCATCGGCCTCCCAATACACCGCGATCTTCCCGCCGTCGGGCGTGTAACGCACGGCGTTGGTCAGCAGGTTTGAGACGGCCGAGGTCAGTTCGCCGGCGCTGCCCAGCAGGTCCAGGCCCTCGTCGACGTGCCACTCGAAAGTATGCCTTCCGTTGGACAGGGCTTCGGCCTGCTGCCGCGCGCGCTGCAGCAGTTCGCTCATGTTGACGATGGCCGGCCCCGCGCCGTGCGAGGACTCGAGCGTTGAGAGCGTCAGCAGGTCTTCGACGATGGCCTGCATGCGCTGGGCCTGCTCGTACATCATGCTGACGTACTGTTCGCGCTGCTGGGCCGGCATGGCGTCCTGGGGCATGTCGCGCAGCGTCTCCAGGAAGCCCGTCAGCACCGTGAGCGGCGTGCGCAATTCGTGCGAGACATTGGCGACGAAGTCGCGCCGGGTAGTCTCGAGTTTCTCGATCTGCGTGACGTCGCGCGAGATCAGCAGATGCTGGTTCTGTCCGTAGCGGGCCAGCTGCAGCATCATCACGCGCTCCTGGCCGCTGTTGGACAGGCGCACCAGAATGGGCTCGGGCCACTCGCCGCTTTGCGCGTAGGCCACGAAATCCGGCACGCGCACCAGGTTCAACAGCTTGCTGCCGCGGTCATAGGGCAGGCGCAGTCCCAGATGGCGCATGGCGGTTCGGTTGCACCAGTCGATCTGGAATTCGTCGTTGAGCGTGACCACGCCGTCGGGCAGGGCCTGCGCGCCGGCCACCATGTTTTCCAGCGCGTCATGGCTTTCGTGCAGAACGCGCGATTGCATGCGCAGGTAGCGGTAGAGCGGGGCCAGCACGTCGTCCCAGGCGCCCACGTCGGCGGGCGGCGCGGTGCTGGGATCTTGCGCCCAGCGCGCCACGCGCGCCAGGCTGCGGCCGCGCCCGATGAGCATGGCGAAGAACGCCAGGCACGGTATCGACCAGCCGATCGCGGGCGTGAACACGCTGCCCGCAAGCAAGCCCAAAGTGGCCCAGAGGGCGCACCAGAGCAGGGTACGCAGCCAGAACATCCCGCGAGTCTAGCGCGTGGCGACTTGGGCCGTGAAGCGATAGCCGCTGCCGCGCACGGTTTCCACGTGATCGTCATGGCCGCTGGGCTCGAGCGCCTTGCGCAGGCGGCGGATGTGCACATCCACCGTGCGCTCTTCGACGAAGACGTGATCGCCCCACACCTGATCGAGCAGTTGGGCGCGCGAGAACACGCGCTCGGGGTGGGTCATGAAGAAGTGCAACAGACGGAATTCGGTCGGCCCGATAGCCAGCGGCTGCGTACCGCCCGACAGGCGGTGCGTGGCGGGATCGAGCTTCAGGCCGGCTACGTCGATGACGTCGTCGGTAAGCTGGGGCGCGCGGCGGCGCAGGACGGCCTTGATGCGCGCCACCAGCTCCTTGGGCGAGAAGGGTTTGGTGATGTAGTCGTCGGCGCCCGCTTCCAGGCCTTCCACCTTGTCCTGCTCGGAGCCCTTGGCGGTGAGCATGATGACGGGCACCGTGCGGGTGCGCTCGTCTTCGCGCAGGGAGCGCGCCAGCGACAGACCCGAGGCGCCGGGCAGCATCCAGTCGAGCAGGATCAGGTCGGGCAGTTCGGCGCGGATCAGCGTCTGGGCCTGCTCGGCATCGAAAGCCCGCAGCACTTTGTGCCCGGCGAACGACAGGTTGACGGCGATCAGTTCCTGGATGGCGGGTTCGTCTTCGACGACGAGTATGGTGCTGGACATGGGTGAGGTCGGACAAAAGGCGCCGGCCGGCGCGAGCGTTGCCATAGTATGGCTGCAATATTTCAGGTATGTGACGATTTCACAATCCGTGCAGCGGGTTGCGCTACACTGACTCGCATGGAGATGGCATTCCTCCAGTAAGCGCCACGCTCGTGGCTGATGATGCCTACATACCGGCCGGACGGGCCGCTTGTAGGCATGCCTGTCCGGAAAGTAACAACCTCTATTCCTGGACAGCGCAATGTGGAAACCCATGCTCGCCATATCCATCGGCTCGGCCGCCGGTGGGCTATCCCGCTGGTGGCTCGGCATCAAGCTCAACGCGATATTTCCCACCCTCCCGCCTGGTACGTTCGCGGCCAACGTGATCGCGGGTTACATCATCGGCGCCGCGGTCGCCGTATTTACGCGGTTTCCGGGTCTGGCGCCCGAGTGGCGGCTGCTGATCATCACGGGTTTTTGCGGCGGGCTGTCCACGTTTTCCACGTTTTCGTCGGAAGTGGTCGCGCTGGCGCAGCGCGGGCAACTGGCCTGGGCCGCGGGGGAAGTCTCGATCCACGTCGCCGGCTCGCTGGCGGCGACGCTGGCGGGGATCGCGTCGGTGCAATGGCTCAGGTCGTCCTGAAAGGAGCAAAAAATGAACGGATTCATGGTTACTTTTTTCACTCAACAAGACCGGCGCCATCACGGCGCGCCCCTGGCGGACTGGCTTGTCAAGCTGGCCGCGGAATTGGGCCTGGGCGGCGCGACGCTGATACCCGCAGGCGAGGGCGTGGGGCACGGACATCATCTGCATTCTGCCCGTTTCTTCGAATTGGCCGATCAGCCTGTTTCGGTGGCCATGGCGGTCACGCCCCAGGAGTGCGACCGGTTGTTCGCCCGGCTTCAGGCCGAGGGCGTGCAGATCTTCTACGTCAAGAGCGCGGTCGAATTCGGCACCCTGGGCGGCGCGTAGTCGGCGGCGGACCTCGGCCGGCTCGCGATCGGCCGGGCCGCGATCGGCCGGGCCGCGATCGGCTACCATGACGTACTGCCAGGACAACACCATGCAAAACTCTACATCCTCGTCCAAAGACACCGGACCGGAAGGTACGCACTTCGGGTTCCAAACCGTTCCCGAAAACGAAAAAGCCCGCAAAGTGGCCGAAGTCTTTCATTCGGTGGCCGCCAACTACGACATCATGAACGACCTGATGTCGGGCGGATTGCACCGCATCTGGAAGGCCTTCACCATCAGCCGCGCCGCGATCCGGCCGGGCATGCGGGTGCTGGACATCGCCAGCGGCACGGGCGATCTGGCCCGCGCCTTCGCCAAGCGCGCCGGCAGCACGGGCGAAGTCTGGATGACCGATATCAACGACTCCATGTTGCGTGTGGGCCGCGACCGCATGATGGACGCCGGCCTGGTGCTGCCCACCACCGTGTGCGATGCCGAGCGCCTGCCGTTTCCCGACGGCTATTTCGACCGCGTGAGCGTGGCCTTCGGCCTGCGCAACATGACGCACAAGGACCGCGCGCTGGCCGAGATGACGCGCGTGCTCAAGCCCGGCGGCAAGCTGCTGGTGCTGGAGTTTTCCCGCGTGGCCAAGCCGCTGGCGCCGGTCTACGACTGGTATTCGTTCAATGTGCTGCCGCTGATGGGCAAACTGGTGGCCAAGGACGAGGCCAGCTATCGTTATCTGGCCGAATCGATCCGCATGCACCCCGACCAGGAAACCCTGGCCGGCATGATGCGCGACGCCGGCCTGGACCGCGTGCAGTTCTTCAACCTGACGGCCGGCGTGGCCGCGCTACATGAAGGCGTGAAGCTGGGCTGACGCCGCGACCTGCAGCACGCGGGCGTCCTGGTCGCGCAGGCCGCAGACGGACAGGCCGATGCCCGGCGCGCCCGTGGGCAGCGACACCGCGCAGCCGTCCAGGAAGTTGATCACGCTGGTATTGCGCAGGACCATGCCGTTGGCGGCGAAGAATGCGTCGTCGTCTCTTTCTATGGAAGCGACCAGTGGCGGCTTGATGGCGACGGTCGGCATGAGCCATGCATCGGCGTCGCGCAGGCGTTCGGCAGCGACGGCGCGCAGGCGCTCGCGGGCTGCGAGAATCTCGATGTAGTCGGTTGCGCTCTGCTCGGCGCCGCGGCGTATGCGCTGCGCGACGCGGTGGTCGTAGCAGGTTCCCTGAGCCTGCAGCAGCTTGCGATGCCAGGTCCAGGCCTCGGCCGCTGCCAGACCGCCGCTGGCGTTTATCCGGGGCAGCTCGCGCAGCTCACGGAAACCGAAGGGAACGATGACCGCGCCTGCCTGCGACAGCTTTTGCAAGGCGTCTTCGAATGCCTGCGCTACGTCGTCGTCCATATCGCTGCAGACAAAATCGCGGGTCACGTACAGGCGAAGACCGCGCAGGTCGGCGGGCCGTGCGTCCAGTGCCTGGCCGCTGATCGCGGCGTCGAAGGCCGCGCAGCAGGCTACCGATACGGCCAGCGGGCCGATGGAATCGAGCGAACTGGACAGCGGCAGGGCCCCGTCCAGCGGCACGCGATGCGCGGTCGGCTTGAAGCCGGTCAGATTGCAGAAAGCCGACGGGATGCGGACCGAGCCGCCGGTGTCGGTGCCGAGCGCGGCGGCGGCCATGCCCAGCGCCACGCTGACCGCGGCGCCCGAGCTCGACCCGCCCGCCACGCGGTCTTCGTCGTGCGGCGCGCGCGGCGTGCCGTAGTGCGGGTTCAGCCCCAGGCCCGAGAACGCGAATTCACTCATATTGGTACGGCCCAGCAGGATGGCGCCGGCTTGGCGCAGCCGCGCCACCACGGCGGCGTCCTGGGTCGCGGGCGCAGCGTTGTTCAACGCAATCGAACCCGCCTTGGTGACCTGGCCTCGGATATCGAACAGATCTTTGATCGAGACCGGCAAGCCGGCCAGCACGCTGGGCACGTAGCCGGCCTGGCGCGCCTGGTCGCCGGCGTGCGCGGCTTGCAGAGCCGATTCGGCATCTACCTCCCGATAGGCTGCGCCGCCGCGGCCGCGATAGCTTTCGATGCGGGCCAAGGCATCTTCGACCAGTTTCACGCTGGAGGTCGTACCCGCAGCCAGCGCCGCGGCGAGTTCGTGCAGGGTCTTCGTAGGGGCGCTCATCGGGAATCACTCATCGGCGGATGGGATGCTTCAGTATAGGCGGGGCGGCCTCGTATCGGGAGCCCGGGGGGGAGCGCAGGGCCGGGCTTGTCCAGGCTTGCGGCGTGAAGTGGGCAAATGAACCCGGTAAACTCTGGCCTGGGTTCGCCCCGAGCCCGGCGCGGCAGGCATTCCCCTGCGCGCCGCGGCCGTCATTCCTGGATTCCATGCTGCCTCTGCCTCCGCTCCCGTCTTTCTTGCCGCCGGTGTCCCGCTTCGCCGCCGGCGCGCTCAATGCGCTGCTGGGTCGCGAGCCCTGGGCCGCCGAGCGCCTGGCCCGTCATGCAGGCAAGACGGTGCGCTTTGTCTGGGGGCGGCAACGCCTGTCATTGACCGTGGACAGCGACGGCAAGGTGGCGCCCGCCGACGAGGCCATCGTGCCCGACGTGACCCTGACCCTGCTGTCCGACAAATTCAGCCTGACAGGTCTGCCCGCCGGCGGCATGCCCGATTTCGCCGAGGCGACGCACATCTCGGGCGACGCCGGCCTGGCTCAGGTGGTGGGCGAACTGGCGCGCGATCTGCGCTGGGATCCGGAAGACGATCTGGCACGCGTGGTGGGCGATATACCGGCGCTGCGCCTGATGTCCGGCGCGCGCGCCGCGGTCTCCGGCGTGCGCGATGCGGGCGGGCGTCTGGCGCTCAACGTGGCTGAATACCTCACCGAAGAAACGCCTACGCTGGCCGGCAAGCCGGTCCTGGCGCAACATGTTCTGGACGTGGCTCAATTGCAGGCCGACGCCGATGCGCTGGGTCGGCGTGCCGACGCGCTGGCTGCCCGGCTGGCGCGCGTGGAAAGGAGCGCGCGATGCTGACCTTGCCGCGCCTGTTGCGCATTATTTTCGTGGCCCTGCGTTTCGGCCTGGACGATCTGGTTCTGTCCAGCATCAATCACCCGCTGGCGCGCCGCTTGTTGCACGTGCTGCGGCTGGGCCGCAAACCGCGCGGTCCACGGGGCCAGCGCCTGCGCCAGGCCCTCGAATCGCTGGGGCCTATCTTCGTCAAGTTCGGCCAGGTGCTGTCCACCCGCCGCGACCTGATCCCGGCCGACATCGCCGACGAGCTTTCGCTGTTGCAGGATCGCGTACCGCCGTTCCCATCGGCGCAGGCGGCCGCCCTCGTCGAGACGGCGCTGGGCAAGCCGCCGCGGGAACTGTTCGCGCAGTTCGAGACGGATCCCATCGCTTCGGCCTCGATCGCCCAGGTGCACTTCGCGGTGATGCACGACGGCCGCGAAGTGGCCGTGAAGGTGCTGCGTCCCGGTATGCTGGACGTCATCGAAAAAGACCTGGCCCTGCTGCGCGTCGCGGCGCGCCTCGTCGAACGTCTGGGCGGCCCGGACGGGCGCCGGCTCAAGCCGCGCGAGGTGGTCGCCGAGTTCGACAAATATCTGCACGACGAGCTCGACCTGGTGCGCGAAGCCTCCAATTGCAGCCAGCTGCGCCGCAATTTCGGCCCCGAGTCCGGGCGCGAGGGCATGCTCATCGTGCCCGAGGTGATCTGGGAGCTGACCACCACCACGGTGTTCACCATGCAGCGCATGTACGGCATTCCGGTGAGCCGCATCGACCGGCTGCGCGAGGCCGGCGTCGACATTCCCGCGCTGGCCAGGAGCGGGGTCGAGATCTTCTTTACCCAGGTGTTCACCGACGGGTTCTTTCATGCCGATATGCACCCGGGCAACATCTATGTGTCGGACAGCCCGTCCACGCTGGGCCGCTACATCGCGCTGGATTTCGGCATCGTCGGTTCGCTGTCCGAGTTCGACAAGAACTACCTGGCACAGAATTTCCTCGCCTTTTTCCATCGCGATTATCGGCGCGTGGCGCAGCTGCACATCGAATCGGGCTGGGTGCCGCGCGATACGCGCGAAGAGGAGCTCGAAGGCGCCGTGCGTGCGGTGTGCGAGCCCTATTTCGACCGGCCGCTGGCCGAGATCTCGCTGGGCCAGGTGCTGTTGCGCCTGTTCCAGACCTCGCGCCGCTTCAATGTCGAGATCCAGCCGCAACTGGTGCTGCTGCAGAAAACGCTGCTCAATGTCGAAGGCATGGGCCGTCAGCTCGATCCCGAGCTGGATCTCTGGAAAACCGCCAAGCCTCACCTGGAAAGCTGGATGAAGCGGCGCATGGGGCTGCATGGCCTGCGCGAAAGCCTGGCCAAGGAGTCGGCCAAATGGTCGCAGTTGCTGCCGGCCGTGCCGCGCCTGCTGCACGACCATCTCGCCCGCCCCGACCTGAGCGCCGAGATGCTGCAAGAGACGCGCCGCCTGCGCCTGGCGCGCGAGCAGGGCAATCGCCTGCTGGCGGCGTTGACGGCGGTGCTGGCCGCGGCGCTGGCGGTGGCTTTGTGGGCGCTGGACAAGCATTGACCCTGCCATGGCGGACCGAATCCGTGTCTGTTAGCATATATAACCCGCAGGGTGTCATATTTTTGATATGAAACCGTCATCACGGTTTCTTCTTGGGCGGCGATAAAAGCGAACACAGAGAAAGGCGGCTCGCGGCCGCGGAGACCCCCATGCTTTACCCCGAACTTTTCAAGACCATGGAAGCCGTGCGCTGGAACATGGCAACCAGCATCCCGTGGAGCGATTTCGACGGCAGCAAGCTGACCGACGAGCAGGCCCGCACGATCAAAATGAACGCCATCACCGAGTGGGCGGCTTTGCCGGCCACCGAGATGTTTCTGCGCGACAACCGCGGCGACAGCGATTTCAGCGCATTCATGTCCGTCTGGTTCTTCGAAGAGCAGAAGCATTCCCTGGTGCTGATCGAATATCTGCGGCGCTTTCGTCCCGACCTCATGCCCACCGAAGAAGAACTGCACAATGTGCGCTTCGAATTCGATCCTGCGCCCGAGCTCGAGACGCTGATGCTGCATTTTTGCGGTGAAATCCGCCTGAACCATTGGTATCGCTGCGCGGCCGACTGGCACACCGAGCCGGTCATCCGCGCCATCTACCGCACCATCGCCCAGGACGAGGCCCGCCACGCCGGCGCCTATCTGCAGTACATGCGCCGCGCCCTGAAAGACCGTGGCGAGGCGACGAGCCTGTCCGCGCGACATGCCTTTGCCAAGATCGGTGTGCTCATGGCCTCGGCCGGCCGCTCGGCGCAGGCCATGCACCCGACCAATCTGCACGTGAGCAAGGCGGCTTTTCCCAACGACACGGTTCAGTCCAGGATGCCCGAGCCGGGCTGGCTCGAACGCTGGCTCGATACGCAGATCCGCTTCGACAGCGGCTGGGAAGGGCGGGTCGCCGGCCGCATCCTGCATATTCTTTCGGGCCTGCTCGACGCCGATTTCACGTCGGTCAAAGATCTCAATCGCTACCGCAAGGAAGCGATGGCCAAGCTGTTCGGCCCGGGCGAGCTCGCGGCCACCTGAACTGGGCATGCGGGTTCGCGGCTACAATTTCCGCATGACCGCTGCCCGATTCGAATCCAAAGTCCTTCCGCGTGCGGCCGCCCTGGAGGCGGCCAAAAAATTGCCTCGCCCGCTGGTTTTCACCAACGGCGTGTTCGATATTCTCCACCGCGGCCATGCTACCTATCTGGATCAGGCCGCCTGCCTGGGCGCCACGCTCGTCGTGGCGGTCAATAGCGACGAGTCGGCGCGCCGTCTTGGCAAGGGGCCCGACCGGCCCCTGAACACCGAACAGGATCGGGCCGCCCTGCTGGCGGCGCTGGGCTGTGTGAGCCTGGTCACGTCCTTTCACGAAGACACGCCTGAAGCGCTCATCGCCGAGCTGCATCCCGACATCATCGTCAAGGGCGGCGACTACGACATGGAGACCCTGCCCGAGACGCGGCTGGTGCGCAGCTGGGGCGGAAGGGCCGTTGCGATTCCTTTCGAGTTCCAGCGGTCGACGACGTCCCTGGTCAATCGCATACGGCAGAGTTGAGCGCCGGCGGCACCCGAAAAAAAAGGCCAATAAATTAATGGCCGTTTTTTTAGGGCCGGACACGCCGGCAGCGTTAGATAATAAAATTTATTTTGAAAACCACTGCCCGCGCATCGGCT
>NZ_JBQCER010000057.1:0-33119 GCF_051960075.1 Bordetella sp.
GTCTCATTCGGAGGTTTAAAAGCCTTGTGCCTATTGATGCGGAAAGCCGGCGATTGGGCGGAGGGAGTCCGAAGCGCAGGGCCGGCCAACCGGGGCCCAACGGGCGAGCATCGGAACTCCCGCAGTCCTGTCGACGGCGTCTCAAGAACTCAAAAAAAAGACCCGTCCGCATACAGCGAACGGGCCCGGCGTATTACCTGCCCAGCTACAAACAACGCGCTATCAAACGCCTTCGCGCGCAGCCTTGCGGCGCTCGTGTTCTTGCAGGTAGCGCTTGCGCAGGCGGATCGACTTGGGCGTCAGTTCGACCAGTTCGTCGTCGTCGATGAATTCCACCGCGTATTCCAGGGTGATCTGGATGGGCGGCACCAGGCGCACGGCTTCGTCGGTGCCGGAAGCGCGAACGTTGGTGAGCTGCTTGCCCTTGATGGGGTTGACCACCAGGTCGTTGTCGCGGCTGTGGATGCCGATGATCATGCCCTCGTACAGCGCTTCGCCGGGACTGACGAACATGCGTCCGCGGTCCTGCAGCTTCCACAGCGCATAGGCCACGGCGTCGCCGTTGTCCTGGCTGATGAGCACGCCGTTGCGGCGCTCGCCGATCGAGCCTTCCTTGACGGGTGCATACTCGTGGAAGGTATGGCTCATCAGTCCGGTGCCGCGCGTGAGCGTCAGGAACTCGTTCTGGAAGCCGATCAGGCCGCGTGCCGGGATGATGTATTCCAGGCGGGTGCGGCCGCGGCCGTCCGGCTGCATGTCCTGCAGATCGCCCTTGCGGCGGCCCAGCTCTTCCATCACGCCGCCCTGGTGCTCGTCTTCCACGTCCACCGTCAGGGCTTCGAAGGGTTCGCACTTCACCCCGTCGATTTCCTTGAACACCACGCGCGGACGCGAGACCGCCAGCTCGTAGCCTTCGCGACGCATGTTTTCCAGCAGGATGGTCAGGTGCAACTCGCCACGACCCGCCACTTCGAACACCGTATCGTCGCCCGTCTCGCGCACGCGCAATGCCACATTGGACTTAAGCTCGCGGTCCAGGCGGTCGCGCAGCTGGCGGCTGGTCACGAACTTGCCTTCGCGGCCGGCCAGGGGCGAGGTATTGACCATGAAGTTCATGGTCAGGGTCGGCTCGTCGACCTTCAGCAGGGGGAAGGCTTCGGGCGTGTCCACGGCCGTGATGGTGGTGCCGATGTTGAGGTCTTCGATACCGTTGACGAGCACGATGTCGCCGGCTTCGGCTTCCTGCACCTGCTCGCGCTCCAGGCCCTTGAACATCAGGACCTGGTTGACGCGGCCGCGCTTGATCGCGCCGTCCGGGCCATCGCGAAAGGCCACGTCCATGCCCGGCTTCATGCGGCCACGGTTGATGCGGCCCACGCCGATCTTGCCGACGTAGCTGTTGTAGTCCAGCGAGATGATCTGCATCTGCAGCGGGCCGTCGATGTCGTCGTTGCGCTGCGGCACGTACTTGAGCACGGTGTCGAACAGCGGACGCATGTCGCCTTCGCGCACGTCGTCGGTCAGGCCGGCGTAGCCGGACAGGCCCGAAGCATAGACCACGGGGAAGTCCAGCTGCTCTTCGGTGGCGCCCAGCTTGTCGAACAGCTCGAACGTGGCGTTGATGACGTAGTCGGGACGAGCGCCCGGGCGGTCGATCTTGTTGACCACGACGATGGGTTTGAGGCCCAGGGCCAGCGCTTTGCGCGTGACGAAGATGGTCTGGGGCATGGGGCCTTCGACCGCGTCGACCAGAAGCAGCACGCCGTCGACCATGGACAGCACGCGCTCGACCTCGCCGCCGAAGTCGGCGTGTCCCGGGGTGTCGACGATGTTGATGTGCGTGTCGCCGTATTCGACGGCGCAGTTCTTGGCCAGGATGGTGATGCCGCGCTCTTTTTCCAGATCGTTGGAATCCATGACGCGTTCGGCCACCGCTTGGTTATCGCGGAAGGTGCCGGACTGGCGCAGCAGCTGGTCGACCAGCGTGGTCTTGCCGTGGTCGACGTGGGCAATGATGGCGATGTTGCGCAGAGCGCGAGACATAATCAATCCTTCAAGAGTTTGTTTTGGCTAGAGGGGGAAAAGCCCCCCCGCGCTCACTTTCAGTTCGCTGCCCCCAAGGGGGCATTTTGGCCCTGGGAGCGGCCCGGCGGCAAAAGCCCCGCCGGTAATTCGTTCAAGTCCACCAGCGACGACTTGGGATCGTCGGCGGCCTGCAAAGCGTCCAGCGTGACGGCGCGGTCCAGTGTGAACGGGCCGACGCGCGTGCGCCGCAGCGCAGTCAAGTGGGCGTAGCAACCCAGCTCGCGGCCGATGTCCTGGGCCAGCGTGCGGATGTAAGTCCCTTTGCTGCAATCCACTTCGATTACTGCCTGCAACCCGGTGCAGGACAGCAGTTCGTTGCGGTAAATCGTGACCCGCCGCGGTTCGCGCTCGAGCTCGATGCCCTGGCGCGCGTATTCATACAGCGGCTTGCCGTCGCGCTTGAGCGCCGAATACATGGGCGGAATCTGTTCTATTTCACCCGTAAAGCGTGACAGCACGTCGCGCAATGCCTGCTCGTCCACGCCGGCGAAATTCGTCTGCGCACGCGTCGTGACGATGCCCGTCAGGTCGCCGCTGTCGGTCTCTTCGCCAAACTGCAGCGTGGCGAGATACGTCTTGTCGGCGCCGAGCATGGCGCCGGAAATCTTGGTCGCACGGCCCATGCAGCACACCAGCAGGCCCGTGGCGAACGGGTCCAGCGTGCCGGTATGACCGGCCTTGGCCGCATCCAGCGTACGTTTGGCGCGCTGCAGGGCGTGATTGCTGGACAAGCCCACGGGTTTGTCCAGCAATAGCACTCCATCGAGCGGTTGCCCGCGTCTCCTGGCCATCGTCGCAATCCGGAAAAAGTCGCCGACGACAGCCCTCAGGGCTGGTCTTCAGGCTCGTCAGGGACGCCGGACGCCGCACCGGAATCGGAGCGTGTGGCGCGATCGATCAGCGAGGACATCGCAATGGCGCGCTCGGTCTGCGGATCATGATAGAAGCGCAGCGTGGGCACCGTGTGGATGTGCAGCAACTTGTACAGAAGGGAATGCAGCCAGCCGGCCTTGTCGTTGAGCAACGCCGCGGTCGCGTCGGGTTCGGCGCCTAGCACGGTGAAATACACCTTGGCGTGCGCATAGTCGGCCGACAGTTCCACTCCCGAAATCGTGATCAGGCCCGAGCGCGAGACATCGACCTCGCGCTGGACGATCTCGGCCAGATCCTTCTGGATCTGGTCGGCCAGCCGCAGATTGCGGCCGGGGATGGATTTGGACTTATGGCGGCTCATGACTGGCTTGAAAAACGCGGCACCTTACAGGGTGCGGGCGACTTCCTTGATCTCGAACACTTCCAGTTGGTCGCCCACCTGGATGTCGTTGTTGTTGCGCAGGGTCAGGCCGCAATCGAAGCCGGACCTGACTTCCTTGACGTCATCCTTGAAGCGGCGCAGCGAATCGAGCTGGCCAGTCCAGGAAACGACGTTGTTGCGCAGCAGACGCACTTGCGCATCGCGCTTGACAACGCCGTCGAGCACCATGCAACCAGCGATATTGCCGATCTTGGACACCGAGAAGACCTCACGGATCTCGACCAAGCCGATGATCTCTTCCTTCTTCTCGGGAGCCAGCATGCCGGACATGGCCGCCTTCACATCGTCCACGGCGTCATAGATGATGTTGTAGTAGCGCAGATCGATGCCGTTGTTCTCGGCCAGCTTCTTGGCACTTTGATCGGCCCGGACATTGAAGCCGATGACCACCGCGTTCGAGGCAATTGCCAGGTTGACGTCGGACTCGGAAACGCCGCCCACCGCGGCATGCACCACCTGCACCCGCACCTCGGGGGTGGAAAGCTTGGTAAGCGAGGCAACCAGCGCTTCCTGCGAACCCTGCACGTCGGTCTTGACGATGAGCGGCAAGGTCTGCGTGCCCTCGCCCAGATTGTCGAACATGGATTCGAGCTTGGCGGCCTGTTGACGGGCCAGCTTGACGTCGCGGAACTTGCCTTGACGGAACAGCGCGATTTCGCGCGCCTTGCGTTCGTCGGACAGCACCATGATCTCGTCGCCGGCAGCGGGCACCTCGGTCAGACCCTGGATTTCCACCGGAATCGAAGGACCGGCTTCCTGGATGGGCTTGCCGTTCTCGTCCAGCATGGCGCGCACGCGGCCGAAGCTCGCGCCGGCCAGCACCGCGTCGCCGCGACGCAACGTGCCGCTCTGGACCAGGATGGTCGCGACCGGGCCGCGCCCCTTGTCCAGACGCGCTTCGATGACCAGGCCCTTGGCGGGCGCGTCTACCGGCGCTTTCAGTTCCAGCACTTCGGCTTGCAGCAGCACATGTTCGAGCAGATCGTCGATGCCCTGGCCGGTCTTGGCCGACACGGGCACGAAAGGCACGTCGCCGCCGTACTCTTCAGGCACCACTTCCTCGGCCACCAGTTCCTGCTTGACGCGGTCGGGGTTGGCTTCGTGCTTGTCGATCTTGTTGACCGCCACGACCAGCGGCACGCCGGCCGCCTTGGCATGGCTGATGGCTTCCTTGGTCTGCGGCATGACGCCGTCGTCGGCCGCCACCACCAGAATGACGATGTCGGTGGCCTGAGCGCCGCGGGCACGCATGGCGGTGAACGCCTCGTGGCCCGGGGTGTCGAGGAAGGTCACCATGCCACGATCGGTTTCCACGTGATAGGCGCCGATGTGCTGCGTGATGCCGCCGGCTTCGCCTGCAGCGACTTTGGCGCGGCGAATGTAGTCGAGCAGCGACGTCTTGCCGTGGTCGACGTGGCCCATGACGGTAACCACGGGCGCGCGCGGCAGCAGTTCGGCTTCGTTGACGACGGGCGATTCGTCCAGGAAGGCTTCCGGATCGTCCAGCTTGGCTGCGATGGCAACGTGACCGAGCTCCTCGACCACGATCATGGCGGTTTCCTGATCCAGCACCTGGTTGATGGTGACCATCTGGCCCAGTTTCATCAGCACCTTGATGACTTCGGCAGCCTTGACGGACATCTTGTGCGCCAGATCGGCCACGCTGATGGTTTCGGGCACGTGAACTTCGCGCGCGATGAATTCCTGCTGTGCGGGTTCGGCGCGACGATCGGTCTGCTGGTTGCGGGCGTTCCGTCCGCCCTTGCCACCCTTGCCGCCAGCGCCCTTGCCGCCAGCGCGCCAGCCGCTGTCGCGGGTGTTGGCCGCAGGCTTGTCGGCCGGCTTCTTGCGCGAGGCGTCGTCCGTCCAGGTGGATGCCACCTCGGCGGTCTTGATGGTTTTCTTGGCACCGACGCCAGCACCGGGCTTGGCGTCCTTCTTGGCAGCGCCCTTGCCCGCCGGCTTGTGCAGCGTGCCAGACAAGGCGGCGGCCGGCTCGGGTTCGGGCGCACGCAGCACCTTGCGCGGGCGGTTCAGCATTTCGCGCAGGGCTGCCGCTTCGGCCTCGGAGGCGCGGCGGGCCGCGTCGCGATCATCATTGCTGACAGGCGCACGCACCGGTTCGGCCGCAGCTTTGCGCTTGGTCGTCACGACAGGTTCGGCTTCGGCCTTGGGAGCTTCGACTTGCGCCTCGGCAACCGGCTCAGGCTCGACGGACACGGGCTCGGCCGACACAGGCTCGGCGGCAACCGGCTCGACCGCTTCCTGCACGGGCTCGGGAGCAGGTTCGGAGGCAGACTGGGCCTCGGTCGCTTCGACCACCGGTTCGGCAACGGGCGCGGCCTGCTCAGGCGCGGCCGGCTGGGGCTCGGCCGACGGCATGGAAACGTGATTCTCGAACTCGGGAGTTGCCGCGAGTTCGATCTGCGGTGCGGGCGCCGCGGGTTCAACCGCCTTGGCTTCTGCGGCATCGATAACGGTTTCGGCGACGGCTTTTTCTTCCGCCGCAACCTGTTCTGCCGCCAGCTCGGCGGGATCGCGCTTGACGAAGACGCGCTTCTTGCGCACCTCGACTTGAATGGTGCGCGAACGCCCGGTCGCGTCGGCCTGGCGGATTTCCGAGGTCTGGCGACGAGTCAGCGTGATCTTCTTGCCCTCGCTGCCGCCATGGGCGCGGCGCAGCGAATCGAGCAACTTCGCCTTGTCGCTGTCGGTGACGGCATCGTCCACCGACTTGAGGTCGACACCAGCCGAACGCAGCTGCTCCAGCAGCACGTTGGCAGGCATTTTCAGTTCGGTGGCGAACTGGGCGACGGTATTGCTCGACATTAGGCTATCTTCCTTTGCAGCTATCTTCTACAGACCGTCCGCGCTAGACGCGACACGGCGATTTTTCTTCAACGCGCCATGGTCTTCACTCTTCGTCGAACCAATGGGCGCGGGCGCGCATGATCAGATCGCTGGCCGCTTTCTCGTCCAGCGAGCCGATCTCGGCAAGCTCGTCGGTGGCCAACTCGGCCAGGTCGTCGCGAGTGAGTACCTTGTGCTCGGACAAACGTGCCGCCAGCTCGGGGGTCATGCCCTCGAGCTCGAGCAGGTCCTGCGCGGTTTCGAGGCGCTCTTCCTGAGCGATGGCTTCGGTCAGCAGCGCGTTGCGAGCGCGAACGCGCAGCTCGTTGATCGTGTCCTCGTCGAAGGACTCGATTTCCAGAAGCTCTTGCATGGGCACGTAGGCGATTTCTTCCAGCCCGGTGAAACCTTCGTCGATCAGGATGTCGGCCACTTCTTCGTCGACATCCAGCTTGTTCATGAAGGCCGCGCGCAACGCGGAGCGTTCGGTCTCCTGGCGGTTCTGGCTTTCTTCCGGCGACATGATGTTGATCTGCCAACCGGTCAGCTCGGAAGCCAGACGCACGTTCTGGCCCTTGGCGCCGATGGCCTTGGGCAGGTTTTCTTCGTCGACCACCACGTCCATGGCGTGCTTGTCTTCGTCGACCACGATCGATTCGACGTTGGCCGGAGCCAGCGCGCCGATCACGAACTGAGCGGGATCATCCGACCACAGCACGATGTCGACCTGCTCGCCGCCCAGCTCGTTGCGTACGGCGGTGACGCGCGAACCGCGCATGCCCACACAGGTGCCGATGGGATCGATGCGCTTGTCGTAGGCCACCACGGCGATCTTGGCGCGCACGCCGGGATCGCGGGCAGCCGCCTTGATCTCGAGCAGGCCCTGTTCGATCTCGGGCACTTCGTTTTCGAAGAGCTGGCGGATGAAATCGGGCGAGGTGCGCGAGAGGATGACCTGCTGGCCGCGCAGCGTGCTGTCGACGCGCAGCACGAAAGCACGTACGCGGTCGCTGATGCGCAGATTTTCTTTCGGGATCATCTCGCTGCGCGGCAGGCGGGCCTCGACCTTGCCGGTCTCAATGATGGCGTCGCCCTTGTCCATGCGCTTGACGGTGCCGGAAACGATGGTTTCGCCGCGGTCGAGAAAGTCGTTCAGAACCTGCTCGCGCTCGGCATCGCGGATTTTCTGCAGAATGGCTTGCTTGGCAGCCTGAGCGCCGATACGGCCGAATTCGACCGGCTCGAGGGGCTCTTCGATGTACTCGCCCACCTCGATGCCGGGCACGATCTCGAGCGCATCGGACAGCAGTTCCTGCTTGTCGGGCTCTTGCAAACCGGCCTCGTCGGGCACGACCAGCCAGCGGCGAAAGCCCTCGTGGCTGCCGCTATCGCGGTCGATGGCGACACGGATGTCGGCGTCGTCCTTGAAGCGCTTTTTCATGGCCGAAGCCAGCGCGCTTTCGAGCGCCGTGAACACGGTGTCGCGCGTGACGTTTTTTTCACGCGCCAGCGCATCGACCAACAGAAGAATTTCGCGACTCATCGCTTTTTGCCCTTGAAATCCAGAACGGGATCCAGCTTGGCGCGCTCGACGTCATCGAGCGTGAAGCTCAGCACTTGGATATCGTTCTTTTTTGCCTCAAATTCCAGACCGAACGCCGAACGCGCGGCGGCTTCGCCCGCGGCCTTATCGCCCACTGCTTCCGGCGCGCGCAGAATGCCCGTATATACCTTGCGACCGTCGATCGCCTCGCGCAGCTTGATTTCGATGCGCGAGCCGGCAAAGCGCCGGAAATCCGCCTCGCCGCGCAGCGGCCGGTCGACACCCGGCGAACCCACTTCGAGGCGCCGATAGTCGATGTTCTCGACCTCGTACACGCGCGACAGCTGGCGCGACACCTGCTCGCAATCCTCGATGCGCACGCCATCTTCCTTGTCGATGGTCACGCGCAGCAAGCCCATGGCGGCACGCTCGACGTCGATGAGCTCGACGCCCATGCCTGCCAAGGCTTCGCGGGTCATTGCAAATAGATCTGCCACTTCGATTTCACTGCAGGCATTGCCGTGCCGGATCTTGCCGCCACGGCCTTGCCCTATGCATCCCTAACGTTCAAAAAAAATGGGCTGTCATCGCACAGCCCACCGTATCGCCGCGAACCCGGAGCGAATGAAACACGCGCCAGGCCAGGCCTCAGTTGTTCTTTGCATTCGGCGATCGCGCTAACGCTGCCGCCGTTTTCGCGCCGCTTTCGGATGACAGCGCCCATCTTGCAAGCACTGCTTTTGCCCTCGCTTCACCTGTGCAAAGCGGGCCGCGCCCGAAAACGCCGCCGATAAACCCAAGAGTCTACCAGAAAAATGCAAAAAATACCCAATTTATCCGGGGTTTACCCGAATCGAGCCCCAGTTAAGCGGGATTTACCTGTCGTTACGTCCCCGACCGCCCAGGAAACCCAGGCGTGATTCGTGCGCTGCAGCGCCGCTGGGCTGCCAATCGTCGCCGCGTCCACCCTGCTTGCGCGGTTTGACCTTGTTGGCGCCTCCCGCTCGCTTCTTGGCGGCTACGTTGCCGCTGACGCCGGGATTGCCAGCCGCGAATTTGGGGCCGCCCGCCTTGGCCGGACGCTTGCCCTTGCCCTGGCCTTGCCCTTGCTGGCCTTGAGCCTGTTGGCCCTGGGGTTTGCCTTGGCCTGGCCCTTGGGGTTTGCCTTGGCCTCGACCCTTGGCCGGGCCGCGCTTGCCGCCGCCGCTGGGCTTGTCGCCTCCCATGGGATGTCCGTTGGCATAGCCGCCCGCGATCATCAGTCCGGTGCCGAAGGGATCGGACGGCGAGGAGCGCACCGAACCGGCGCTGCCCTTGCCGCCGCCCTGCAGGTTGCCGCGGCGGCTGATGCGCGCGCCGTTCATGCCGTTGCGGTCCATCGTACCAAAGCCCGGCGGCAGCGCATTTTCATGCGATTTGGGCTGCTTTTCGCGCCGCCCTTCACCGTCATCGTCGCGCAGCAGGCCCAGCTGCACCATAAGCGCGCTGACCAGTTGCACATCGACCTCTTCCCAGCGGCCGCGGCGCAGATTGCGCGGCAGCACGATGTCGCCGAAGCGCGTGCGGATCAGGCGGCTGACGGTGACGCCAACCGCCTCGAACATGCGGCGCACTTCGCGGTTGCGCCCTTCTTGCAGGGTGACGCGGTACCAGCGGTTGCTGCCGTCGCCGCCCAGATAATCGAGCGCACCGAAGGCGGCCTTGCCGTCCTCCAGGTCGATGCCTTCGACCAGGGACTTGCGCTGAGCTTCGTCCATTTCGCCCAGCACGCGCACCGCATACTCGCGTTCGGTGCCGTAGCGCGGGTGCATGATGCGGTTGGCCATGTCGCCCGACGTCGTGAAGATCAAAAGACCCTCGGTGTTCAGGTCCAGGCGCCCCACCGACAGCCACTTGCCGGTGCGCAGCTTGGGCAGGCGCGCGAACACGCTGGCCCGGCCGCCCGGATCGTCGTGGCTGACGATTTCACCGGCCGGCTTGTGATAAAGAATGACACGCGGCAGCTTCTTGGCGCTCTGGCGATTGATGGGCTTGCCGTTAACGCGCACCTGATCGTTGGGCGCGACGCGCTGACCGATATGCGCCGGTTCGCCGTTGACCGACACGCGGCCGGCCACGATGAGCTCTTCCATCTCGCGGCGCGAGCCAATCCCGGCTTCAGCGAGCACCTTGTGCAGTTTGGGCATCGCGGCATCGCTGTTCAGGTACTTGCCCAGCCGCTGCTCGGTGCGATCGTTGGCGTCGAGGTAGGCCAGCGCCTGTTCGGCTTCGCGTTCGAGCTCGTGCGTATCGGCGGTCTCGACGCTCGCCTGCGCAGCCACGGCATCGGAGGCCTGCTCGGCATGGCCTCGGCCGGCAGATTTGCCGGCGGACTTGCGCGGGCCGCGCTTGGGCTTGCGTTCGGTTTGCTGCTTGCCTTCGGCTTGCTTGCCCTCGGCCGGCTTGCTTTCGGTCTTCTCGGCAGGCTCTCCCCCCTCCGCCGCAACGGCGTCGCCACGGCGACGGCGGAAGGGCGTACGCAGCTTGCGGCCTCGGCCGCGGGCCTCGGAATCGGGCGAAGCGGCGCCCTGCGAGGCGCCCGCGTCGGACGACTCGGGCAGGGATGTTTCTTGTTGTGTATCGGAATCGGTTGTCACTGAGACAGCTCCGCAGATCAAACTTGAGAGGGCTCGTCGTCTTCGACGGGCTCGTTGTCTTGTTCAAGGTTCGCCGCAGAGACAAGAGCCTCTTCGGCGGCATCTATCGCCGCTTCGTGCGCGGCGGTCGTTTCTTCGGCGTGCAGCACTTCGAGCCCTGTGTCGACATCGACCTTTGCGTCGTCGTCGACGGGAACGTCGTCTTGGCCCTTACCAGCGGCTTGTGCCTCCGGGTTCGCCGCCTCATCCGGATTTGCGCCGGCCGCTTCGCCCAGATCCAACCCGGCCAGCACAGTCGCCGGATCGGCGGCCTCAAGCGCAGGCAGTTCATCCAGCGCGCGCAGCCCCAGGTCGTCGAGGAACTGGCGCGTCGTGCCAAAAAGCGCCGGACGGCCCGGTGCATCGCGATGACCGATGGCTTCGATCCAGCCCCGGTCTTCCAGCGTCTTGACGATCTGCGAAGAGACGGTCACGCCGCGTATGTCTTCGATATCGCCGCGTGTGACCGGCTGGCGCCAGGCAATGATCGCCAAGGTCTCGAGCACCGCGCGAGAGTATTTGGGCGGCTTTTCGGGATTGAGCCTTTCAAGATAGCGCTGCATCTGCGGCCGGCTCTGGAAACGCCATCCGGAAGCCAGCTGCACCAGTTCCAACCCGCGGTCCACCCACTGCAGCTGGAGCGTCTCCAGCCACGGAATCAGCTTCGCGTTGTCGATCTCCGACTCTTCGCCGAACAGCTTGCGCAGCTCTGCCATCTGCATCGGCTGGGATGCGCAAAGCAACGCAGTTTCCAGGACCAGTAGCGCCTCGTTGTCACTCATCGATATACAAAACCCGAACGTAGGTTCAAACCTGCCCACGCAGCCAGACGTCGAATCCGGCGCTATCGCGGCTTTAAGCCGCATCGGCATGCTCTCGGCACGGCCGAAAGCGTTAAATCAAGAACGATTGAATGTGTCGTACGTGGACAACAGTGCGCCGCGGCGTTTTTGGAGATTTGCGGGCGGCGAGTTGCCACGTACCTGCCTCATATCAGATGCACCGAGCATCTGCGGCAGCTTGCCGGAGCCCTTACGCCCCTTGAAACAGTGCCAAGGAGCAGGCAGGCGACATGAATAAGAAGATTATATACCTGTAACGCTCCGCCCCCAAGACCAACCGTAATCCGGACGCGAGGCCCGCCTTTTTGGGGACGACCGACCCGGCTAGGCTTCCGACTCCAGAAGACGGGCAGCCTCCGCCAGCAACGTTTGCGCCGACTCGCCCCTGAGAATGAAAACCAGACGCGACGGCGGCGCGCCCGGTCCGTCGTCCCCCGACAGCGGCTCCAGGGGATAAAGCTGCCGATGCACACCATGCACCGCACAAGGCTCCGCCTCCCCCACGAACCGCACAACGCCCTTGACCCGCAACAGCGCTTCGCCATGGCGAGCCTGCAGCGCGTCTATTCCCGCCAGGAAGGCCGACCGGACAATCGGCCGCGACAGGTTCAGCACGGCATGGGACACGCCGGCATGCGGCGCCCCCCTGACGCGCGTGAATGCGCTCAGCCAACGCGTCATCTGCCCCGATGTATTCGCCCCTGCCTCGCGGCGCACGTCCCGCAAACTCGCATCCAGCTCCAGTTCGGGCCGCAGCACCGCCACGACCGCCCCCGGATTGATGCCCAGCACCGCCTCGCGTGCACACTCGACTTGTTCGGCGCGAGCAAGGTCGGCCTTGCTGATGGCAACGACGTCGGCCAACGCAATCTGCTGTGCCGCTTCGGGCTGTGCGTTTAACTGTTGCGGAAAATGCTGTGCGTCGGCCACGGCGATCGTACCGCGGTAGGCGTAACGCTCGGCCAGGAAGGGATCGTGCCGCAGGGTGAACAGCAACGGCGCCGGGCCGGCCAGGCCTGTGGTCTCGACCAGCACATGCTTGAAGGGCCGAATCTGGCGGCGCACGGCGGCCAGGAACAGATCGCGCAACGCATCGGCGACCCCGCCGCTGGCCGTGCAACAGATGCAGCCGCCCTCGATCAAGGCGATGCGGCCTTGCACGCCGCGCACCAGATGATGGTCCACGCCGATTTCGCCGAACTCGTTGATGATCACTGCCGCGTCGGCGTAGGCGGAATCGCGGACCAGGCGATTGAGCAGCGTGGTCTTGCCGCTGCCCAAAAAGCCGGTAAGTATCGTAAGAGGAATGCGAGCGTCGGCTTGCGGGCTGTAGGCAGACATAATGCGGGACGCTATGCGAAGATCCTATGCGGACGGGCCTATTTGGATGGTGGGCCTATCTTATCGGCGCTCATGCGGGCGCTCAAAAGAAGCCCCCAAAAAAGAGCCTGCAAGCGGGGCACAAAATCGTGCCGAGCAAATCGGCCCGTGCAAAGCAAAAGGCCAATCCCTTGCGAGATTGGCCTTTTAATTTTTTGGCTCCCCAACCTGGGCTCGAACCAGGGACCTACGGATTAACAGTCCGGCGCTCTACCGACTGAGCTATTGGGGAACAGCGGAGAAACGAGATTATGCACGAGTTTTTTTTGGTGTGCAAATAAGGAAGCACACAACACAGGTGCCGCCGCATCGCAAACAACGAACCGCCGACCGAACATGCGCGCTCTTGGTTATTTTGCCCGCCACCAAAGACTCTGATAAGATAGCGGTCTTTGCCGCCGGCATAGCTCAGTTGGTAGAGCAGCGCATTCGTAATGCGAAGGTCGTAGGTTCGACTCCTATTGCCGGCACCAGTCGATTCAAGCACTTAGGCCAACCTCTCGGGGTTGGCCTTTTGCTTTGTCGCTGTCTCGTAACCTCATCGTAACCACGAGCAGTCAATCACGGTCGCAGAGCTGCGCGCATTCTTTGACCGCGGCGGCCCGCCTGGCGTCGATCCATTTGGCCAAGTCTTCGAGATGCACACCCTTGGCCGCTTTCTTCGAACTCTCCATGCGCACCTGGGGCAACGCGATCTCGCCGGCGCTGATCTTGCGCACCAGCATTTCCGGCGTCAGGCGCCGGAAATAGTCGGCACACACGCGCTCGATCGGATTGATGGCGCTGGCGCCGTACTGGGCCAGCAGGATGAAGACCGTATTCATTCCAGCGCCCCGCTGGGCGGTTGAGTATCCATGGTTACGCCTCCTGAGTCTGAGTAACGTTCCGAGGTTTCCGATCGCGGCGAGGTCGCACCAGACCGGGGACAAGGGCCTTGAACGCCTGGAATTTGTCGTCTTTGCGGGCAGCCCAATACTGCTTCTCTGCGGCGCAGCTCTTCAGCATGCCGGCCGGACTCTGCCGGTGGAGCATGTCCTCCAGTTCCTTCCTCTTCTGGGCCAAGGCGCGCTCGGCGAAGCTGAGGCCATTGAGCAGTTCCCAGCGCAACATCCACCAATCAACGCCAAGGAATGCCTTTTTCGGGCCTTTGATTCCCTCGGGACGCACCCGGCGCAGCCAATACTTGAAGCGGCCGTCGTCCCAACGGTTGCCGTCGAAGCCCTCCGGCCAATTGATGTTCTCGGGCAAAATGCCTTCAGCCTCAAGCATGGCACGGGTGCCGAAGTATTCGCAGTAATCGAGGTTGTAGGGGTTGAGGCAGACGACCAGCTCAGTTGGTGTCGTGATGGGGTGCGCGGGCGCAGACGTGATTTGACCAGCCATGGCATGACTCCTTGTTTGCGGTTCAACCCGCCCCTCGCTCTCAAACGAGGTGGGCGGGCACGAAGCAGGGTTGAGAGACCGGACACAAAGGAACCCGGCGTGCGCAAGCGCACCCCCGCCAAGGCCCGCCCAAAGAAGGCGCGCAAGGCATACGGACGAAAAAATACCGCCAGCAGGCGGTCGTCCGCCTTTGTGATTTCCGGCTCTCACCCCGGGCTACCGTTGGTGCGGCAGCGAAACCACTATACAACACAGAAGCGCCAACGCGAAGCAATAACGCGTAGTAAAACTGGCAAATCGTTATTCATCGAGCCAGAAAATGCCAGCGACTACTGCAGAACAGGACGGTATCCGGTATTTACACCACTACCAGCCTTTTTCAGACGATTGGCCTAGATACCTGGAACAGACCTTACGCGACCGAGTAATTTACATGCCATCACCATCGCGGTTTAACGACCCATGGGACTGTAAGCCGTGGTTCGATCTTGACACGCTAGATGATCCTGCGATGCGGGATGCACACATCGCGCAGTTTTTGAAATATGCAAAGTCCCCGAGACAAAGTGATGAGGAAGAAATGCGAACAAAGCCAGGATTACTGAACTGGCTCGTGGAGCAATGCTCGCAGGATTTGGCCAAAAATATCGAAACCAACTATCGCGTTTATTGCTTGACACCGAGAGACGACAACCTGCTGATGTGGTCACATTACGCGAAGAATCATACCGGCGTGTGTCTTCAATTCGATGTGCGGACTGAACCCTTTATCGGCGCATGCAAGGTCGTGTATCAGCCGACATTGCCGGCGGGCACGCTACTTGAGCACGAGGACAACGCGATGATCAAAGCGCTACTCACAAAATCGGACGTATGGGGCTACGAACAAGAATATCGCGTCATCGCGAAAGACCAGCGGGATCCATCTCCGAATATGCCGACTGCGGTTAACAGTCTGGTGGACATCAGCGAAACTGCACTTGTACGCATTACTGTCGGATGCCGATGCAATGAAGCCGACCGAATTGTAGATATGGTTCGTCGACATCAACCGCGGGTTAGCGTCCGCCAGGCTAGCCGCCATCCGCATCGCTACGGCGTTGGCTACAACACTCTTTACGCTGGGCAGTGAATCAATCGCTAGGTAAGCCTATTCAATTCGCGGGAGAATCGATGTCAGACCAACAAGGCGACAACACAATCCATATCGGAAATAGAAGCGATGCGCCTTTTCTAGCCTTTGGTGACGACAGCCAATATAAAGGCACGCTTGTATTCGCCTACGCTATCGTGCCGCGTCAAAATTTGACGAAAGCACTACGACAACTCAAACGCATCAAGATGGAATTTCGCTTTCCCGCGAAGACACCTATTCACTGTCGCACCCTCTTTAGTGGCCACGACAGACAGAAGAAAGGGCTAGGCCACTTGAACCAAGATCAAGCGAGTTTTTTGATTCGGCGAATTATTGATCTGATGAATGAGCGATATGTCTATGTTCGCTACAGCTACGTTTTAGAGGAAAGCTACGCTAAATTTTTTGGCGGGAAAGATTCCATACCGCTCACTCTTAGCAACGCAGAGGGAGACACGAGAGAAGAGTCTATGCATAGCGATCCTAAAGGAATGCTTGGAATGCTTGCTCAGATGTGTTGGGGGCCTGCCTCGAATGATCAAGGACCACTAGCAACAGACTGCGACATATACGCGTCAAAGGACAAGACTAAAGCTCGACTATTTGGTGACGAAAGAAAGCAAGCCCATAATTGGATTCCCGGCTATACAACCGCAGGAGCTCCGCCAGAAAAAATATTTCACATTGCTCCCTCGACAGAAGCCGGTGATCTATCAATATTTTTCGAACTTGCAGACGTCTCTGCATACGTTCTAAGTCATGCCCTGCAAGGTGTAGAGGCGGAACCGCTTTTCCATGAGCTAGGTAAATCAATTCTGTATTGGAGCCGGTCGGAGTGGTGCTTTGACCCACTGGACGAAATTTCGCAGTAGCGCGAGGAACTGCATTGAGTCGCTGCTCAACGCTAGGATTCCTACAGACGTCCCCGTAAACCTATAACAAGGAGAAAAGCCTTGGAAGATATAAGCCAGACCACCCAGGCGAATTTGGAGACCATGCGCGTCGTTTTATCTCGGATGACTGAATACTACATTCAGTTTGTAAAAGCTGTTTTAGTACTCAATGCTGGCGCTATTGTTGCCGTACTTGGTTTTATGCAGGCGCTCGCTTCCAAAAATCCGCCGACAATCTTGCATATGCTTAAGCCCTACGGATTATGGGCGACTGATCTATATCTGGTGGGCATCGCTCTAGGGGTTGGAGGTCTCTGGCATCATTACAAAGCCCTCTCTTATGGCATAACCAATTTTTTTCCCTCTAGAAATAGTCCTGAATTGCACTTGCGAATAGTGTGGTGGTGGTTCGAGATTTGGGATCTAGGTCCGGTACTTGGTGGGGTAGCCTTCGTCGTCGCATCGATAATAGTGTTGCGGGGTGTAGCGATCAGCCTTTGAGATGAAATTGTGTACCTAGATTTTCGTCGGTTGAGCTCGACGCACAGTCACGGTAAATTCCAGTTATGCCCCCATCCGTTTCGGACGTTTGGTCGGAGGTAGCATGGGAGACCTGCTGCTCATCGGTCGATGGGGGATACCATCACATCGTGGCATATCACCCGAGCACATTCTCCAAGCCCCCAACGTCTGGGCTCGTATCCACCCGCAGGTAGATAGACCAACGGACACATGCGCACCGATCGCGGCAACAGTGGTATCCCGGGCCATGCAGAACTACAATCTCGCGCCGTAAAGGACAACGCTTTGGAAACGCTTGAAACGGCCGATTGGCGTCTCAATACAGTGACGACCCTTGCGAACGACTGGACGTCGCCTTGGACAGGCGAAACTGCGCCAGCGGGCTCATTGATAAAAGTGGCAACCATTGCACGCTTGAATAGAAAGCAGACTCTTACGATATCGATCCCCAATGCGTCGGCACTGTTTTTGAACGTCGCGCGGTGCGCATACGCAGGTGCGCAACTTATTCGGCGCGAACATATCTTCAGTAAGACTCGCGAGAAGAATATCGGACTAAATGATGAAACGGCATTCACCTACCTCGAGCAAATGTTTGAAGCGGTAGTGTGCGCACATACTGCCGTTGAGGCATACGTGAATGAATTGTTGCCGGTGGATCGCACCTACGAACGCCAGAACCGAAATGGCATAGTAGAGGTGCTCTCGAAGGACGAGATTGAACGTCGAGCCTCATTGGCTGAAAAAGTGTCGACCTTTCTTCCTCAAGCGCTGGGAATCAAATCGCCAAAAGGAATACACCGGGCGTATTCAAACCTGCAGGCGCTCACGAAGCTTCGAGATCGCTTGATCCACATGAAGAGCGTCGATCGCAAGTCATCTGGACCAGAAGTCGATACTGTCTGGCACCGACTTCTGGTATGCGAATCGCCGATTGACCAAGCGATGTCAGTGATTAGGTACTTTTCGCCTGCTACTCATAGCGCTGGCCCGCGGTGGCTATCAGTCATGCCGAAGGTATAGGAAAAGTAGTAGATAAAAATCGGCCAGCGACGATCTAGCGAGCACAAAAAAGCAAAGGCTCAAAATGCGACTAAGTAATTTTCTACCCATTGCCCTGCCTGCAATCCTCGCAGGGTGTGCCAGCACTGGCTCAGCAGCAAGAATTGCTGTTCTGCAAAACCCCGAGACAAAGCAAACCGTGGAGTGCCGCGTCGACCCCTGGGGGAGCCTTAATTTCAAGCTGCAGGTGGATAACTGCATTCGGGTCTACCAGAAGGCCGGCTACAAACTGGTGTCGGACTCTGCTGACCTTCCGCACTGATTAGCGGTGCTCCTGGCCCATCAGTACAGCGCGCGCGGCATCGCCAAGTCCTTGTGGCTGGTATGTGCCAGCGGCAATGTCGTGGGCCCCCTGCAGGCTGGCGCTCAGCTGGCCCAGGCCCGGGACCATCAAGCCCAGGGCATTGCCAGCATCCTTAATCGGCGCGTGCGTGGGCTTGCCCTGCGCGGCCTCGTAGACGTCCTGGAAGGGCTTTTTGATCGCGGCCAGCGTCTGCATGAGCGACGGCAAGCCGACGTTCGAATACCCCTTTAGCATTCCCACAGCTTCGCGCAACATCGGCACCGTGCTGGCAATTTCCCCGCCAATGGCCTTGGCCACCCACGCCCCCCAGCCTTCTGCCTCGTCCTTTCCTTCAACCCAGCCGGCTACCAGTGCGGGAACGATGGCCGCCGCCATGAATCGCGCCAGGACTTCGGGCTTGCTGAATCCATAGGTGCGCAGCTTGTCGGCCATGTCGGTCATCTGCCCGTAGCTGTTGTTCATGAAGCCGTACAGCGTGGTCATCATCTTCACCGCCTCATTGCGGTTCTGCATGATGTTCGATCGCGCGGCCTCGGTGTTGCCACCGTGGGCCTCGCGCACGATCTGATTCGCGTAGGCCACAGCATCCGCCTCGGACATAGGCCGGCCGGTGCCGCCGCGGTTGACCGGAACGCCCTCGGTAATCGCCCGGTCGTAGGCCGCCCAGGCCGTAGGGACCGCTGAGCACAGGTCGGCAAACGCCACGATCGAATGCCCGTAGCGTTCGGCCTTGCCCCGCCGACTTTCGGGATGAAACAGGGATGACACCGCCTCCTTGTAGTCCCGATCTTGCTGCATGGCGCGCGCGCGGATCTCCGGGAATTTCTCGATCGCACTGCGGATCTGCCCGGCGTGGTCCGTTACCATGCGAGCCGCCCGCGCGGCGAGATACTTGCCGCCGCCCCCGGAGAAATAGCCGACCGACTTAGCACCAGCACTCCCGCCGTGCTTGAGAATAGTCGACACCCGGAAGGCGATCCCGTTGGCAACCATGGCATGGCGCGTCGACTCCATGATCTTCGTCAGAACGCTGGCCTTCGGATCCATATTCGGGCTGTTGGCGATGCCGCCGACCCACTTCTGCAATTCCTTGTACTGCTCGCGGCCATAGGTCGCATTGAACGCATCTCGGAACCGTCGGTTCGATAGGATTTTGTTTACGTCCAGCAGCGCCTCGCGGTACGCCAAGTCGTGAATGGTGTCATGCAGGCGCTTCTCGACGCTGTGGTAACCCAGGTCGATGCGGTCGTTGTACCCCGTGCGGGCATTGAGCGACCCGTTGGTCGTGGTGTCCGCGCGGAAGTACGCCGTACCCAGCAGCCCGTTGCCGGGATCGATGGCATTGGCGCCGGATTCCTTCTCACCAAAGCGCGAGCGCAGCGGGTCGTAGTCGATCGGCGCGTAACCGCCGCGCATCTCGATACCGTCCGGCGTGGTGAAGGCGCGCGGCTCGATGCGGTCTGGCGACGTGTTGCCGAGCCGGCGATTCATCTCCACCATGTCGGGCCAGAATTTCTCGAAAGCATCCCAGGTGGCTTGCGTAGCCTGCCAGTCCTTGGGTGTCATGTTCTCCCCGAGAAAACGCCACACGGCCTCGGGCTCCCACTGCATGCCTTTGGTGAGCTTGTCGAAATTGGACTCGTTGCCCACGTGCCGGGCGATGCCCAGCATGTCGCCGCGCGTCAGATCGCGGTACACCGGGCGCCGGTATTTTTCGGTCAACTGGTCGTCCAGCAACCGCGTGTTGGTGACCTTCTGGGCTAGGCTGTCCTGCCACTCGCGCCCCAGGCTGTCGGCAATACGGCCAAATTCCGAGGACAGCGCGCGCAGCATATCGTTCTTGCGGTAGCTCGCGTCCATCACCCGGTTGAAGATTGTCCGGGCGAAAGGCCCCAAGACTTCGTGCCGGTCGTAGTAATTGGCCTTGTGGGACTGAGTTTTCAGCTCCGCGCCCAGCGTACGGATGAGCGAGGCCGAGCGGTCCAAGGCGACACGCCAGAGCGGATCGCCGCGGTCGCGGCTGGGCAGTTGCAGCTGGTCTTCCAGCTTGAACTGCTCGCCGCGCTCTTTCATCTTGGCCACCAGGTCATCGACCACGGCATCCGTGGCGAGCTTGCGCCCGTCTACGGTGACCTGCTTGCGATCGCGCGCGACCGTCTCCATGCTGCCGACCGTGTCATGGAACCCGCGCAACTGCTCCATGGTCAGGTTTTTGTAATGCGCTCGGAAGCGCTCGTTCATCATGTCCGGGTGCTGGTACGGCGAGTAATACGCCGTCTTCTGGGAGTCGACCCAGGTTTGCAGGCTGACATGCTCCTTGCTCGGGCCGTCGGGAGGATTCTGCCGGAAGTCGAAGCGCTCGCGCAGCGCGTCGATCTGGTCCAGGATATCCGGGTCCATTTTCTTGCGGATGCCGGCCTTGTCGAAGCGCTGCTGATCACGCACGATCTTCTGCGCCTCAGTCACTGCGTCCGTGGACTCCTTGAAGAGGCGGTTGTTCAGCAGCTGGGCGCGCTTCTGGGCGGCGGCTTCCATCGTGTCGCCGCGCGCCAGCGCCTCCTGGGCCGCCCGGCCGGCGCGCGCCTCGGCGGCGCGGTACTGCGCCGGGCGCAGGTCGCCGACCTTCTTGGCTGCAATGGCCACCCTGGCAGCTTCCTCTGCAGCGCGGGACAGGTCGCGCGCCGACCCGGTCATCTTGCCCAGCGCCTTGAACTCAGCGGCGAGGACGCGGGCGCGCATATCGTTGTGGATGGCGGCCTCGGCGGCGCGCTCCATGCTCTGCGGGTCGGTCAAATCGCCGTGGCGCTCGAGCATGATGGCGTCGGTTAAGCCTTCGATCTTGGACTGGCGCGATTCGCCGTCCACCAGTTCGCGCACCATGGCATCGCCCGATGGCAGGCCGAACATCTCGGCCACCAGGTCAGGGTGCAGGCCGTCCCTGGCGGTCAGGCCGCGCAAGTTGGTGAGGTCAGGCCGCGCCAGCATGCTGTCCGGGTACATGGCTTTCAGGTCGTCGGTGTTGAGCCGGAAACCCTTGTCGGCCTTGACCTGCTCGCCGTTGTCGGCGGTCATCTCGCCCTTTTTCAGCCAGGCGCGGGCGCGCTCGATCGGTTCGGCCTCGATCTGCTTGGTGACCTCCGCTTTCACGTCCTTGCGCGCCGCGGCGGCTTCCTTCTGCAAGCGTGCTATCTCGCCGGCCTTGGCGTTGGCAAACCACTGCATGTTGCGCAAGCTGCGGGCTTGCAGCTCATTCTGCGCCTCGGCGGTCGCGGCCTGATCGTCCTGCCGGTACGCCTCGTAGGCTTCGCGTGACATGCCGGCCGCCTCGGCGGCTTCGGGCGAGTCGAACAGTGCCTTGTACCCGCGCACGCGCTCGGCGTCGGCGATGGCTTGGTCGCTGGCCAGCATCCGGTCGAAGACGCCGCGCACCTCCGGCGTGAGGTTCACGCCCAGGCGCGACAAGGCGTCGTAGACATTGAGCAGCCAGGACCGGAACCGAGAAAATAGGCCCTGGATTTCAGCCGTCGGGGCGTGGCCTTCGAACAGGTATTTCTCGAAGCCGCGGGCGAATTGCTCATGCTGCGCCCGGTCGATAGCGGCATCGCGGGCTGCATCCCCGGTCGTGCCGTTGTCCAGGTAGGCGTGCACATGGTCCGGCGTTACGTCCTGGCCGGCGTACTTGCTGGCCTCGCCAGCCACGTCGCCGGCGTTGCCGCGGTACCACTCGCCCAGGCTCGCCATATCCTGGCGAATGCTGTCCGGGGCGTCGGCCCGCGCCGCGATGTCGCGCAGGGTGTTCAGGAAGAAATGCCCGGACTCGTGCAGGAAGGTGGACAAGTCCGCCTTTTCCAGCAGGCTGATGGTGTTGGTGGCAGGGCCGAACGTGCCGCGCGCGTCCTGATTGAGGTCCTCGCCGCCCTGACCTACACTGTCAGCCTGGATTCCGGGGTGGTCTGCGTTGGCGCCCCCGGCGTTATTGGGAAGGCGGGAGTCCCCACCCGCGCGCATGAAGCCGGAATCCAGCTTCTCCCTGGTGTTCGACTCAAACCAGTTGTTTACCTTGCTGGTTTTGTCACGGACAAAGCTTTTCAGCACCAGCCGGCGCCCCGGCCGCCCGTTCAAGACTTCGAACACGGCGCCATGGCTTTCCCCGTTGCCTAGGTCTTTTGTCAGCGTGACACGTTCGCCCTGGGTGCCGCGCTGCGCAATACTGCGCCCGGCCTGGTCGAAATTGTTGATCATCGACGCGGCCTGCTGCCAGTCGTCCGCGCCCAGATCGGGATGCTCGCGTAGATCCGAGATTACGTCGCTGCCATAGGAAAGCGCCCGACCGCCGACTACGTCAATGCCGGTAGCGTCCAGGATGCGCGCCGCGCTGTCTGCCGTCGGGCTATCGATCGGCACGAAGTAGGCGTTGTTCTTCCTGTCTTCGGTCAGGGCTTTGGCCAGGTCGGGAAGCGAGCCGCCGAACTGCTTGGCGGCCTGGTCGTACTGCGTGCCATCCGGCGCCGAATCCGCCAGACCCCGGATGTTCGGCTTGACCCGGTTGTACAACTCGGCCGGCGAGATGCCCAGCCTGGCCGACGTGGTGTCGTAGAAGGCCTGGTGCATCGCGGCGTAGCTCTGGTTCACATCCGGCGAGGTCACGCCGGCACTGTCCAGCTGTCGTGCCACGTCGTCGTGGATCTGCTGCAGCTGGTTCTCTCGCACGTCGGGCGTCTGCTTGTCGGCCACGAGTTTGGCCGCCGTGTCGACCATGGCTTGTTGCTGACTGGCCAGGTGGTCCCGGCTCTCCCGGTAAGACATGCCGTCCTGGCGCACGCGAATGTCGGGCAGCAGCTCACGCGAGACGTCGGTACCGGCCATGTGGGTGAGGTAGTCCGCTGTCGGGATGACCACATCGCCCCCGAGCGGCCCGGCCTGCTCGAGCTGCTTGGCCATGTCGGGCACGAACCCGAAAAGCGGGTCGCCAGCGCCAGGCTCTACGCCGTGCTGCTGGTAGACCTGCGCGATGCGCTCGGCCGGCACATACAGGTTTTCCGCCGGCGAGCCGCCCAGCTGGCTCTGCATGAAGGACTGGAAAGCCTGCAGGTTGCGGTCGCGCGTGGCGCTCTGTGCCGCGCCGTCCTGCAAGCCCTGAAAGGTCTGCATATCCGCCTGGGCCTGGCGCACGCGCAGCATGTCACCACCCAGGCCAAGGCTTGCGCCGGCCATGTGCATGCCGCCAAACAGGAGCGCACCGGACTCGGCGGCATCGGCCAGCCGGGTGATCGCGGCCTGCCGCGTCTGCGGATCGTTGAATACCGTATTGAACTGCCCCGGGCTCACCTGCTTGCCCAGCTCTTCGCCCGCGATGCTCGCGGCCTCCATGCCGGCGTTCAACGCCGCGCCTTCCAAGCCCCCGCGCGCAGCTGCGACCGTGAAATTGCGCAGCGCCGCCTGCACGGTCGGCCGGGCCATGGCTTGGCTGACCGCGTCGGCCACGAAAGGCTGCACCGCCGCCTGCGTCACGCGGCTGGTGGCCACGCCGCCGGCCTGCGCCAGGCCGAAGGTCAGCGCGCCCGACAGCGCGGCGCCGGCCTGCTTGGCGGTTTCCGAGAGCGGATTACCCGCCTGGTCCTGCATCTGGTCGAGCGCGCGGTAGGTCAGGCCGTACTGCACCCGCGCCATGTCCGCCTTCCAGCCCAGGCCGAAGCCTAGCGCGCCCCCCGTCATGGCTCCGGCGGCTGCGCCCGGCAGCGCGCCCACGCCACCGAACTCCATGCCAGTGGCGGCACCTATGGTCGCGCCCATGGCCGCGCCCGATTCAAGCTGAGTGCGGGCATGCAGGAAGTTGTCGAACATGCCGGCCACAAACCCACCCACCTGCTGCACGCCACCCATCAGGCCGTGCAGTTGCAAGGTCTGGGCCTGCGCGGCGTTTTGCTCGGCGCTGGCCAGGTCTTGACTGCTGGGCGTGGCCGTCATGCCAGTACCGCCCAGGGCCTTGTCGCTGTACAGGCGCCCGAGCTGGTTCTGCGCCAGCGCCGAGTCGGCGCCGGTTTTCAAAGCGGTGGACAACTTGGACAGCAGGTCCAGCTTGTCGAAATCGTCCTGCGCCACGCGCGCGGCCATAGGGTTCGCCGCGACCCACTGCGCCAGCACCGGGTTCTGCGCCATGATCTGGCGGCTTTTCTGCAGCTGGGCCTGCTGCTCGTAGGTCGGAAGATCCGCCTCCACGGCCGGCGCGGGCACGCCCACCTGCGGCGCGAGCGTCATGGCGCGGCCGGCCGCGTCCGGCTTGGACTGCTGCGCGGCCAGAAGCGTGTCGGTCGCCGAGGCCTGCGTCTCGCTGGCCATCTGCTGCACGGCGCCCAGGTACGGATCGGGCGACTGCTGCGGCGACTGCTGGTCCGGCAGGCCTGTAGAACCGCCGGGCTCATCGCCCCCGGCATCCATCTGGCGAATCGCGTCGAGATAGTCGGCCATTTACTGCACCCCTCTGGGTGCCAGCGTCGAGCTGAAAACTGACAGGGACAATTCGAGAGTGGGAAATACCGGCATATTGTCCTCAGAAACCCTTTACGGTTAGCTTGTCTTTCGTCCAATTGCTCCCGAACTGGCCAGCTCCAGCGATTGCAGAACCGAACCCCGAAAGCATTCCGCCCATCTCGGCCTGTTGGGCCTGCGCCGTGTCCAGGTTGGCCGTGGCCGAGTAGTCCGCCCCCTGATTCTTGTAGTTCCAGGCCGAACGCGCGGCGTTGTTCACGATCGTCGCCTGATTGAGCTGATCGACCTCGGCGACACCCTCCTGATCGCGCAGGGAACTGCCCGAGTTCAGATCAATGCCGCCGGAACCCATCACGGCCCGGATTGCGCCCTGGCGCTGTGCGGCCTGCTCCTGTGCGGCCTGCAGCTGCTGATTGCCTTGCTGAATCGACGAATTGGCATTCATCTGCGCGATCGCGGTATTGTTCTGCGCGATCTTGGCGTTGTAGTCCGCCGCCGCAGCCTGCGCATTGCCCTGCGATATCGCGCTGTAGGCGCTGACGCCCGCGCCAATTGCCGTAGCGGCGAGCGAGCCGTACGCGACGGTGGTGGCCGAAACGCTTCCACTCATGCGTCACCCCCATCGCCTTGTCGGCGCGACAGCAGCAATGCCGCCTCGTCCGTAAACTCTTCTTCGACTTCCTCGATGGTGGTGGCCTTCGTGGCAAAGCTCATGGTGACGTAGGTGTCCTGCAGCGCGAGATAGGCCTGCTTGCGGCCCGCGGCACCCGCGAGAACGTGGTAGCCCGTCAGCCGGGTCAGGCCGTCATTACCGAACACCTCCACGTCGCCCGAGATGGTCAGCACCGTCGCAATCTTGATCAGCGCGCCCGTGAGCACCACGTCCTTCGGAATCCGGATCGTGCGCGTATAAACCAGCATGAAAAAGGTGGCGCGTCTGGACATCCACCTGCGGCAAGTTGATGGTGGCGTCGATCAGGCGCTGCACCTTATCGATGGCGGCCGGTGTGGACGCGGCCACGTGCGAGATTTCGAAGCTCATGCGAACTCCTTGAAATAATTCATGTTGCTGGGCCGGTACCCCGAACGCTGCATCACTTTGTCCAAGCGGCTGCCGACCGGCGCTGACAGGTAGAGGCCGCGCGCACCGGCTTCGCGCGCCAGTTGCTCAGCAAGCTGGCGCAACTTCAGACCGACACCCCCATGGCGCTCCCCCTGAAGCACGAAATACGACTCCGTCGACGCCACTACCTGCCCTCCCCAGTGTGGGACCGGGGTCACCATCACAATGAGAAATCCAATGAGGCTGCCGTTGCGCCAGGCGCCGATGGTTCGGCTCAAGCCGGCATCCTGCATGCGCTGATAAGCGGCAATATCCAGCACCGCCTCACCATGTACCGACTTGCCGGACTCAGCTGCATAGGCCTTTACAAGGTCGTACAGATTGGGCTCACAGGCTAATTCGGCAACAGAGGTTTGCCGGACTAGCAGTTCGGAGGGATGAATAGCTTCCTCTCCAGAACGCAAAGCTGGTGCGCCATTGGAGCCGGAGAGAACACTGTACATTTCAGCCAACTGGCGGCGCATCTCCTCGATCATCATGTTTCCCTGATCGATAACGTCGCGCATCCCCCGCATGCTCCGGACCACTTCACCGGCGCGCACCTCCTGTCCCTCGATTACGAACACCTCCCCGGGCAGCTTTTCATGAGCCGCCAACCAGTTCATACGCAATCGGTTCATTTCCACATAGCAGGCCAGTATCCCCTCACACAGGGTGATAGAGGCGCGGACTGAGTACAGGTCAGCCATTTATCCCCTCCGCGCTCGTCGTCGACGGACACAGCGGCCGTGGCGCTAGGCGATCGGCCCAATAGATTTTGCGATCTAGCGCAGCCATTTCCTTCTGGTGCTCCGCGAGCTGGCTCTTGAGCTGCGCAAGACGGGTGCGCACCCCTTGCATGGCCATGGCGATCTGCACCGCGCGATCCTCTTGAGCTGGCTCCAGCCAAGCGGCGTCAAGCGCCCCTTGCATGGTTCGGAGAGTGCTCACAGCGTCATACTGCTCGCGCATATTGTTCCGGATTTGTTGACCGTAATGGGAGAGCAATCGTTGATTGTCTTCTGCAAACTTGGCTTGGAAGGGATCCAAGGCGCAGGCCTTCGGTGGTGTGGCAATGTGCATGAGTGTTCCTGTTGATAAGCGGCAATCAGCCTTTGCTTGAGTCCGCGCTTTCTGCCAACCCGACGCGCCGACGAGCCTTCTGCAGCCGCTCAAAAAGAGCGCCTGCCAGTTCAACCTCGATCTTGTCCTTGAGCATGCCGCGGTGTCGCATCGCCAGCTCCAGGGCCTTGAGCTTGGAATTCAGCAGGACGCGCAGACCTTCTTTTGTGACCTCGACGCCACCGTAGAGCGCGAGAAGGGCCGGGCTCAAATTCCGCGTATCTGCGATGAACATGCGCCCGTGACCTTCCCCTGAGCACTCCGGGCAGTTCGGATTGGGCGGCAGATGCGGATCGAAGCCCAGGCCGCCCTCCCTGAAAACCGGCCAGGCCGCGCGCGGCAGCTTGGTGGCCTTGGCTTTGGCCACCTCAGCCAGATGGCGGGTTTTAGCCTCCTCGCGCTCGCGCTCCGTGCGGTACTGCCAGAGATAACCCTCGCCGTAGCAATAGCGGCAGCACTCCCGGCGGTACTGCACGATCTCGTTCGGATCTGCCGTCGCAATCGCATCGACTTGCCGCAGGACCTCGGCTGCGGTGACATCGGCTGATGCTGCGCGCGCTGCAGTGGCGGCCCGGATTGCCTCAGCGACCACAGGTTTTGTAAGGTTCTCCGCGCCGATTTGCTGGGCAGTGCGCTCGCTGTAGCCAGCACGGATCGCCGCCTGCGTTGCGTTCAGGTCGAAGAGGTACTCCTCGACGAACCGGCGCTGCTTGGGAGACAGTCGGATATGGGGTATCCAGGCCGCCCCTGCGGCTTCTGTGGATACCAAGCTGGATACTTCAGCCTTGGATACCAGTTGTTCAGCCTTGGCCTGAATGCGATTGGCTTGCGTCTTCATGCGTACCAGTCCACCGGCATGAGCTTGTCGCCGAAGAAGCTGACGATTCGCTGGTATCGGTCAGGGCTGCGCTGCTCGCGCTTGAGCACGGCGTCGATCCACGGGCCCGGGCCCGCCGCGTGTGCCACGCGCACCAGGTAGTCCGGCATGATCTCCCCAGCTCGCGCCTCCACGCCCAGCTCGCGGCCCTTGGCTTCGATGCCAGAGGCCGATTCCCACCATTCGGCGTTGCTCGGGCCGTCCTGCTTGAGCTCGCTCTGGTCCGGCGGCACGTCGTCACGCCAGCGCTGGCCGTTCAGGTAGGTGGCTGGTGCCGGCTCGAAACCCTCCTTCCACTGGCGGGTCAACTTCATGGCCGCGGTGTGGGCGATGATCACCTCGGCGTGGGCGTCTAGGCCGTGCCGCTGCCAGCGCTTCTCGCAATCACCCTTACCGACCTTGCGCGGCGACCTGGGCCAGGTCTGCCACCAGCGCTCAAACTTCGACTCGGTGCCCTTTGGCTTGCCGACAGAAACGGCCTGCGTCGTCGGCTTGTCCGGCGACAAGGGGGTAAGGGGGTTCTTCTTTGCAGTAGTCTCTGCAGTAGTCTTAACTTCATTAACGAACTGGGTATTTCCACCCCCGCGAGAAAGGGTTTCCCCACCCCGCGACGACGACTCTCCCGAGTTCGCGAGCTGGGTTTTCCCCATCTCCCGAGATGGACTTTCCCCATTTCGGGAGATGGACTTTCCCAATCTCGCGAGCTGGGCATTTCCCATCCCGGCGCTCGCACCCTTCTGAGAGTCGGCAAGCAGCTGGTCGAGACGATCATCATCGATTCGGAAGTAGGTCTTGTGCTCGATGCGCTTGGAGGTCTCAACAAGAACCCCGAGAGCCTTCAGCATGCGGCGCGCGGTGCGTTGTTCTTCGTACGTGAGGCCGGTTTCGGCCTCGAGCTCTTCGACTGTTTTGTGAACACCCAGTGGGCTGCTGGCCTTGGGCTGCCAGTAGTAAAGCTGGCCGAAAAGCACGGACGCGTTCACGCTACCAAAGATCTTCGCAAGACCCGGGTAGTAGGCGATTGGGCGCCCTATCTCACGCAGCACATCACTCGAGCGAGTCATTGTCTGCCCCCGTGCTGATGAGGATCCGCAGCAAGGATATCGCCCGCCTCCACGCGCCGCGCCAGTTCGGTCAACCCCTTGGCAGTCACCAGCACCTGGCTGACGATACGATCACCCCCATCGTCCAATCTGATGGTGCGGGCACCGTGTTCCAGTAGGCCACGCATAATGGCCACCTGGTATGCAATCAGTCGCTCGCCCCCGGCACGGCGGTACACCCATTTGTTAGTTTGAAGCCATGCAAATAACTTGCGCGGAGGGAGATTCAAGGCCTTGGCCGCGTCAGTGATGCACATCGATCCTTCCGCCGCAGTCAAGCGCTCATAGGCCTGGGCCTTGGGGGCTTGGTGCCGCAGCGTAGTTTCCAGCCGTGTATTCGACTCGGCGAGATCGGCCGCCAGCCGTAGGGCATCCGGTAGTGACTGCGGAACATAAACGCCCTCGCCGGAACGAATACTCGCGAGCTGGCGACGCATCCCTTGGAATTCATTTACCAAGCGTCGCTGACCTTCACGAGCGTGGCGGCCTCCAATGAATGGCATCGCGATCAGTGCTCCGGTTTCAGTGAGCACATACATGGGGTGGGCCTTCCCCTGCGCGTCTTGGTATTCGGTCTCCTCAGATTCGAGGTGACCAATTGTTCCGTCGCGCAATAGAGACGAGATCGACCGCAGCACATTGTCATGCCGGCGCTTGAACGCCCGCGCAATTTGCAGACTCGTGGTGCAAGGTTCGCCATTGCGTGAGACATGCACCAGAGTCCCATAGGGAGCGATGGCATTCACGCTGCCGATTCACCACTCAGCAGTCGAGCCAGATCGATCACCCGCCAGGCCAAGCGGCCATTGATGCGCACCGGGCGGATGGGGCCATTCCCGCAAGAAGACCACTTATACATGGTCTCAGGCTCGCGATTGATCATCGGCGCGGCCTCGTTAGTCGTCAGGGTGTCGCGACCATTCGCAACGGCCGCCAACCCTTCGGGTATGAATTGAATCGTAGACATCGTCATTTTCCTTCTGCGTTTTTGACGATGCCTAATCTCTCACATGCGCGAAATGTCCGAAAGATGCAAGAAAAACGTAGGTACCTCGTATAAATAGAGTGGCTTCCAAACGAAAACGGAGGCGATCTAACCAACAGCCCGCAAGCTGACTGCAGCATTTTCCATCTGAAATTCGACGCCAGCCTGCTCCAATATCCAGGCCTCGATCTTGTCGTGCCACATACGCAGCAGCAACCCATACCGGGCAACGTGCCCAGCGTCACCGCCCTGTCCGCGGGCTGCACCTTCGCCCCGCGCCGCCCGCTGGCCGGCGCAGACTGCACCGGCGCCGTTCCCGATCTGGTCGCGATGCGTCCCGTGCACCACGCCCGCGCTGCATCAAGGTCCTCGCTTCATGAATGCACCTCAACCGCAAGCCGCGCCGCTCCATCGTCGGACTGGTGGGCGAGTCCGCCTGGCGGCAGCGCATGCAGATCGTGTTCCAGGATCCCTATGCCAGCCTCAACGCGCGCATGGCGGTGGCCGAGATCATCGGCGAAGCCCTGGACACGCATAAGCTGGCGCAGGACCGGCGCGACGCGCGCATCCGCGAGCTGCTCGAGCGCGTGGGGCTGAACGCGGACCACCGCAAGCGCTATCCGCACGATTTCTCCGGCGGCCAGCGCATCGGCATCGGCATCGGCATCGGCCGGGGGCTGGCCGTGGAGCCGGACTTCATAGTGGCCGACGAGCCCGTGTCGGCGCCGGACGTCTCGGTGCATACCCAGGTGCTCAATCTGCTGCAGGATCTGCACCGCCCCCCGAATCCGCCCTGCCCACGCCGCGCGACATCGTCTACCAGATCCGCAGCCGGCGCGACACGCTCAGCGCCACCGAACGCAAGGTGGCCGACGCTATCCTGGACGACATCGCCAGCGCCTCCGGCGCCACGGTCGACCAGTTAGCGCGCAAGGCGACCGTGAGCATCGCCGCGATTTCGCGCTGCGCCGGCGCCGTGGACTGCGACGACACACGCGACCTCAAGCTCAAGCTCGCCCGGGCCAGCGCCGTGGGCGGGCGCTTCCTAGCTGGCGACGTGCCGGAGGAAAGCACGTTCTGCGCGCGCCTGGTGCGCCTAGGCTACCGCGTGGCCGCCGCTCATTTCCTGATTACCGCCTCGTCAGGCGTCGGGCATGCCCTGTCAGGCCGCCAGCGGCTCCACGCTCAAGCGTAGGCCCACCGCATGCAGCACCTTGGTCAGTGTGTCGACGGTGGGATTGCCCTGTTCGCTCAGAGCGCGGAACAGCACCTTTTCACCCAGCCCGGCGCGGCGGGTCACTTCGGCCATGCCATGCGCTTTGGCGACGTGGCGAAGCGCCACCAGCAGCGCGGCAGGATCTTCCATCTCCAGGACGGCATCTAGGTATGCGGCGGCCTCGGCGGGGTCTTTCATGGCCTCGGCCATGTGCTCGTCCCAGGCCGCATCACGCGGGGTATTCATGGTTTGCCTCTCTGCTTCCAGTCGTTCAAATATTCAATCGCCTGTTTGATGGCGCGGTCTTGGGCGCCTTTATCGCTGCCGCACAGAAGAAGCACCAGGACGGGCCCTTGCCTGCTCAGGTACACCCGATAGCCGGGCCCGAGGTCTACGCGCAACTCCATAACGCCGTCTCGCAAGGGCTTGCAATCTCCAAGGTTCCCGGCCTCCAGGCGTGCCAGCCGTGCCCGGATTTGCGCCCGCGCCTTGATGTCTCGCAGGGCTTCCAACCATTCCACCAGGGGCCTGTGCCCTTCGGCGTCGGTGTAGTACCGCAATTCCATATTGGTATCTTATAAAATACTGATTGTTTATGCAATGACTCGCAGCTTTTCCGCGCCGGATTGCTCGGGAACAAGCACGACGCCAGCCTGTTCCAGCATCCATGCCTCAATCTTGCCGTGCCACATACGCAACAGGTCCAGGGGGCGGCGCCGGTAGTGCTTTTCGGCAATGGCGCTGGGTTTGTGGCCCATGATTTGGGCACTGATGCCGGCCGGGCATTCCACCCATTCGGCCAGGGTGCCAAAGGAGCGGCGCAGGCCATGGATGGACAAGGCAGGTAGACCGGCTGCCGTCAGGGCCTTGTTATGGGCGATGCGCGGCTCTTTCATGCGGCCGTCGGCAGCAGTCTTGCTGGCGAATACCCAGGGCGACGGTTTCCATGCCTTGTCATCCCCGGCCCGGCCGGACAGGCGGCGCACGTTCGGGGGCGTCTCGTTGATGCGTTTCAACTCCCGCAGCAGCGCCCCCACATACGGCGTCATGCCGATGGTGCGCTCGCCCTCCACCTTGTCGCGGATGGTCAGGCTCTGCCATTGGAAATCCACGTCCTCCCAGCGCAGGCCGGCCAGCTCGTTGCGGCGTGCACCAGTCAGCAACAGGATTTGCAGGTAGGCCGACACAGTACGGTTCGGCAGGGCACGCACGGCTTCGAACCAGAGCTTGAGCTGCTCGCGCTGCAGGCAATCATCTTTCACGCCAGGAGCGGGCAATTCCCGAGACAGGCCGCCGCAGGCGTCCCTGTGCACTTCCTGCCGATACTCGGGCTGGTTGGCTGCCCAGGTGATGAACGCTCCCAGACAGGCCAATGCTCGGCGCGCTGCGCCGGCACGCGCAACGCTTTCCGCACTCAGCCAGGCGGCCACGCGATCGCGGGTAATTTCGGACAGAGGACACATGAGCAGAGATCGCAAGATGCCCGGCTCCTTGGTCGCCCCCACTCCCAGTCGACGTCCCCGGGTAATTTTCTCGCCGCCCTCCCGGACCAAGGTTTCATGGTCCGCCACATGGCGAGCACCCCATTTGCCCTTCCGAGCCTCGATATAGGCTGTCCAGGCCTCCAGGGCTGGGGCGTTGCGGCGCTTGGATTGCTGGCGTTTTTCCAGGTCGGCTGCGGTCTGCTCGGCCTTTACTTGCCGAGGGTCACGGCCCTCATTGATCTGTGTCTGGTACAGGTTCGCCCGCTTCCGAGCCGCCTCCAGAGAAAGTGCGGCAGGAGTACCAATGGGCATGCGGATGGTTTCACCCGCCAGCTTGTCTTGAAAGATGTATGACTTGCGGCCCGTCCGAGAAACCCGCAATCCAAAGCCAGGCGTCTTGCTATCCCACAGGAAATCCTGCTGCTTGCCCTCCGGGCAGACAGCCCCGGAAATGCGCCCCTCCGTCAGCTTGACCTTCTCCATGCCTTGCACCTCCCGAACCCGACTCGTAACCCTGTCGTAACCCGAATTGTGCAATATCAATCCAACTCAATCAATGATTGAATCTTCAAAAACCGCCTGAAAACCTAGTAAATACCGAGCTTATGGCAAATCAAGGGAACTTAATCCATAACTCGGAAACTCTATTTTTACGCATTCGTAATGCGAAGGTCGTAGGTTCGACTCCTATTGCCGGCACCAGTCGATTCAAGCACTTAGGCCAACCTCTCGGGGTTGGCCTTTTGCTTTGT
>NZ_JBQCER010000058.1:0-117291 GCF_051960075.1 Bordetella sp.
CCCGCAGGGACTTCGGCCGCCTAAGGCGGCGGCCGAACCCAACTCAGCGAAGCGGACACGAGGGCACCCGGACCGCTGCGGACTTGCTGCTCAAGAACCAAAAAAAACAGCGATTTGCGTCGATGCTGCTCAAGAACTCAAAATCAAGCCGTCTCGGGCTTGGCCAGCGCCACCTTCATCAAGTCGGCCACCGTCGTCACCTCGAGCTTTTCCATGATGTTGGCGCGGTGCGCCTCGACGGTCTTGATGCTGATGCCCAGGTCGTCGGCGATCTGCTTGTTCAGGCGGCCCGCGACGATGCGTCCCAGCACCTGCTGCTCGCGCGCCGTGAGGCGCGCCAGCATGGCTTCGTGGTCGCGCTGCGCCTGGTACTGGCTGATGCGCTGCACCGCCTGTTCGAGCATGCGGGCCACGGTGTCGCGCAGATCGGCCTCGTTGAAAGGCTTTTCGAGAAAATCGACTGCGCCTTTCTTGATGGTGGTCACCGCCATGGGCACGTCGCCGTGACCGGTGATGAAGACGATGGGCAGCGGCGCCTTGCGCGCGATCAACTGCTCCTGCAGCTCCAGGCCGCTCATGCCGGGCATGCGCACGTCGGCGATCAGCACACCGATCTGGCCGGGATCGTACTCGTCGAGAAATGTCTCGGCGCTGGCGTAGGGCCGCACCCGGTAGCCATTGGCTTCGAGCAGCCAGCGCAGCGAATCGCGCACGGCCTCGTCGTCGTCGACGATGAAGACGGTACTGGGCGTGGAGGGGGAGGTCATGCGTGCAACTCCTCGGACTGGTCGTTCTGCAGCGGGGTTTTAGGATCGACGGTCGGCAGGGTAAACCTGAAAATCGTGCCGCCGGCCGGGTTCGGGTCCGCCCAGAGGCGGCCATGGTGGGATTCGATAATGGTACGGCAAATATTCAAACCCATGCCCAAGCCCTGGGTTTTGGTGCTGAAGAAGGGTTCGAACAAGCGTTCGGGATCGGAAATGCCGTGGCCGCGGTCGACCACCGCCACCTCGAGTTGCTGCTCGTGCAGGATCACGGCCACCTTGAGTTCGTCCGGCTCCCGGTTCTCCATGGCTTCCATGCCGTTTTTGATCAGGTTGAGCAGCACCTGCTCGATGAGGATCGGGTCGGCGAGCACGTCGGGCGCATCCGAAGGAACGAAGCTCTCGATGCGGATGCGGCGTTTGCGGGCGTCGATCTCGGCAAAGCCGATGGCATTGTCGACGATGCGGCGGATCGGCACGGCCTGGCGGCGCGGTTCGCTGCGCTTTACGAACTCGCGGATGCGGCTGATGATCTTGCCGGCGCGCTCGGCCTGGGCGGCGGCCTTCTCCAGCGCCGGCAGCAGCATGTTGGGGCTGGTATGTCCTGCCTTGACCAGAGCCACCGCGCCCATGCTGTAGTTGTAGATGGCAGTGAGCGGCTGGTTCAGCTCGTGCGCCAGCGACGAGGCCATTTCGCCCATGGTGGTCAGGCGGCTGGTGATCTGGATTTTTTCCTGCTGCACGCGCGAGGCCTCTTCGTGCTTGCGGCGCTCGGTGATGTCGCGCGCCACCTGCATGCGCACGCGACGTCCGTCGGTCCAGGCCAGCATGCGGTGATGCACTTCGAACCACCGCTGCACCGACGGGGCGAACACCTCTACCGATTCGTCGGTGAAACGGCCGCGGCGGCCGGCCAGCAGTTCGTCGTGGCCGCCCGTCTGCGCGCCGAAGATGCGCCGGTACGTGCGGTTGGCAAAGAGCAGTTCCAGACTGTCGTGCGTGTCGGCCGTGACTGAAATGGCGTCGTCCAGACCTTCCAGCACCGTCATGAAGCGCTCGTGCGCGGCGGTCAAGGCCTCGCGGATGCGCTTGGGCTCGGTGATGTCGGTCATGGAGGTCATCCAGCCGATCTGGTTGCCGTTCGGATCCAGCAGCGGCGAGACATAGAGTCGCGCGGCAAAGCGCGAGCCGTCGCGGCGCTGGGCTTCCAGTTCCAGGCCGCTGTTTGGCGCCTTGCCCGACATCAGCAAATCCAGCGTATGCTGGTGCTGCTCATGACGGCCCGGCACCCAATAGGGGAAAGGCGCGGAGCGGCCGACCAGGTCGGCTTCGTTCCAGCCGATCATGCGGCAAAACGCCGGATTGACGTAGGCGATGCGCGCTTCCATATCGAGCACGCGCATGCCGGTGGACATGGAGTTCTCCATGGCGCGGCGAAAAGCGGTCTCGGCGATCAGCGCGGCCTCCGCTTTGGAGCGAAAGCGCGTGTAGCGCCATAGCATCAGCAGGCTCACCACGATCACGCAGGACAGCGCGATCACCACCCACGTCAGGCGCTGCTGGCGCATCTCCTGGTCGATGGTGACGAACATGACGCTGTCGTCGCGGATGCGCTGCAGCCAGAAGAACGCGCCCATCACGCACAGGTACAGTACCAGCACGAGGGCGGGCGTGAGCCAGTACAGGCCGCGTCGGCGCTTGCGGGCCTGATCGTGGAACGGAGTAGGGATGAGGGATTTGGGGTTGGACATGGCGTCTGGCCGGGAATCGCGTGATTTTAATGCGTGCCGGATTCCCGCGGGCCCGCCGCGAGCGTGATCATGACGTGGCGTTGAATTTCATATTGCAAAATGCCGTACCGCAACATGAAATTTTCTGTATCTCGGGGTAAGCTTGCGACCCAGTAAGCTCAAGTCGCCATGTCTAGGCCCTGTCTGGCTCGGCATTTACTTTATAACGGAGACAGCACATGTCCGCTTCGCTTCCCCAAGACGACGATACTCTAGAAACCCAGGAATGGCTTGAGGCTTTGGCGGCGGTCCTCGATCGCGAAGGCCCGGACCGGGCTCATTTCCTCATTGAAAAGCTGATCGACGAAGCGCGCCGCTCCGGGACGCACATCCCGTATTCGCCCAACACGGCCTACGTCAACACGATTCCGACCGCGATGGAGCCGCCGCATCCGGGCAACCTCGAGCTCGAGGCCCGCATTCGCGCCTATATCCGCTGGAACGCCATGGCCATGGTGGTCAAGGCGAACAAGCACAATCCGCCCGACGGCGGCGATCTGGGCGGGCACATTGCCTCCTTCGCTTCGCTGGCCACCATGATCTCGGTGGGCCAGAACCATTTCTGGCACGCCGAAACCGAGGACCACGGCGGCGACCTGGTCTACTTCCAGGGCCACACTTCGCCCGGCATGTATGCGCGCGGCTTCCTGGAAGGGCGCTTCACCGCCGAGCAGCTCGATCACTTCCGCCAGGAAGTCGACGGCAAGGGTCTGTCCTCGTACCCGCATCCCAAGCTGATGCCGGACTTCTGGCAGTTCCCCACCGTGTCCATGGGTCTGGGCCCGCTGATGGCCATCTACCAGGCGCGCTTTCTCAAGTATCTTGAGGCACGCGGCATCGCCAAGACTGCCGGCCGCAAGGTCTGGGTCTTCTGCGGCGACGGCGAGATGGACGAGCCTGAATCCCTGGGCGCCATCGCCCTGGCCGCGCGCGAAAAGCTCGATAATCTGATCTTCGTCGTCAATTGCAATCTGCAGCGCCTGGACGGGCCGGTGCGCGGCAACGGCAAGATCATCCAGGAACTGGAAGGCGATTTCCGCGGCTCGGGCTGGAACGTCATCAAGCTGATCTGGGGCGGCTACTGGGATCCCCTCCTGGCCGCCGACAAGGAAGGCATCCTGCGCAAGGTCATGGAAGAGACCGTCGACGGCGAATACCAGGCCTACAAAGCCAACGACGGCAAGTTCGTGCGCGACCACTTCTTCGGCAAGCATCCCAAACTGCTGGAAATGGTCGCCCGCATGAGCGACGAGGACATCTGGCGCCTGAACCGCGGCGGTCACGATCCGCACAAGGTCTACGCGGCTTTCGACGCGGCCAGCAAGCATGTCGGTCGTCCCACGGTTATCCTGGCCAAGACCATCAAGGGCTACGGCATGGGCCAGGTCGGCCAGGCCAAGAACCCCACCCACCAGCAAAAGAAGATGGAGCTCGAATCCATTCGCGAGTTCCGCGACCGCTTCGGCATTCCCATTCCCGACGACCAGCTCGAAAAGATCCCGTACTTCAAGCCGGCCGAGGATTCGGCCGAGATGAAGTACCTGCACGAGCGCCGCAAGGCCCTGGGCGGCTATCTTCCCCGCCGCCGCATGAAGGCCGACGAGAAACTCACGGTGCCCAAGCTGGACGCCTTCAAGGCCGTGCTCGACCCCACGGCCGAAGGCCGCGAGATCTCGACCACGCAATCCTTCGTGCGCGTGCTCAACCAGCTGCTGCGCGACAAGGAAATCGGTCCGCGCGTGGTGCCGATCCTGGTCGACGAGTCGCGCACCTTCGGCATGGAAGGCCTGTTCCGCCAGATCGGCATCTACGCGCCCGAGGGCCAGAAGTACATCCCGGTCGACAAGGACCAGGTGATGTACTACCGCGAAACGGTCGACGGCCAGTTGCTGCAGGAAGGCATCAACGAAGCGGGCGGCATGAGCTCCTGGATCGCGGCGGCCACGTCGTATTCGAGCAATAACCGCATCATGGTGCCGTTCTACGTCTACTACTCGATGTTCGGCTTCCAGCGCATCGGCGACCTGGCCTGGGCCGCCGGCGACATGCAGGCGCGCGGCTTCCTGCTGGGCGGCACCGCCGGGCGCACCACGCTCAACGGCGAAGGCCTGCAGCACGAAGACGGCCACAGCCACATCCTGGCCGCGACCATTCCGAACTGCGTGGCCTACGACCCGACCTTCGCGCACGAAGTCGCGGTCATCATCCAGCACGGCATGAAGCGCATGGTGGAGGATCAGGAGAACGTCTACTACTACCTGACCCTGATGAACGAGAACTATCCCCAGCCGGGCCTGACCGCCGGCGACGAGGAAGGCATCATCAAAGGTATGTACAAGCTCAAGTCCCACGGCAAGGGCAAGCTGCGCGTGCAGCTCATGGGTTCGGGCACCATCCTGCGCGAAGTCATGGCCGCCCAGGAACTGCTCGAGGCCGACTGGGGCGTGGCCTCCGACATCTGGAGCGTGACCAGCTTTACCGAGTTGCGCCGCGAAGGCCTGGACGTCGAGCGCCACAACCTGCTCAACCCCGAGGCCAAACAGCAGGTGGCCTACGTCACTCGGCAATTGGCGGGCACGGAAGGCCCCATCGTCGCCTCGACCGACTACATGAAGTTGCTGGCCGACCAGATCCGTCCTTACATGCCGGCCGGCCGCACCTATAAGGTGCTGGGCACCGACGGCTTCGGCCGCTCGGACTTCCGCAGCAAGCTGCGCGAGCACTTCGAGATCGACCGCCACTTCGTGGTGCTGGGCGCCCTGCGCGCGCTGGCCGACGAGGGCAAGCTGCCCCTGTCCAAGGTGAGCGAAGCGATCAAGAAGTACGGCATCAATCCGGCCAAGGCCAATCCCCAACACGCCTGAGCCCGGCACAGATAGGATGGTGAGACGATGAGCAATACTGTGGAAATCAAGGTTCCCGATATCGGCGACTTCAAGGAAGTCGAAGTCATCGAAGTGCTGGTGAAGGTGGGCGACACGATCAAGGCCGAACAGAGCCTGATCACGGTCGAATCCGACAAGGCCTCGATGGAGATCCCGGCGTCGCAGGGCGGCGTGGTCAAGTCGATTGCGATCAAGGTGGGCGACAAGGTGTCCGAAGGCGCCGTGGTCCTGGTGGTTGAGGACGCCGGCGCGGGCGCCGCCGCTGCGCCTGCCGCCGCACCCGCACCCACACCGGCTCCCGTGGCGTCGGCGCCTGCGCCCGCTCCCGCCGCTGCCCCGGCCGCAAGCGGCGGTTCGGCCGATCTGCTCGTGCCCGATATCGGCGACTTCAAGGAGGTCGAAGTCATCGAAGTGATGGTCGCCGTGGGCGATACCGTCAAGGCCGAGCAGAGCCTGATCACGGTCGAATCCGACAAGGCTTCGATGGAGATCCCTGCTACGCAGGGCGGCGTCATCACGGCGCTCAAGGTCAAGGTGGGCGACAAGGTATCCAAGGGCTCTCTGGTGGCCGTGGTGCAAGTTGCCGGCGCCGCGCCGGCGGCAGCTTCTGCCCCCGCCGCTTCTGCCCCGGTCGCAGCCGCGCCCGCGCCTGCGCCGGCCGCTGCGCCGGCGATGGCTGCCGCCTCTCAGGCCGCTCAGGCTTCTGCCGTGGTGGAAGATCCGGGCCTGGCTCCCGGCAAGCTGCCGCATGCCTCGCCTTCGGTGCGCAAGTTCGCGCGCGAACTGGGCGTCAACCTCAGCCGCGTCACGGGCACCGGTCCCAAGAGCCGCATCCTGTTCGACGATGTGCGCAATTTCGTCAAACAGGCTCTGGCCGGGGGCGCGGGTTCGCCCGCGGCTTCGTCCGGTTCGGCTGACGGCGCCGCGCTGGGCCTGTTGCCCTGGCCCAAGGTCGATTTCGCCAAGTTGGGTCCGATCGATCCCAAGCCGCTGTCGCGCATCAAGAAGATCTCGGGTGCCAACCTGCATCGCAATTGGGTCATGATCCCGCATGTCACCAACAACGACGAAGCGGACATTACCGACCTGGAAGCGCTGCGCGTCACGCTCAATAAAGAGCACGAGAAGGCGGGCGTCAAGTTCACCATGCTCGCCTTTGTCATCAAGGCCGTGGTCGCCGCGCTGAAAAAATTCCCCGAGTTCAATGCCTCGCTCGACGGCGACACCCTGGTCTACAAGCAGTACTACAACGTCGGCTTCGCGGCGGACACGCCCAACGGGCTGGTGGTGCCGGTGCTCAAAGACGCCGACAAGAAGGGCATCATCGACATCGCCAAGGAAATGAGCGAACTGGCCAAGAAGGCGCGCGACGGCAAGCTTTCGCCCGCCGAAATGCAGGGCGGCTGCTTCTCGATCTCGTCCCTGGGCGGCATCGGCGGCACGCACTTCACGCCCATCATCAATGCGCCCGAAGTGGCCATCCTGGGCCTGTCGCGCTCATACCAGAAGCCTGTATGGGACGGCAAGCAATTCGTGCCGCGCCTGACCATGCCCATGTCGCTGTCGTACGACCGCCGCGTCATCGACGGCGCCTCGGCCGCGCGCTTCAACGCCTACCTGGCCGCGCTGTTGGCCGATTTCCGCCGCGTCGCGCTGTAAGGGAGCCGCCATGAGCAATGTGCAAATCAAGGTTCCCGACATCGGCGACTTCAAGGAAGTCGAGGTCATCGAAGTGCTGGTGAAGGTGGGCGACACGATCAAGGCCGAGCAGAGCCTGATCACGGTCGAATCCGACAAGGCGTCGATGGAGATTCCCGCCTCGCAGGGCGGGGTGGTCAAGTCGATCGCGATCAAGGTCGGCGACAAGGTGTCCGAGGGCAGCGTCGTTCTCGAGGTCGAAGCCGCGGCAGCAGGCGCTGCCCCTGTTGCGGCAGCGCCTGCTGCCGCGCCGACGCCTGCCGTCGCGGCAGTCGCGGTGCCGGCGCCTCAGGCCGCCAATTACTCGGGCTCGGCCGATCTCGAATGCGACGTGCTGGTGCTGGGCGCCGGCCCCGGCGGCTATTCGGCCGCCTTCCGCGCTGCCGACCTGGGCTTGAACACCGTGCTGGTCGAGCGCTATTCGACGCTGGGCGGCGTGTGCCTGAACGTAGGCTGCATTCCGTCCAAGGCGTTGCTGCACAACGCCGCCGTGATCGACGAGGCCAAGGCCTTGGCCGCGCATGGCGTGGACTTCGGCACGCCCAAGATCGACCTGGACAAGTTGCGCGGCTACAAGGACAGCGTGGTGGGCAAGCTCACCGGCGGCCTGGCCGGCATGGCCAAGGCGCGCAAGGTCACCGTGGCGACGGGCGTGGGCGAGTTCGCCGACCCCAACCATATGACGGTCAAGTCGGCCGACGGCAAGACGCAAACCATCCGTTTCAAGAACGCCATCATCGCCGCCGGCAGCCAGTCGGCCAGGCTGCCGTTCCTGCCCGCCGACGAACGCATCGTCGACTCGACCGGCGCGCTGGAACTGAAAAGCGTGCCCAAGAGAATGCTGCTCATCGGCGGCGGCATCATCGGCCTGGAAATGGGCACGGTGTATTCCACGCTGGGCGCCCGTCTGGATGTGGTCGAGATGCTGGACGGCCTGATGCAGGGCGCGGACCGCGACCTGGTCAAGGTATGGCAGAAGGTCAACGCCCACCGCTTCGACAACATCATGCTCAATACCAAGACGGTGGCGGCCGAGGCCAAGCCCGACGGTATTTACGTGACCTTCGAAGGCGAGGGCGCGCCGAAGGAGCCGCAGCGCTACGACCTGGTGCTGCAGGCTGTGGGCCGCACGCCCAACGGCAAGAAGATCGGCGCCGACAAGGCCGGCGTGGCCGTGTCCGACCGCGGCTTCATCGCGGTGGACAAGCAGATGCGCACCAATGTGCCGCACATCTATGCCATCGGCGACATCGTGGGCCAGCCCATGCTGGCCCATAAGGCCGTGCACGAAGGGCACGTGGCCGCCGAAGCCATCGCCGGCGAAAAATCTTTCTTCGACGCACGCGTCATCCCGGGCGTCGCCTACACCGATCCCGAAGTGGCCTGGGTGGGCCTGACCGAAGACGAAGCCAAGAAGCAGGGCGTCAAGATCGAAAAAGGCGTGTTTCCCTGGGCGGCCTCGGGCCGGGCTATCGCCAACGGTCGCGACGAGGGCTTTACCAAGCTGATCTTCGATGCCGAGACCCATCGTATCCTGGGCGGCGGCATCGTCGGCACGCATGCCGGCGACATGATCAGCGAAGTGGTGCTGGCCATCGAAATGGGCGCCGATATGGTCGACATCGCCAAGACTATCCACCCGCATCCCACGCTGGGCGAATCGGTCGGCATGGCGGCCGAGGTGGCCGAGGGCGTGTGCACCGATCTGCCGCCGGTGCGACGCAAGAAGTAACAGGTCGTCCGGCGCGCTGCAAAAAGCGGCCGTTCAATCGAACGGCCGCTTTTTTTGCGCAATGCGGATGACGCGGCGCACACCGGCCCGCGCCGGCGCTGGCGATCAGCCTGCCTCGCAGACGTCGCGGCGAAAGCAGTCCGCCGCGTGGTCGTTGACCATGCCTATGGCTTGCATCCATGCATAGGCGATGGTCGGACCGACGAATTTGAAGCCGCGGCGCTTGAGCTCTTTTGAAATCTGTTCGGACAGCGGTGTGCTGACCACGCGCGCATGACCGTCGTTGCGCAACACCTTGCCTTGCGTGAACGACCAGCAGAAATCGCTGAATTTTTCTCCACGCGCTTGCATCTCGCAATAGATTTGCGCGCCGCGCAGAGTCGCCTCGATCTTGGCGCGCGAGCGGATGATGCCGGGATCTTGCAGCAGGCGCAGCACGTCGTCCTCGCCATATCGGGCTACCGCCTGCGGATCGAAATCGGCAAAGGCGGCGCGCAGGGCCTGGCGTTTGCGCAGCACCACCAGCCACGACAGGCCCGCCTGGAAGCTCTCGAGCATCAAGCATTCCCACAAGGCGCGGCTGTCGCGCATGGGCACGCCCCATTCGCGGTCGTGATAGTCGCGCATGAGCGGGTCGTCGCCAGCCCATGCGCAGCGGTGTATTTCGGCCATGCCAGTCTCCGTGTAAGCGATGCACGGGATATTGGACCATAATGGAATCCTGCCGGGCCGCAGCCCGGTGCTCCCACCGTCACCTCCCAGCACCAGCACACAGACTCATGTTCAACGGGACCGCGCCCATCGGTGTTTTCGATTCAGGCCTGGGGGGCATGTCCGTGGCCGCCGCCATCCGCAAACGCCTGCCGGACGAAGCCATCCTCTACGTCGCCGATTCCGGGTTCGCACCCTATGGCGAAAAGACAGACGCCTTTATCAAGGCGCGTAGCCGCCTGTTGGCGCACTGGCTGCTGCAGCGCGGCGCAAAAGCGCTGGTCGTCGCATGCAACACGGCGACGACGCACGCCATTACGCAGCTTCGGGGCGAGTTCGCCGTTCCGGTCATCGGCGTCGAGCCCGGCGTCAAGCCCGCGGTGCAATTCTCAAAGGCAAAAGTCGTCGGCGTGCTGGCCACGGCCGCGACGCTGCGCAGTAAACGGCTGCAAGAACTGTTGACTCATCACGGCCAGGACTGCCGCTTCGTATGCCAGGCCGGGCATGGTCTGGTGGAGCTGATCGAGCAGGGCATCGTAGCGGGGGCGTCCGTCTACGCGCTGCTCGAAAAAGCCCTCAGGCCCATGGCGGACGCGGGCGCAGATACCCTGGTGCTAGGGTCGACCCATTACGCGTTTCTCATGCCGAGCATTGCGCGTCTGTTCGGCGAACGATTCCAGGTGATCGAAACCGGCGGCGCCGTTGCCCGTCGGGTCGACGACAGACTGACCGCATGCGGATTGCGTGCCCAGACGCAGAGCGCCGATCCGGCGCTGCATCTTTATTCGACCGCCGCTCACACGTACCCCTTGCAGCGCCTGGCTCAGGCGCTGTCGTTGACCGCAAGCCAGGTCGCCACTGTCAGCGTGGCGTTGTCGTGACTGCGCCTGCCGGCGAGCGGCTGCAAACGGCGACAACCAGAAAGAACGGAGACCAGACCATGCCGCATCCGCCTAGACACGACAATCATCTCATCCGGTTGGGAACGTGCCTGCTGGCTGGCATGGCGCTGGTTCTGGCTTGCCAGTGCGCGAGCGCCGCGTCCGGTGACATGCGGCAGTGCGGGGCCTCCGGTGGCGCCTTGCTGGTCGGGCAAGTCGTGTCCGCGCCCAAGTTCAAACATGGCATGCATCGCAAGGGAGTCGAGCTCTCGCATACGCACCTGAAGGTCAGGGGTGGAGATGGGAAAATCTACGATGTTGCGATAGACAATGTCTTCGCATCGGGCTATCGGCCGGGCATCAAGGCCGTGCCTGCTCCGCTGGACGCCATCGCCGTGGGCGACAAGATCGAGGCATGCGGCATTCCGTATCGCGGCGGTATGCATTGGGTGCACAATAATTGCGGCGACACGCCTACCCGCTCGGACCCCGACGGCTGGCTCAAGGTGATCCAGCCCGACGGCCGCATCGGCCGGAATCTCGAAGCCAACCAAACCTACTGCCACCTTTGGCCGAGACGCTGACCATGCAAACCCGTGAATCCTGCCTGCAAGCCGATCGATGCGATTCGCTGGCGCGGCTCAAGGCGCTTTTCTCATTGCCGCCGGGGGTGATCTACCTGGACGGCAACTCGCTGGGCGCGATGCCCAAGTCCGCCCATGCCCGAGGCACCCAGGTCATCGAACAGGAATGGGGCACAGGCCTGATCCGCAGCTGGAACACCGCCAACTGGTTCGACCTGCCCGTGCGCCTGGGCAACAAGCTGGGCCGGCTGATCGGCGCGGGCGACGACGAGGTGGTCGTCACCGATACGACCTCGCTGAACCTCTTCAAGTCGCTGGCGGCCTCCCTGCGCATCCAGAGCCAGGCCCAACCCGGACGCCGCGTGATCGTGTCCGAGCGCGACAATTTTCCGACCGATCTCTACATGATCCAGGGCATGATCGATCTGCTGCAGCAAGGCTATGCGCTGCGGCTGATCGACGAACCGACCCAGCTGGAGCCGTCGCTCGACGACGATGTCGCCGTGCTGTTGCTGTCCCACGTCAACTACCGCACCGGCCATATGCACGCCATGGCCGAGGTCACCGCGACGGCTCGCCGGCGCGGCATCCTGACAATTTGGGATCTGGCGCATTCCGTGGGTGCGGTCCCGGTCGATCTGACCGGTGCGCAGGCCGACTTCGCGGTGGGCTGCACCTATAAATATTTGAACGGCGGCCCTGGCGCGCCGGCCTTCATCTGGGTCGCGCCGCAGCATCGGGATCGTTTCTGGCAGCCGCTGTCGGGCTGGTGGGGGCATAGCCGCCCTTTCGACATGGCGGCCGAATATCAGCCGGCCGAGGGCATACGCCGTTATCTCTGCGGCACGCAGCCTGTGGTGTCGATGGCGCTGGTCGAATGCGGTCTGGATATCGCGCTGCAGGCCGACATGAACCACGTGCGTGCAAAATCGCTGGCGCTGACGGATTTGTTCATCGACCTGGTCGAGGCGCGTTGCGCGGGCCACCCGCTCACGCTGGTCACGCCCCGCGACCATCGCGTGCGCGGCAGCCACGTCAGCTTCAGCCATCCGCAAGGCTACGCCGTGATGCAGGCGCTGATTGCCCGCGGGGTTATCGGCGACTACCGTGAGCCCGACGTGCTGCGCTTTGGCATCACGCCTTTGTACCTGGGCTTTGCCGATATCTGGGATGCCGTCGAAATCCTGAAAGACATCCTGGACGCCGGTTCCTGGGATCAGCCTGTCTTTCATCAACGTACTGCGGTCACGTAAATCGCCGTATGCTGTGCCGTGTACGAAGCCGAAAGGTCGCATGATGTTTAAAAGAATCGCGTCGATTCTGGGATTGACGATGGGATTGTGCCTCGGGCATGCCGCCGTGGCGGCTGATGCGGCGGCCACGGTCCCGGATCAGCCCGACCCTGCGTTCGCCCAGCAAGGCGCAGCGCTCCTGGACCGCATGATGCCGCCGGAGTTCAAAGCCCTATGGCTGGAGAACACCGCAGGCGTGGCGTCGCTGCATACCTGCGAGGCCTATGTGTCTTCTGCGGCGCTTCAGGCATGGCCCGGTCTGATCGATTTTCCGTACACCACACAACCCGCGGCGATCGTGGCCTATCTGCCGAGCGATACGCCGTACGGCCAGGATGTCTTCCAGGCCGTGCGGCAGGACGACGGCAAGTGGAAGGTGACCCGCGCCCGCGGTTCCATCGCGACGGCAGCCCCGTTCGCCGATGGCCTGGCGAACATGATCCAATCCTGTCTGGCGCATTTTGGCGCGATCGCCCCGAAGCTGGTGTACCCGACCGTGTATCCGCCGCAAATCTGGCCGCCGCCGCAGCAGCAGCGCATGACGCAAGCGGCGGCGCAATAAAGGCAATCGCGAGACTGCCTGCTCAGGCGTGCGCCGCGAGGTCTCTCATGTTGCAGACGCGATTGCGGCCCTTATTCTTCGCCAGATAGAGCGCTTCATCGGCTGTCGTCAACAAGCGGTCCAGCGCATCGGTTTCCCGAGCAGGGGTCAGCGCGCTGACCCCTGCGCTAAGCGTGACGATGCCCACTGGATTGACCGCGTGCGCGATGGCCAGTTCCCGCACTGCGGCGAGGGCCCGCTCGGCAACCTTGACGGCGCCTTTCATATCGGTGCCTGGCAATATCACCGAAAACTCTTCTCCGCCATATCGGGCGACGACGTCGCCGGGCCGCAGGGCCGCCACCGAGTCGATCGCGTGCGCGACGCGCTTGAGGCATTCGTCGCCGGCAAGGTGGCCATAGCGATCGTTGTATTGCTTGAAATAATCGATATCGAACATGATGACGGCCAGCGCGTAGCCATGTCGCTTCGCCAGGCTGAATTTTTCCGCGGCGGCAATGTCGAAATACCGACGATTCGAAATGCCCGTCAGGCCGTCGTGCATCGCCATGTTCTCCAGCCGCTGGTTGGCCTGGTGCAGCTCGATTTCGATCCGATCGCGCAGCGCGATCTGTTGCATCAGCCGCACGCCGAACCAGCTGATCAGCGAGGCGACCAGCAGGTAAAACACCGCATGTGCGAGTGTGTCGCTCCACCACGTGGCGTAGGCTTCCCCTACAGAGGAGCCCACCAGCACATAGATCGGATAAGCGCCGAGTTTACGGATGCTGTAGTGCCGAACCACGCCATCGATCGGCGATCCGATCGTCATGGATCCCTGGTCGCCTAGCCGCAGAACGGCTGCGAACAGCGCCGACCTGGAGAAGTCCTTGCCGTAGGCCTGGGTCGAGGCCGGCCAGCGCAACAGCAACGTTCCGTCGCCGAGAAATACATCGATGGCGCTGTCGGCCCAGAGGTTCAGGCGGCTGTAGAACTCCGCCAAAAAGTCGTAATTGACGTCGACCTCGGCAACCCCGGCAAAACTGCCGTCCGGACGATTGATGCGCAGGGTCACGGGCAGGACCCAGCGATGCGATATGGGGCTGAACAAGGGGGTATCGATACGTATGCCCGGATCGGGATGGGTCTGGTGATAAGCGAAGTATTCGCGGTCGGCGATATCGATTCCGTACCCAGGCTGTTTGATCGACTGAGCCACCAGACTGCCCAGATCGTCGAAAAGCACCAGATTATCCAGTTGGGGCAGGGCGACATCCTCGATGCGTATCTCCTGGGTGATCTCCTGGATCAGGCGAGCGTTCATGGTGTGGCTGGCCGCCTGGTTGCGCATGATCTGCACGGTCACGCCGGCCACCTGCACGGTGTCCTGCAATTGCTGAGCTACGATATCCGCCGCGTTGGCCGTGGTTTGTGCCAGCGTCTGCGTCTGATGCTGGTAGGTGTTCCAGCTATACCAAGCGCCCAGGCCTATCAGGGCCGCCCAGATCGAAAATATGGGAAGTGCGATACGCCAGTTAAGCGAGCGCCAGAGTCGATCAACCCGTATCTTCAGCATCGCTTTACCGTTCTTGTCGATTGATGACTGTTCTTATTGAACGTAAGGCATAGGCATAAAGCCTGATACTTGCTTTGAATCCCTCGATTAATGGTGTTCCTGAGCCCCGCCCATTGTCAATGGCGACCGGCCATTGCGCCGGCTGCCGATGCCGGCTCGTCGGGCCGGCTTTTGCCGTAAAAGGCAGGCAAGGGGCGATACAAAAAAGCCCCAGGCGATCAGGCCTGGGGCTTTTTGCGTCTCGAGTAGCCCGAAGGCGTCTCGCAGACTGTATTTGCTGGTAGGCAGTATTGGATTCGAACCAACGACCCCCACCATGTCAAGGTGGTGCTCTAACCAACTGAGCTAACTGCCTAGGGTCTGGAAAACCAGAGTTTCTGTGGTGCCCAGGAGAGGACTCGAACCTCCACACCTTGCGGCACATGGACCTGAACCATGCGCGTCTACCAATTCCGCCACCTGGGCACTGCTAGTACGTTACGCCGAGTTGTCTGATACAGGTTGTGTGATACGCTTCGCAGCATTCACGGCCGGTAAAAAACGGTCTTTATCAGCGGTACATCTATTCAGTGTCTAGCCTTGGGCTGGCCACAGAAGCTGCGCATTATATACGGGATTTCTAGCTTTGGCAAAACGACCGAACAGCGGTACACACAAACCATCCCTTCTTTTGGGTGGTCTAAGAAATCCGCCTGAGGGTCAGCACACCCAGCCCGACGGCACGGACGACATGGACGACGAGGCGACGCCGCAGGCGCGTCCCGAGCAGCGGGGCACCCCATCGAAAGCCGCTGCGCCCCGTGCCGGCAAGGCATCCGGACCCAAGGTCGTACCGCAGACGCCGCCCGAATTCGATCCCGATGTGCCTTCGCGCGAAGCGATCCTGACCGCGCTGCGTTCGGCCACCGCGCCCTTGTCCCCCGACGAGCTCGCGCAGCGCATGAACGTGGAGCGCGACGCCACGCGCGTGGGCTTCGACCGCCGGCTCTCGGCCATGGAGCGCGACGGCCAGCTCATGCCCAACCGCAAGGGCCTGCTGCTGCTGGCTAACAAGCTCGATTTCGTGGCGGGTAAGGTGCAAGGGCACCGCGACGGCTTCGGTTTCCTGCTGCGCGACGATGGCGGGCCGGACATTTTTCTCGCCCCGCGCGAGATGCTCAAGGTGCTGCATGGCGACCGCGTGCTGGTCAAGCCCGGCGGCGACTACCGCGGCAAGCCGGAAGGCGCCATCGTCGAAGTCATCGAGCGGCGCACCAACAAGCTGGTGGGCCGCTTCCTGCACGAGCACGGCCTGTCGATCGTGGTGCCGGAAGATCAGCGCATCAAGCACGACATTCTCATCCCCCCCGGCGACACCAACGGTGCGCAGCACGGCCAGGTGGTGTCGGTGCAGATCATCGAACAGCCCACGCGCCATACCCAGCCACTGGGTCGCGTATGCGAAGTGCTGGGCGAGATCGACGATCCCGGCATGGAGATCGAGATCGCGGTGCGCAAATTCGACGTGCCGGTCGATTTTTCCGACGCCGCGCAAAAGCAGGCGTCACGCCTGCCCGACGTGGTACGCAAGACCGACCTCAAGGGCAGGGTCGACCTGCGCGACGTGCCGCTCATCACCATAGACGGCGAAGACGCGCGCGACTTCGACGATGCGGTGTACTGCGAACCGGTGGACCTGGGCTCGGGCCAACGCAAGCGGCCGGGCTGGCGCCTGCTGGTGGCCATCGCCGACGTCAGTCATTACGTCGAACCGGGTAACCCGCTGGACGACGATGCGCTCGAGCGCGGCACCAGCGTGTACTTTCCGCGCCGGGTCATTCCCATGCTGCCCGAGTCGCTGTCCAACGGCTTGTGCTCGCTGAACCCGCACGTCGATCGGCTGGTGCTGGTGTGCGACATGATCATCCCGGCCACGGGTGCCAAGGCCGGCACGGTCACGGCCTACCAGTTCTACAACGCGGTCATGTATTCGCATGCGCGCACGACCTACACCAATGTGTGGGCGGCGTTGCAGCAGCCCGGCGGTCCGTCCGCCAATGCGCTGCAGGGCGTGCTGCCGCAGATCCGCAATCTGAACGAGCTGTATCTGCTGTTGGCCGAATCGCGCAAGAAGCGCGGCGCCATCGATTTCGAGACGGTCGAGACCAAGATCGTCTGCAACCAGCTCGGCCGCATCGAGCAGATCGTGGGCCTGGTGCGCAACGACGCGCACAAGCTCATCGAAGAGTGCATGCTGGCGGCCAATACCTGCGCTGCCGACTTCATGGCGCGAAGCAAGCATCCGGGCCTGTTCCGCATACACGAAGGCCCCACGCCGGAGCGCCTGCAATCCTTGCGCGAGTTCCTGCGCACCATGGGGCTGTCCATGGGCGGAGGCGACGAACCCACCGCGGCCGACTACGGCAAGTTCATCGACTCGGTGCGCGGCCGACCCGACTTTCCGCTGCTGCAGACCATGTGCCTGCGTTCCATGCAGCAAGCCATCTACAGCCCGGACAACGTCGGCCACTTCGGCCTGGCGTATCCGGGCTACGCGCATTTCACTTCGCCTATCCGGCGCTATCCCGATCTGCTGACTCACCGCGTCATCAAGGCCCTGCTCGATGGCCAGCGCTATGTGCCGCAACTCGAGGGCCAGTCCGTCATCAAGGGCGAGTCGCAGCGCGAACAAGAGCACGCGGTCTGGGAGAAGCTGGGCCTCATTCTCTCGGCCACCGAGCGTCGGGCCGACGAGGCGTCGCGCGACGTCGAGGCCTGGCTCAAGTGCTGGTTCGTCAAGGAACGCGTGGGCGAAGATTTCAGCGGCACCGTCACGGGCGTGGCGAGCTTCGGCATCTTCGTCACGCTCGACACGCTGCATGTCGAGGGCCTGGTCCACGTGTCCGAGCTAGGCGGCGAGTACTTCCAGTTCAACGATGCCCTGCACGAGCTGCGCGGCGAGCGCACCGGCATGCGTTACCGCCTGACCGACAAGGTGCAGGTGCAGGTGTCGCGCGTGGACCTTGAAGCGCGCCGCATCGAGTTCCGCCTGGTCAAGGGCACCAGCTTCGAAACCCTGCGCAAAGAGGCGACGCGCCGCCCCGACGAACCGCGCAAGGTCAAGCGAGCCGCAGCGCCCAAGCCTGCGGCCTTGAAAGGCCAGACCGCCAAGCAGCGCCGGGCCGAAGCCAAGAAGGCCGGCAAGCCTGTGCAGCCGGTCAAGAATCCGACCCGGGCGGGGAAGAAGCCGGCGCGGTCGCGCTGATCGTCGCAATGAAAAGGCCGGCATCGTGAAAGATGCCGGCCTTTTCATTGCGGCAGTTATTCGTCGTCGAAAGAGGCGATGCCCTCGATGAGCTCGACCGTCTTGCGATAGTGTTCGGACAGCAAGGCCACCGCGCGTTCGGCGTCGCGCGCCAGGGCGGCGTCCATCAGGGCCTGGTGCTCCCTGCCCACGTCGCGGTCCATGCCGTCCAGGCCGGGGCGCAGGCGCAGCGTCGGGCGGCGGTAGCGTTCGGTATGGGTGTACATCTGCAGCGACAGCTCCATCAGCCAGCGCGAACCGCAAGCGCTGATGAGTGCGCGGTGGAATGCCAGATGGCGCCGTTCAAGCAACTCGCTGCCGCGATCGCCCGTCTCATCCTCGGGCGGGTCCTGGCGCCGCCTGGCCGCCAGAGTCAGGGCGTGAAACGCCGTGACTAGGGCGGTTTCCCAGGCGTCGTCGCCGTTCTTGAGCGAACGTCGCATGGCATCGCAATCGATGAGAATGCGGGTCTCGACGGCGTCCCGCATTTCCTTGCGCGAAAACGCGGCCGCGCGAAAACCGCGCGAGGTGGTCGACACCACCATTCGCTCGCTTTGAAGGCGGTTGAGCGCCTCGCGGATGGGCGAAAAACTGCTGCCGTAGCGCTGTTTGAGAAACTCCAGTCGCAGCGACTGGCCTGGCGCGATCTCGCCCGCGATGAGGTCGCGCCGCAACAGCCGGTAGACGCGCTCGGCGAAGGTGATGTCCTCGACCTCGACGTCGGACGCCTCGTGAAGCGGCTCGGCATCTTGCCGAACGACCTTCAATCGCGGTTTCAAGCCTGCTCCTCCTTTCTTGGGTTGGACGGGGCAGGCAGTGTATCGAACTCGTCTTCGGTCGCGGGTTCGTCGTCCAGGAACCGGGCCGGGCTCAGCGTGCGCCGGTTGACCCGCAATTCGAAGACGTCGAAGCGGTTGTAGTGCCCGGTAATGTCGTGCATCTGGCGCGGCTGGATGCAGCGGCTCAGGTCGATATCGGCGTAGACGATGCCTTCGCGGTCGATGATAGGCTCGCCGATCACCCGGCCGTCCGGTCCGATGACGCCCGAGAACGCGCTGTTTGGACGGCGCAGCATGTCGCGGGACTGCGGGTGCGTGGCGCTCATGGCTTGCACGATCTCGTCGGATATCGTGGAGCACGACACGATGGTGTAGACCTTGCCTTCGAAAGAATGGGCCGCCGAGCGCACGCGTATGGCCTCGGTCATGTCGTAGTCGGCCGGCGCCACAGGTAGCGAGATATAGGCGGCCACGTGTACGAGTTCGCCCTGCGCCAACAGCGAAAATCGCGCCAGGGTATTGGTGTTCTCGCCGCAGGCCAGGGCGCCGAGCGGGCCGATGGCCGTGTCGTGCACGCGCAGCGAGGAGCCGTCGCCGTTGGCCCAGGTGAGCTTCTCGGCCCAGGTGGGCACCAGCTTGCGGTGCCGGCCCAGCAGGCGGCCGTCGGGGCCGAGGGTCACCAGGGTGTTGTAGAGCGTGCCGATGCCCACGCGGGAACGCTCGTTCACGCCCACCACCACATGCACTTGGTGGGCCCGCGCGGCGGCGGCGATGCGCTGGATCTCCGGGCCCGGAATTTCGATGGCGCTGCGGCACAGCTTTTCGAACCAGGGGCTGCCTTCGACGGGATTCATGATCCAGTTCCAGTAGGGGTAGCCCGCCACGAAGACTTCGGGGAACGCGATGAGCGTCGCGCCGTTGGACGCGGCCTCTTCGATCAGCGCGCACACTTTGTCGACGGTGGCATCGGTGTCCAGAAAGACGGGAGCGGCCTGCACCGCAGCCGCCTTGAAACGGGGGAGGTTCAACATCGTCGGGCTCCTCGCAAAAAAACGGTCTGGGTTGCTGGGCAATCGCAGTCAGACCGCGACGACCGGGTGGCGCAGATCGCCTATCTTTTCCACCGTGGCCACCACCACGTCGCCCGGCCAGAGCCATTCTTGCGGCGTGCGGCCCGCGCCCACGCCCTCCGGCGTGCCGGTGGCGATGATGTCGCCCGCTTCCAGGGTCATGGCGGCGCTGATGTCGGCGATCAGATGCGGCACCTTGAACAACATGTGGCGTGTGTTGGAGCTTTGCTTGGTGACGCCGTTGACGGTCAAGGACAGGTCGAGCACGTGCGGATCGGGGATCTCGTCCGCGGTGACAATGCACGGGCCGAAGGGGCCGTAGGTGTCCTGGCCCTTGGAGTAGATCCATTGGCCGGCGCGGCGGCAGTCGCGCGCGCTGACGTCGATCATCACGCTGTAGCCGAACACGTAGTTCAGCGCGTCGGCTTCGGCGATGCGGTGCGCGCGCCGGCCCATGACCACGGCGAGCTCGACTTCCCAGTCGAGCTGCTGGGTGATCTCTTTGTTGTGCTCGATGGCCTCGCCCGGCCCGATCACGCAGGTCGGCGGCTTGGAGAAGATCACCGGCTTGGTGGGCAGGTCTTTGGCGGTATCCAGCGTGCGATTCGACTCGGCCACGTGCTCGACGTAGTTCAGGCCGATGCCGAAGATGTTCTTGCGCGGGCGCGGGATCGGCGCCAGCAGGCGGGCGTTCTCGAACGGAATCGCCGTGCCCACGGGCCACTTGCCTTCATAGGCCTTGAGCAATTGTGTCGCGGCGGACACCGCATCAGGGCCGAGGTCGATGAAGGCCAGCATGTCCTCGGGCAGCGGTACGCCGGCCACGGAACCCAGGCGGGCCAGGTCCACCACCCGGTCGCCCGTCACGGCGCCCAGGCGGGCTTGTCCGGTGGGCGTAGTACGGTAAGTCACGAGACGCATTTTTTCTCCTAAATCCTAGTCGATGATCGGTTGATGGCCGCCGTTGTCCGCCAGCGCTTCCTCGCGATAGAGCTTGAGCGCCTGCATGACCGGCAAGTCGTGAAAACAGAACAGGCAGGCATCGTCGCCGGCCGAGCCGTTGACGTGTTCATGGAAGGCCCACGACGGCACGCAGAAAATGTCGCGTTCGCGCCATTCGTAGCGCTTGCCGTTGATGATGGAATGGCCGCTGCCCTTGGCCACCTGGTAGAGAAAGCTGCCCACCTGGCGATGCGCCTTGGTGTGCTCGCCCGGGCGCAGCAGCTGCATGCTGGCGCCTATCGTGGGCATGACCGAGCCGCCGGTGGCCGGGTTGACGTAGTCCATGAGCACGCCGTCGTAGGGGCTGCCGTCGGTGGCCTTGGCGTAGCGCTGCAGCGCGTCGTAGGTGGGCGTCCATTCGTATTTGAGCAGCGGCGAATAGGGCTTGGACCAGGCGCCGGTGCTTGGGCGCAGCGCCGCGTTGCCCCATTCGCGGGTGGAGTCGTTCACCGGAAACGTCACGGCCTGCTGCAGCTCGGGGTGCACCTGGTAGAAGCCGGCTTCCAGCGCGTTGATCAGGGGGATGTCCAGGCCGTCCTGCCAGATGCAGGGCGAGCCGTCCGCGCTGACGCCGTGCTCGTGCCACGTGCCGTTGGGCGTGAGCACGAAGTCGTTGGCGCCCAGCGTCATCTTGTGGCCGTCGACCACGGTATAGGCGCCGCGGCCTTCCATGATGAAGCGCAGCGCCGAAGCGGAATGCCGATGGGCCGATGCGGCCTCGCCGGGGTTCATGACCTGCAGGCCCGAGTAGAGCCAGCCGACGGCGGCGGCGACCTCGCGCCTGCCCGGGTTGTTCAGGTAAATGACGCGGCGGCCCGCCTGCTCCGGTGTGACCAGGTCGATCGAGCGCAGCACGTGCTCGCGCAGATCTTGGTATCGCCAGACGACCGGCACCGACTCGGACTTGGGCTGCCAGGGCTCGATCTTGTTGGCTACCGTCCAGAGCGCCGCGGTCTCGAAGCGCTCCAGTTCCTTGTAATAGGCCACCAGCTCCGGGGTATCGCCCACGTTGGCGCGCCCAATGATCTCTTCTCGATAGGCATCGTGCCGGGTCATGGCAGGTTCTCCCGTGGCTAAGCAAGTTTTATAAAATATGAATATTTTTCGAAATATTAGGCGGGTAGACCATCGAGAACAAGCCACGGTGAGCAAGGGTTTACCCTGGTCGAATGCCTTATTGCAAAATACGGCATGACCCACATGGTGAACGCCCCCTTCGCGCTGCTCGACGATGCCTCGTCGACCGGCGCGGTGCCGACCAGCCGCCTCTACACAGCGTTCGCGAAAGCGCTGCGTTGCAGCGATCCCGAAACCCTCGATGATGTCTGGAGACAGGCCGAAGACGCGATGCGCGCGGGCCTGCACTGCGTCTTCATGGCCGATTACGAGTGGGGCGCCAAGCTGCTGCGCGCCGGGCACGGCAAGCTTGCGGCCGACGACGTCAGCGCGCTGCGTATCCTGCTTTTCCGCAAAATGGAGCGCCTATCGTGCAACGAGGTCTCGGCATGGCTGGCTGCGACGGAGGGGCGGACCGACCCGGCACCCGCGGGCGTTTTGCGTCTGCGGCCTTCCGTCGATCGCGCCGCCTTTGACCGCTCGATCGACCGCGTGCGCGAACTGATACGGGCCGGAGAGACTTACCAGGTCAATTACACCTATCGGCTGAACGGCGATGTGCTGGGCTCGCCTCTGGCCTTATATCGCCGCCTGCGCACGCACCAGCCCGTGCCTTTCGGCGCACTGATGGCGCTGCCTGCGGATGACGCCGGCGCTGGTGATCGTTGGGTGCTCTCGTGCTCGCCGGAACTCTTCCTTGCGCATTGCGACGGCGGCCTTGGCGCGCGTCCGATGAAGGGAACCGCCGGCCGCGAAGCCGACGCCGCGCTCGACGCACAAGCGGCCGCCTGGCTGGCGCAGGACGAGAAGAACCGCGCCGAAAACCTCATGATCGTCGATCTGCTGCGCAACGACCTGGGCATGGTCTCGGTCACGGGCTCGGTCAAGGTGCCCAAGCTCTTCGCGGTGGAGACCTACCGCACAGTGCATCAGATGACGTCGGTGATCGAATCCGAAATCGATCCGCAGATCCCGTTTCCGGACATCCTGCGCGCGCTGTTTCCCTGCGGCTCCATCACGGGCGCGCCCAAGCATCGGACCATGCAGTTGATCGCGCAGCTGGAGACCACGCCGCGCGGGATCTATACCGGCGCGATCGGCTGGATGGATGCGCCCAAGGCGGGACGCCGCTGCGGCGACTTCGGCCTGTCGGTGGCCATACGCACGCTGGCGATCGGCCCGTCGCGCAAGGGCCTGCGCTCGGCGGAACTGGGCGTGGGCGGCGGCATCGTGATCGACTCGTCTTCGCAGTCCGAATATGAAGAGACCCGCTTGAAAGCGCAGTTCGTCGAAAGCATGGACCCGGGCTTCACCTTGTTCGAGACCTTACGGGTTCGGCCGGGATGCAGGCCTCTGCGGCTCGACGCACATCTGGCGCGTTTGCGCGAGAGCGCCGCAGCGCTGGGGTTTCGCTGCGACAAGTCGGATATCCGACGGCAGGTGATCGAGCATGTGCTAAGCCTGGCGCTCGACGGCACGTATCGCGTTCGCGTGGACTTGGCGCACGACGGTGCTTGCCGCGTGGCGTCGTCGCCGACGCAATCGTTCAAACGCGGCGGCAGCGTCGGGCTTGTGCTGGCTCGGACGCCTGTGCCAGGCGAAGAAATCGCGCTGTTGCATCACAAGACTTCTCTGCGCAGCCATTACGATGCCGCCATACACGAAGCCGACGCCCTGGGCGCTTTCGATACCGTGTTCTTCAACCAGCGGGGAGACATGACTGAAGGGGCCAGAAGCAATGTCTTCATCAAGTGCGGCGGCCGCTGGCACACACCATCGCTCGCAAGCGGTTTGCTGCCGGGCGTGATGCGTGCCCGGCTCCTGCGCCGGTTGGGCGCGGTCGAACGCGCGCTGTCGCGCAGCGATCTGCTGGCGGCAGATGAGCTACTCGTATGCAGTTCGCTGCGTGGTGTGTCGCGCGCCTATCTCATGCCGGCGCCTTGATCGTGTCTTCGGGCGGAGCGCTCGTTCGAGTGACCAAACCATCCATGCGCAGATGTACGTCTAGTCGCTGATCGCCGCGCAGCCGATCATGCCCCTTGATGTCATTTCGATCGAGGTTTGCATGGTGCGCATCATGAGTCTGCTATGCCTGGCCTTGCTGGCCGGCTGCGCTTTGCCGGGCGGCGCGGCGTTCGAGCAGAGCGGGGCGGGGCAATACGATTTCAACTGGCGCCTGTCCGGCGATCCGGCAGTCGGACCGCTGCAGGTGTTCGGCACGGGCCGGCAGATATGGCTGCAGTTCGCGGCCGGGCAGCAGGTGCCCGCGATTTTCGCCAGTACGCCGCAAGGCGACGTCCCTTTGGCGTATCGCCGCCAGGATCCTTACGTGATCATCGAAGGGACTTGGCAGTCTCTGGTGTTGCGCGGCGGCCGCTATACGGCGCGTGCTGCGCGGCAGAATGGGGCCGCAGTCGCGGCGACGCAAGCGCCGCAGGCCTCGGTAGAGGCGCCGAAAGCGCAGCATGATGCGTCGTCAGCGCAATCCGGCGCCGAGAAAAGCACGCAAGACAGATCGCCATCCAGGCCGATCCTGGGTAGGCATGCGCCGCTGACCGAAATAGCCCTGGCGCCGCCTTCCCGCGTCCCGCCTTCCCCTTCGCCGCAAGCCGCGTTCACACAAGCTCCCACGCCTAAGTCCCCTCATGCTCCCATGCCGACGGCATTGCGCGCCGGACCGCCCGACTCGACGCTGCGCGGCGTGCTGTCGCGCTGGGCGGCTTCATCGGGCTGGACCTTCGAGCCGCAACACTGGGCGGTCGACGTCGATATTCCCCTGGCCGGGACCGCCCAATTTCCAGGTGATTTCAAGGAGGCGGTCCGGGCGCTCCTTGCGGCTACCGAACTATCCGAACGTCCGGTGCAGCCTTGCTTCTATGCCAACCAGGTCCTGCGCGTCGTGGCCTACACGCAAATGTGCGACCGATCGAGCGTCCCGGCCGGAGCCTCGTCATGAGCCGCCGCGTCGTTTTCGCTCTGCTGAGCATTGCAGGCGTACTCAATGGCTGTGCGCTACCGCAGAAGATAGCGGCCTTGCAGGCCAAGGCCGGTGATGCCCAGCAGAGACTCGACACCCAGCAGCGTCGCTTCAAGCAGGGACTGGTCGATGTCGAGGCGCGCAAGTCCGCACAGGAGGTGGCCAGACCTTGGCTGGCCGGGCCGGCGCAGCCTTTGGCGCGAGAGGTGCTGCTGCCGCCTGCTTTGCGGGCCAATGTCGACATTACGCTGCTTTTCGCCGGGCGCATGGACCTTCCCGGCATTGCCGAGCGCTTGTATCGGGCCACGGGTATCGCGGTTCGGGTTCATCCCGATGCCTTGCTGCCGTACGAGATGTTCCTGCCCCGATTGGCAGAGAAGGCCCCATTGGTTGTTTCCGGTGCCACGCGCGTCGAGGTGCAGAGCGGTCCACGCCCCTTGGCCGACACGCTCGACGCGTTGGCCGCGCAGCTCTACCTGCATTGGCGCTATCGCCAGGGCGCCATCGAATTCTATCGAACGCAGACCCGCGTTTTCGACGTGCGCGCCATGACGCTGGCCAGCCGGGTCGATGCCCGCCTGGGGCGCACGGCCAATCCGCAGAGCGGAGGTTTCGAGAGCAGCTCCAGCACTGCGTTCAGTTCGGGCGAGCAACAAGCCCTGCAGGCCGTGCGTCATCGGCTCGAGCCGTTTTTGACGCGGTCGGGCGTGATCGCCGAGGTAGATAAGGGCGGGACGGCGCTGGTGGTCACCGACACGCCCGACGTGCTGGATCGAATCGCCGAATTCATCGAGCGCGAGAATCGCGTCCTGACGCGCCGGGTGCGATTGGTGTTCGAAGAGATCACCCTGGCGGCCAAAGACACCTCCGAAGCCGGCCTGGACTGGTCGGCCGTCTATGCGAGTCTGCGCAGCGCGGTCGAAGGCGGCATGTCGTCGGGCGCGGGTGCGATCGCGGCTGCCGGGGGCGTACAGGCCGGCGTCGCTTCAGGTCCGTTCCAGGGTTCGCGCGCCATCGTTTCCGCATTGAGCGAGCGCGGCGCAGTGCTGCGGCACGCCAGCATTCCGTTGCTCACGCTCAACCGCCGCCCCGTTACTCATGCCGTACGCTCGACGTTCACGTACATCGACCAAGTACAGAGCGTAGCTGTAGCGTCGGCTTCCAGCGGCGTGACGGCCGCTTTGCCGTCGGTTTCCATTTCGCAGAAGCAGGAGACCGTAGGCACTTTGCTGACGCTGATCCCCGATGCGCAGGACGACGGCAGCATTCTGCTGTCGGTGTCATACGACAACACGGTGGCGCAGCCGCTCAAATCGATTTCTTTCGGCGAGAAAGACAACCAATTGCAGGTGCAGCAGCTCAATGTGGACGGCAGCGGCGTGGTGCAGCAGGTCGAGTTGCGTCCCGGCGTGCCGGTCATATTGTCCGGCTTCGACCGCCGCGATGACGAATTCGAACGCCGTCGCCTAGCACCGGATGCGCCCTTGCTGACGGGAGGACTGGACAAGGGAGGCAAGGAGCGCCTGACGACGGTGGTGCTCATCACTGCCCAGGTCGAGGACGGCCTATGAGGGGCGCCGTGAAGCAAGCGCCCGATCAGACGTGCATTCTGCGGCGCGAAGAATCGGGACCGACGCTGGTATTCGGTCTGACCTGGTTTGCTCTGGTGGGCAGTCACGTGGCCGCCATGGCGCGCGCTCGCGCGCGCCAGCTCAAGGCCACGCATTATGTGGCGGGTGGGCTGCGCGCGGCGGCAGGAGGATGCATCCGTCTTGGGCGAGGCATGCCGCGGGGCGATTTACACGCCGCAGCCCAGGCCTACGCTCAATTGCATGCAGAAGGATCCGTCTGCAGCGTGCTGGCCCTGCCGGACGGTCGGCACTGGCTGGTCGCCGCTCAGGACGGCGCGGTCATGTCGCGCGGCGATCATCTCTATCCCAGCCGAGAGGCCGCCGAGCAGGCCTTGCGTGCGTTGCAGACGCAGCGACCGGCGCTGCGTCTGATCGAAGACGGCACCCTGCTCGATCTCATCTTGCGATCGCTCGACGCGGGGTCGCGGCTTCTTCCCATGAACACGCGCTGGGGCAGTCTGCCCTGGCCCGTGCGCGCCAGCGTCCTGGGTGCTGCGTTGTTCCTGCTTGCGCCCCAAGCCTGGGAGCGCTGGCGCATCTTTCGCGCGTCGGTGCCTTCTGCCTCGGATCCGACCGCTGCGCGGCAGGCAGCCATCGACGCCTGGCGCGACAGCGTGCGCATTCATACGCCCGCAGATCTGAAGCGCCTCACGGAATCGATGCATCGCATTCCACTTGCCTTGCGCGGTTGGAGCTTGCAGCGCATCAGCTGCGTACCGCAGGGTCAGGATTGGCAGTGCGCCGCGCACTATGCGCGCGCGCAATCCCAGGCAACCTTCGAGGCCTTCGCGGCCGCGGCACCCCAAGGCTTGAACCCGGGATTCGAAGCCTTGGATCACAGCGTCCTGCGGTGGCGGTTGCAGGGTGCGAGCACGACGTTGGCCAAAGTGACGCTGCCCAGGCGCGCGCCGCAGGCATTTCTGGGCAATCTTCAGCGCATCTATCCCGCTTTTTCGGAGGTCAGGCTGGGTTTGCCGGTGGAGCCCGCTGTAACGGCGAATCGAACCGTGCCCAATGCGGGGAACCTGCCTGGCTTGCGCACGCGCGCGCTGTCGGTGTCCGGACCCTTGCGTTCGTTTGGCGTGCTGGCTTTGCACAGCACGGTGGCCTCCTGGTCTTCCTTCACGCTGCGTATCGACGCAGGTCGCCCGTCCGCGCTTGCCGCAAGCGTGCTGCTTGCCCAACTACAAGGGACTGTTTATGAATTGCATTGAGTTGCGCCGGGACGCGCGGTGGATCTGCCTTGCCGCGTTTCTTTTGGCGAATTGGCCGGGGCCGGCGCATGCAGCCGAAAAAAGAGCCGAGCGGACGGTTGCAAAGGCCGAGTCGTCCAACCTCGAGCCCGCGGAGACGCCCTGGCCGGAGTCCGACACCGTGCTGGACTTGCTGAGAGCCGATGCGCAAGCGGCGGCGGGAAAGCGGTTGGAGCGGGCCCAAGACTGGCTCGCCGTTCCGCGGGGCCTCGCGCCGCCTCCCGCATCGTCCGATACCGTGCCGGCTGTCCGAACCGCGCCTTCCGGCGACGCGCACGATCGTCTGGATGTTGTGGCGATCTATGGCGTGGGACAGTCGCTGTACGCCGACATTGCGGTCAATGGAGAACTGTGGCGCTACCGCCAAGGCCGGCGCTGGCCGCAAGGCATCGATGACGCAACCGGCGAGCCGCGCTATAGCCTGGTGCGCATCGAGCAGCCGTGCGTGCGCCTGAGCTGGCGGGAAACGCAGCGTACCGCTTGCCTGCACAGAGCGGAGGCAAGCCATGACTGAACCGCGTGTCGCCGAATCGGTCGATGGACGCCTGCATGGAACCGTGCGACCGGTCGCGCCGGCGTGGCCCGTGCTGGAATCGCCCGACGATCTCGCCGCGTTGACGCCGCGCTTTGCGCGCTCGCTGGGTGCCGATTTCGATCTGGCGGCACTATCAGGTCGCGTCTGCCCGGTTCTGTTCGAGGACGGCCGTGCCGCCCTGTTCGCGCTGGCAGACTACGTGGATGGCGATCAGGCCGACGAACTCGGGCGCATGCTGCTGCGGCGCGGGTTGCGCATGGCGCAGCCGCATCGATATATCGTCGCGCCTTCGTTGTTGCTCACGGTAGCGCGCGGCCAGTTCCGCGGGGCGTCCACCGATCGCGCAGGCGTGCCGGCATCGCCTGCGCGGCGTTCCGCGCTGGCTTCGATGTTTGCCGAGTTCGTGCGTTGGGGGGTGCGCGCAGGGGCGAGCGATCTGCATGTCAATGTAAACGAGCGAGGCGGGGCCTCGCAGGTGCGCTACACCATCAACGGCGCCTATGTGGCGCCAGAGTGCTTCGAAGGTATCGCAGCCTCGACGCTGCACGAGGTGCTGGCCGTGGCATGGATGGACGTGCGCGGCGGCAACGGCGCCGTGTTCGATCCGCGCATCGAGCAGCAAGGGCGCATCGCCATGCAAGTGGACGGCGCGGCGTTTACGTTGCGCTGGGCTTCGCTGGCGGCCGATGCGGGGCCATCTGTCTGCTTGCGTCTGCTGCGGCTGGACACGCCGGACGGCGGCTCCACGCTCTCGCAGCTGGGGTATCTGCCGTCCCAGGAGCGCGCGCTGGAGGCCGCGCGCGAACGCGAAGGCGGCGCCATCGTCATTGCCGGCATCGTCGGGTCGGGCAAGTCTACGACGCTGGCCACCTTGATGCGCGGGATCGATCCGGCGCGCAAGGTCATCACGCTCGAAGACCCGGTCGAATACCTGATCGGCAATGCCTTGCAAAATACCGTGGGCCGTTCGTTGAGCGCCGAGCCGCAACATCCCTTCGACGCCAAGCTGCGGACCATCAAACGCTCGGCCATGAACGACCTGCTGATCGGCGAAGTGCGCGATCACGAGACCGGCCGTGCCTTCATGGATCTGGCCGGCAGCGGCGCCAGCGTCTACACGACGACCCATACCGGATCGGCGCTGATGATCCCCGAACGCCTGGCCTCGGATTTCATCGGCATATCGCGGGATTTTCTCGCCACCCCAGGCGTGCTCAAGCTGCTGGTCTATCAGACGCTTCTGCCGCGTCTGTGCCCGGCTTGCGCACTGCCTATCGATGCCCTGTGGCGAGATGCCTGCTCGCGCAGAGAACCCCTGCGCGAAGCGATCCCGGCGTGGCGCGCCTGGGCCGACGAATTCGGTCGCGTTTTCGGCGCGGAGCCGCGCCGGTTGCGTGTGCGCAATCCGGCAGGTTGTCCGGCATGCAATCGCCCGGGCTTAGAGCGCATGGCGTTGTCGGGGTGTGCCGGCCGTACGGTAGTAGCCGAAATGTTCGAGCCTGCCGACGATGCAATTTTGCTCGACTGCATACGCCGCCGCGACAACCCGTCCCTGATGCGTCATCTTGCCGGCCTGCCGCGCACGCCGGCGGACGATTCCGACATGACAGGCAAGGCCGTCAGCCTTTGCGCGGTCTACAAGGCTTTGCAAGGCGAGATAGACGCCCGCGCGTTGGCCCGTCAGTTCGGTCTGTGCGGTTGGGCGCGCAGGCGAGTGCCGTCATGAGGTCGTCGATCGGCGCAGGGATGACGGCATCGATTGCGATCTGGTCGCGCTGGATGCTGCGCAATCAGGCTCGACGGGATGCCTGGCAGTTCAGGGCCGCTCGCGCGGATTACTACGCTTATCTGGCCGAAATGCTGGGCGCCTTGCAGGGGCGCAAGACCCTGCTCGATCACTTCGAGGACGACGCTTTGCGCTACGGTCCCTCGTCGGTGCGCGGCCGTCTCTCGAAACATTGGGCGCGACGCTATCAGGAAACCGGCGGCGACCTGGCCGCGGCCTGGACGGGGGTGCTGCCTGACGACGAATGTCTGCTTGTCGCCGCGGGACAGCAAGCGGGCGGCGAGGCGCTCATCGAGGTATTGCGGGATCTGGCTCATGTAACGCGTCTGATGCGCGGCCTGCGAGCCGAGTTGATCGCCACGACGGCTGCTGGCCTGGTTGCCGCGTGCGTGGCCTGCGCGCTGCTTTGCGCCATACCGCTTTATACAGTGCCGCGTCTGCAGCAGGTATTCCAAAGCTTGCCGGAGGACTACCTCGGGCCGGTGACGCGCAGACTCTACTCCCTGGCCCAGGGTGTGCGACGCACCTTCGCTGCATGGGCTTTCGGCCTGCCGGCCGGCGCGGCGCTGGGCTTATGGAGTCTGCCCAATCTGACAGGGCGATTGCGCGCACGCCTGGATCGCCTTCTGGTCTGGCGGCTGTACCGCGATTTCCATGCGATCCGCTTTCTGGCCATGCTCGGGGTGTTGCTGCACAGGCGCGGCAATATCGATACCCGATTGCGCGAGGCGCTTTCCAGCCTGGCCTGGAACGCGCGCCCGTGGCTGGCCTCGCACGTCGCATCGATGCTGGCGCGCATCGATGCTGGCATTGTCGGCGTCGATAGCCTGGATACGGGCATGCTGGACCGCGAGCTCTGGTGGTTTCTGGCCGACATGAGCGCTGCGCACGGCCTGGTCGACGGCCTGCAGCAGACCCGCTTGCGTGTCGAGTCATATGCTTGTGCGCGGTTGCGCCGACAGGCGCAGGTCTTGCGATGGCTGTGTTTGCTGGGTTCGGCAGGCGCCGTGATCGGGTTGACCTTGTGGCACTACGCGGCCATAGACGAGCTCAGGCGCGCCTTGATGCAGTTCCATGCCGTCGGCTAGATCGCGCGCGCGGCCCATCCTTTTATCGCAGTTCGTCAGGAGCTCTCCATGCCCATCGCCATTTCCCGCCAGGTTTCGCGCCAATGCGGCTTTTCCTTGATCGAAGTGTCTATCGTGGCGGCCATCATTCTGCTGGCCGCCATTATCGGCATTCCGGCCATAGGCAACTACGTAATCGAGAACAAAGTGCCCGAGGTGGGTCGTGAGCTGCAGCGTTTCGTAGCGCGCACCAAGACCAATGCGCAAGGGGCGGGAACCACGCCTTATGCCGAGGTCGATACCGGCACGCTGGCCAATGCCGTGCGCGATTCCAGCGTGCTGTCGGTCAGCGGCACCGGGGCTGCCGCCCTGGTGGCGCATGGACTGGGTGGAGCGGGAACCTCCGGCAACGGCGTGATCACTGTCGAACCGGTGTCCTTTGCGTCGGGCGGCGCCGGATCGGGGTTTGCCGTCACACTCAACCGAGTCAGCCATGCCGCCTGTCCCAGTCTGGCCTCGGTCATGCAGCGTTCGGCCGAAATCATCGCCGTGCAGGGGCAGAGCGGTTCGGTGCTGGTCAAGGACAGCACGGCCACGCCGCCCCTGACTTACGTGGCGGCGCGCGCGGAGGCGCAGTGTGCGCAGGGCGACAGCAATACCTTTGTCTTCACGGTGCGCTGAAGCATGCGCGCCGTGGCGATGTCTGGCCGTCGATACGCACGGCAATCCGCGCGGCAGCGCGGTTTCGCCCTGCTCGAACTGTCCGTTGCCCTGCTGATCGGAACTTTGATGCTGATATGGGGGGCGGCGGCCCTGATGCGTCAGGCCGATGACGCGACGGCCCGTGCGACGGGAGCATGGATGCAGGAGATACGCAACGCCGCCTATCGCATGCTGGAGCGCCATTTCGATGTCTTGTCCGAGGGCAGACCGCCCGTCGGGCCGGACGGCGGACCGATATATGCCGATGTGCACGCACCGACGCTGGCCGAGTTCAAAGCCCAAGGTCTGCTGCCTCAGGGTTTTCCGGAGTTGTCCCCGATGGGCGGAACGGCCCAGGTGCGCCTGGCCGCGCCGTCGGCCTGCCCGGGCGAAGCCTGCCGGGTCGATGCGCTGATTTACGCATCTACGCCCTTGTCCGATAGGCAAGGCAGGCCCGACCTGATGCGCATGGCGGTGTTTGCCGAGGCTGCCGGGGGCTATGGCGGTCATGCGACGGCGGGGAATGCAAGCCGGCTGCGCGGCAGGACATTCGACTTTCCCAATCCCTATGCTTCGGAAAGCGACCCCTTGCCGGCAGGCACGCCCGTCTTGTGGGCCGGCATGGATATGGCCACGGCCGCTCAGTACGTGCGGCGCTTCGACGAGCGCGATCCGCAACTCAAGGCGGGGCTGACTGTAGCGGGATCGGTGACGGGCAAACGCCTGCAGGCCAACGAATATTTGCAGATAGCGGGCCAGGCCGCTCCGGGCGGCGCCTGCAGCCCTAACGGCCTTGTGGGGCGCACACCCGAAGGGCTATTGCTTTCTTGCCAGTCGGGGGTATGGACCGGCTTCGGAGGATCGACGACTTTTTATACCGTTCCGACATTCGGCGGAGGATGCGTTTCTCCCAATGCGGCCACGGGTTCCTGCTCGTGCCCGCCCAGAACCAGGTATGTGAGCCTGTCGGGACAGGCTTCGTCCAACGGTTATTCATTCGACCGGACTGTTTACGCCTGCATTCCTTGACAGGAATGCACGCTGTTAGAATGAAAGATTCGCTTAAATTCTCTTTCCTTCGTCGACGATGAAAGTCTCCGAGATTCGCCAGAAATTCCTGCAATTCTTCCAGTCCAAGGGCCACACCGTCGTGCCGTCCTCCTCGCTGGTGCCGGGCAACGACCCCACGCTGCTCTTCACCAACTCGGGCATGGTCCAGTTCAAGGACGTCTTCACCGGCAAGGAATCGCGCAGCTACTCGCGCGCCACCACGGCGCAGCGCAGCGTGCGCGCCGGCGGCAAGCACAACGACCTGGAAAACGTCGGCTACACCGCGCGCCACCACACTTTCTTCGAGATGCTGGGCAATTTCAGCTTCGGCGACTACTTCAAGAAAGATGCCATCCACTATGCTTGGGAGCTGCTGACCGAGGTCTACAAGCTGCCCAAGGACAAGCTGTGGGTCACCGTCTATCAAGAAGACGACGAGGCCTACGACATCTGGGCCAAGGAAATCGGCGTGCCCGCCGAGCGCATCATCCGCATCGGCGACAACAAGGGCGCGCGTTATGCGTCCGACAATTTCTGGCAGATGGCTGATACCGGCCCCTGCGGCCCCTGTTCGGAAATCTTCTTCGACCATGGCCCGGAAATCTGGGGCGGCCCCCCGGGGTCGCCCGAAGAAGACGGCGACCGCTACATCGAGATCTGGAACCTGGTGTTCATGCAGTTCGAGCGTGATGCGGCCGGCAACATGCCGCGCTTGCCCAAGCCCTGCGTCGATACCGGCATGGGCCTGGAGCGCATCGCCGCCGTGCTGCAGCACGTGCACTCCAACTACGAGATCGATCTCTTCCAGAGCCTGATCCAGGCCGCCGCGCGCGAAACCCAAACCGCGGATCTGACCGAGAACTCGCTCAAGGTCATCGCCGACCACATCCGCGCCTGCTCGTTCCTGGTGGTAGACGGCGTCATTCCCAGCAATGAAGGCCGCGGCTACGTCCTGCGCCGCATCATCCGCCGCGCGCTGCGCCACGGCTACAAGCTGGGCCAGACCAAGCCTTTCTTCCATCGCCTGGTGGCAGATCTGGTCAAGGAGATGGGCGCGGCCTATCCCGAACTGGCCCAGGCTGCCTCCCGCGTGGCCCAGGTGCTCAAGCAAGAAGAAGAGCGCTTCGGCGAAACGCTGGAAAACGGCATGAAGATCCTCGACGTGGCCCTGGCGGGCATGGCCAAGGGCGGCCAGCTCGACGGCAACACGCTCTTCACGCTGTACGACACCTACGGCTTCCCGGTCGACCTCACGGCCGACATCTGCCGCGAGCGTGAAGTCGAGGTCGACATGGCGGGCTTCGAAGCCGCCATGGAAAACCAGCGCAAGCAAGCCCGCGCCGCCGGCAAGTTCAAGATGGCCGAAGGCCTGTCCTATGAAGGCTCGCAGACGCGCTTCGAGGGCTACGACCATCTGGAGCTCTCCGGCGTCAAGGTCACGGCGCTGTACGTGGACGGTACGCAGGTCGATGCGGTCGCGGCCGGCCAAAACGCGGTGGTGGTGCTCGATGCCACGCCGTTCTACGCCGAATCCGGCGGCCAGGTGGGCGACACGGGCCTGCTGGAAGGCGGCAATGTGCGCTTCGCCGTTGCCGATACGCTCAAGATCCAGGCCGGCGTGTTCGGCCATCACGGCACGCTCGAATCGGGCGCGCTCAAGGTCGGCGACACCCTGCTGGCCAAGGTCGACGCCGTGCGCCGCGCGCGCACCGTGCGCAACCATTCGGCCACTCACCTCATGCACAAGGCGCTGCGCCAGGTGCTGGGCGCCCATGTGCAGCAGCGCGGTTCGCTGGTCGATCCCGACAAGACCCGCTTCGACTTCGCGCACGACGCGCCCATGACGGCCGAACAGATCGCCCGGGTCGAGGAAATCGTCAACGCCGAAGTCCTGGCCAACCAGGCCACCCAGGCCCGTGTCATGGCCTTCGACGATGCGGTGCAGGAAGGCGCCATGGCGCTCTTCGGCGAAAAATACGGCGACACCGTGCGTGTGCTCGACATCGGTTTTTCGCGCGAACTGTGCGGCGGCACGCATGTGCAGCGCACCGGCGACATCGGTCTCTTCAAGATCCTGTCCGAATCGGGCGTGGCCGCCGGCGTGCGCCGCGTCGAAGCCATCACGGGCGACAACGCCCTGCACTGGGCTCAGGGGCAGAACGCGCTGCTGGCCAAGGTTGCGGGCCAGCTGCGCACCCCCGTCCCCGAACTGTCCGAGCGCATCACGCAGGTACAGGACCAGATCAAGGCCCTGGAAAAAGACCTGGAGCAGGCCCGCGGCAAGCTGGCAGCCAGCGCCGGCAACGACCTGGCCGGCAATGCCGCCGACGTCAAGGGCGTCAAGCTTGTGGCTGCCAGCCTGGGCGAAGTCGATCCCAAGGCCCTGCGCGGCATGATCGACAGTCTTAAAGACAAGCTCAAGTCCGCCGTGGTGGTGCTGGCCGCGGGCGGCGAGGGCAAGATCAGTCTGGCCGCCGGCGTCACCAACGACCTCACCGGCAAGATCAAGGCCGGCGACCTGCTGGGCTTCGTGGCCGGCCAGGTGGGCGGCAAGGGCGGCGGCCGCCCCGACATGGCCATGGGCGGCGGCACTGACGCGCGTGCCCTGCCGGCAGCCATCGCCAGCGTGCAGAAGTGGGTCGATGAGCGCCTCTGATCTCTCCGATGCCACCCAGACCGGCCTGCCGGTCTGGCAGCACGAGGTGGACGCCACCGGTCTGAACTGCCCGCTGCCCATCCTGCGCGCCAAGAAAACTCTGGCCCAGATGATCAGCGGCGAAGTACTCTGTGTGATCACGACCGATCCCAGCGCCGTGCGGGATTTCCAGGCCTTTTGCCGGCAGACCGGAAACGAACTGCTGGCCCAGCAGCAGCAAGAGGGCAGTACCCGCCACTTCCTGAAGCGGCGGTAAAGGCAGCACAAGCCGGGTGTGTTGTAAGCCCGACGCATGAGGCCGTTGCGAGCCGTGGACCCCGGAGCAATCTGAAGGTTTTAAAGTGCCACATTGCAGAGCAGCATCAAAAACTGCTAGAATCTTGGGTTTCCCAAACTAATTCATAGGATTACCTACCATGGTGGTCATTCGTCTGGCTCGGGGCGGCTCCAAGAAGCGCCCGTTCTACAACCTGGTTGCTACCGATTCGCGTAACCGCCGCGACGGCCGTTTCATCGAACGCGTGGGTTTCTACAACCCCGTGGGCAACGAAGGTTCTGAAAACCTGCGCATCTCCCTGGATCGCGTTCAATACTGGACCGGCAACGGTGCCCAGCTGTCGCCCTCCGTGGAACGCCTGGTCAAGGAATACTCGGCCAAGATCGCTGCCTGATCCGGGCACAATGAGTTCCGCACCGACCGACCTGGTCGAGCTGGGCCGCATTACTGGGGCCTACGGCATCAAGGGCTGGGTCAAGGTGCAGCCGCACTCGGCGCAGGCCGACGTGCTGCGTTCGGCCAAGGCGTGGTGGCTGGTACGCCCCGCGGCGCCGCTACTGAACGACAGGGGCAGCAAGACCGCCGCTCCCGCGCCGATCGCCTATCCTGTCGTACAAGCGCGTGCCCAGGGCGCCGCGGTCGTGGCGCAATTGCAGGGTGTGGCTGATCGCAATCAGGCCGAGGCCATGCGCGGTTATGTCATCATGGCTTCGCGCAGCGCCTTTCCCGCTGCAGCCGAAGGCGAGTACTACTGGGTCGACCTGATAGGCTGCGACGTCTACACCTCCGAACAGGGTGCCGAGCCCCAACTGCTGGGCCCGGTGGTCGAGGTGTTGGACAACGGAGCGCACGCCATCTTGCGCGTACAGCGCAAGGCAGCCGATGTTTCCGGCGTCTTGCAGCTCGTGCCCGACGCCAAGGGGCGCCCGCAGGAATTGTTGATACCCTTCGTTCAGGCCCATATCCAGGCCGTCGATCTGGCCGCGCGCCGCATCGACAGCGACTGGCCCGCCGATTACTGAGGTCGCGTCGGCCGCCGGCCGGCTTCCAGAACCGAGGTCCGCGATCATGCGCTTTGACGCCGTCACCCTGTTTCCCGATATGTTCGGTCTGGTCCGCGACCAGGGTGTGACCGGCCGCGCGCATGCGCAGGGCATCTGGTCGCTCAAGGCCTGGAATCCGCGCGATTTCACGCACGATGCGCATCGTACCGTGGACGACCGGCCTTATGGCGGCGGCCCGGGTATGGTGATGCTGGCCGCGCCGCTCGAGGCCGCGGTCGATGCCGCTCAGGCCGAGCGCGACGCGCAAGGGCTGCGCGAAGCGCCCGTCGTGCTGCTCGCGCCTACGGGCCGGCGTTATGGCCAGCGCGAAGCGCAGGAGCTGGCCTCGACAAGGCAGGGCGCCATTTTCATCTGCGGCCGCTACGAAGGCGTGGACCAGCGTTTCATCGATCGGCGCGTCACGCAGGAGTGGTCGCTGGGCGACTTCGTGTTGTCAGGCGGCGAAATTGCGGCGCTAGCCATGATCGACGCCGCAGTGCGCCTTTTGCCCGGCGTGCTCAACGACGACGATTCCGCCTTGCAGGACTCGTTCAATCCCGCGCTGGACGGCCTGCTCGACAGCCCGCATTACACACGCCCCGAAGTCTACGAGGGCGTGCCCGTTCCCGAGCCGCTGCTCAGCGGTCACCATGCTCGCATCGCCCGCTGGCGGCGCGAGCAGTCTCTCTCGCTCACCGCCGAGCGCCGCCCCGATTTGATCGAGCAGGCGCGCGCAGCAGGTCGGCTCGCACGCGAAGACGAGCGCTTTCTGGCATCGCTGCCCAAGCGCTCCTCCTGAAGTCTGCGAGATATCGCGGTTTCATCGGCCGTTCGCGGCGTCTATGGCGTCGTTCAGAAACCAGGGCAGATTCAAGGGCTCATCGGCATAGCGGGTGCCGACGGCAATCCGCGGTCCCTGCGACGCCGAGCTCGCGGATTTGACGCCTTCGGCTAGGAGCGGGCCGAAAGTGCCGGACGCCACGGGCCGGCTGGCCGGCAGGCTCGCATGAGGGGACGTGGATGCGCAGCCGGCGAGGCATGCGGCAAAAAGTGCGGCAAAACACAGGGACTTCATAGCGGCGGGTTCCAGCAAGGTTTCTTGTCTATTTTAGGGAATTCCCCAGCTTGTTGCCGCACTGTGCACGAACCTAGGATTGAAAATTCCATATTTATGAAATTTTCATTGTGCCGATGGCGAGCGCCGCACCCATACATGCCAAAAGCCTGGTCGATCTCTGGCTGGGAGAGCAGCTGCGCCATCTGCGCAAGCAGCGCCGCCGTTCGCTGGCCGACGTGGCGGGGGCTTGCGGCATCTCACTGGGCCTGCTGAGCCAGGTCGAACGCGGCCTGAGTTCGCCCTCGATCAAAGTGCTGCAATCCCTGGCGCGCGAATACGGCGTGCCGGCCGAGCATCTGCTGCGCGACGCTGTCCCCGGCAACGACGACATCGACGGGCATGTGCGCCGCGCCGGCGGCCACCGCCGCGTCGACAACCCCGAACGCGGGGTCTACAAAGAGATGCTCAGCCCGCCTGCTTCCCGTCGCCTGGACTTGTGCCGCGCCGTACTCGCACCCGGCGGCTCCAGCGGCGACGAGCTGTTCGTGACCGATACCGACGAACAGGTCGGCGTGGTCCTGCGCGGCGAGCTCGAGCTGTGGCTCGAGCAACGCGTGGTGTTGCTCAAGGCGGGTGACAGTTTCTGTTATGCGGGCAATGAGCGGCGCCGCTGGCGCAATCCTGGCACGACGGAAACCGAAGTGATCTGGGGCATCGGCCGTTCGATGCCCGGCGCAGGCACGCCCCGGCCTTGATCGGGGCAGTTTTTTGCATTTTCAATCAACCAGCAAAGGGGTAGACATGAAGCTCAAGTTCCTGACGATCGCGGCCGTGATGACTGCTGCCGCCCTGACCAGCGGCAGCGCTTACGCGGAGAAAGTGTTCAAGGTGGGCTCCACGCCCACGGGCAGCCCGTTCACCTTTCTGGATGCCAAGACCAACACCATCCAGGGCGTGATGGTCGACATCATCGACGCCATCGGCAAGGACGATGGTTTTGCGGTCAAGATCGAGCCCATGCAGTTTTCGGCGCTGATCTCGTCGCTGACGACCAAGCGCATCGACATTATCTCTGCCGCCATGTTCGCCACCGACGAGCGCAAGAAGGTGATCAGCTTTTCCGAGCCCGTCTATTCCTATGGCGAAGGCCTGGTGGTACCCAAGACGGACGACAAGCCCTACGTGAGCTTTGCCGATATGAAAGGTATGACGGTGGGCGTGCAAGTAGGCACGGCTTTCGTCAAACCGCTGCAGGACAGCGGCATGTTCAAGGAGATCAAGCTCTACGACACCACGGCCGATCTCATGGCGGACATCAACGCGGGCCGCATCCAGGCGGGTTTCCTGGATTTTCCCATTGCCGCTTATGCGATCGGGCAGGGCAAGTTTCCCAAGCTGAAGCTGGACCGGTCTTACAAACCCGTCGTTGTCAATGGCGTGGCCATCGCGACGCGTAAAGACGACACGGCGCTGCTGGCCGAGATCAACAAGTCGCTCGCCAAGCTCCAGGCTAACGGCACCATTCCCGCCATTCTCAAGAAGTGGGGCCTGGATTAAGTCCGGCAACTCGACATGATGGAGTTCTTCCACAACGCGGCAGAGTACCTGCCCATACTGCTCCAGGGAGTCAAGCTCACCATCGCGGTGGCGCTGGGCTCTCTGGCGTTTTCGACGGTGCTGGGCCTGGTATGGGCCCTGATGCGGGTCTCGAACTGGCCCTGGCTGGTCAAGATCAGCGCAGGCATCATCAATGTGCTGCGCGGCATTCCCATCATTGTCCTGCTGTTCTACATCTACTTCGTGATGCCGGATATCGGCATCGAGTTGTCGGCCCTGCAGGCGTCCATCATCGGCCTGGGCATCGCGTATTCGGCGTACCAGGCCGAGAACTTCCGCGCAGCCATTCAGGCCATCGATCATGGCCAGATCGAGGCCGCCATGTCCATGGGCATGGGCTGGGGGCTGACCATGCGCCGGGTGATCCTGCCGCAGGCGTTCAAGATCGCGCTACCGCCCTACGGCAACATCATGATCATGATGCTCAAGGATTCCTCCCAGGCCTCGACCATCACGGTGGCCGAGCTTGCCTTGCAAGGCAAGCTGATCGCAGTGTCTACCTTCAACAACGCCACTGTGTTCAATCTCGTGGCCATGCTTTATCTCATCATGTGCATCCCGCTCATCCTCATCGTGCGCCATTTCGAAAAACAGGGGGCGCGCAGATGAGCGAAGCCATGATCCAACTGCGGGGTGTGCACAAGAACTTCGGCAAGCTGGAAGTGCTCAAAGGCATCGACGCCAAGGTCGAGCGCGGCGAAGTGGTCTGCGTGATCGGTCCGTCGGGCTCGGGCAAGTCCACGCTCCTGCGCTGCATCAATGGCCTGGAACGCTACAACCAGGGCGAGATCTTCGTCGACGGCACCAAGGTCGATTGCGACGCGCCATCCATCGTGTCCATCCGCACCCAGGTGGCGATGGTGTTCCAGCGCTTTAACCTCTTTCCGCACCGCACCGCCCTGGAAAACGTCATCGAGGCGCCGATCTACGTCAAGAAGGAGCCGCGTGCCCAGGTCGTCGAGCGCGGCCGCGACCTGCTGGCCAAGGTGGGCCTGGCCGACAAGATCGACGTGCATCCCGGGCAGTTGTCGGGCGGGCAGCAGCAGCGCGTGGCCATCGCCCGCGCCCTGGCCATGCAACCCAAGGCCATTCTGTTCGACGAACCCACCTCGGCGCTCGATCCCGAACTGGTGGGCGACGTGCTGGGCGTGATGCGGCAGTTGGCCGACACAGGCATGACCATGATGGTCGTTACGCACGAAATCGGCTTCGCCCGCGAGGTCGCCGACCGCGTCCTGTTCTGCGACGGCGGCGTTGTCGTCGAGCAAGGCCCGGCCCGAGATGTGCTGAACCACCCGCAGCATGCCCGCACGCAGGACTTCCTGCGCCGCGTGCTGCATCCGATGTAAGGAGCCGGCATGGCGCAGGACGTCTTGTTTCCCCTGTCGAAATCGCTTTGGGCGGCCACGGCCGCGCCCGCGCCGCAGACGCAAGCCTTGACCGCGTCGACCAAGGCCGATGTGCTCGTCGTCGGCGCGGGCTACGCCGGCCTGAGCACCGCGCTGCATCTGGCCGAGCAGGGCGTGAGCGTCGTGGTGCTGGAGGCGCGCGAGATCGGCTTCGGCGGATCGGGCCGCAACGGCGGGCAGGTCATTCCCGGTTTGAAATACGACCCGGACGAACTGATGGCCATGTATGGCCCCGAGCGCGGCCCTCGGCTGCTGCAGTTCGTCGGCGGCACGGCCGACGCGGTTTTCGACCTCATCGACAAGCACGGCATGGACGTGCCGCGCCGACGCGCGGGCTGGATCCAGGGCGCGCACACGGCCGACGCGGTGAAGCTGACCGAGGGGCGTGCGCGGCAATGGGAGCGTCTGGGCGTCAAGGTTCAGGTGCTCGACCGCGCCAGCGCGCAAGCGCTGATCGGCACGGACCGCTACCAGGGCGGCTGGGTCGACACGCGCGCCGGCGGCATCCAGCCCCTGTCCTATGTGCGAGGCCTGGCCAGGGCGGCGCTGGCCGCGGGCGCGCGCGTTCATACCGACAGTCCTGTGGCCGCCTTGAGCCGCGAGGGGGCGCAATGGGTGGCCCGCACCGCCAGCGGCGCGCAGGTCGCCGCCGACCGCGTGGTGATGTGCACCAATGCCTATGTGGGCAAGCTTTTGCCGGGACTGCAGGAATCCATCATCGATGCCTGTACCTACCAGGTGGCCACGCGGCCGCTGCCTCCCGCGATTCGCGACACCATCCTTGCGCAGGGGCATGTGGTGTCCGATACGCGCAATCTGCTGCTGTACTTCCGGCTCGACCACGAAGGGCGCCTGCTGATGGGCGGCCGCGGGCCCTTCCGTGAACCCAGGGGGCCGGCCGATTGGGCGCACCTGGAGCGCGTGCTGGTCAAGATGTTTCCTCAGGCTGCAGGCCAGCCCATCGAACACCGTTGGTGCGGCCGGGTGGCGATCACGCGCGACTATCTGCCGCATCTGCACGAGCCGGCGCCCGGCTTGCTAGCCGATATCGGCTGCCAGGGGCGCGGTGTCGGCTTGCAGACCGCCATGGGCCGCGCGTTCGCGCAGTATCTGGTCGGCGGCGACGCCAGATCGCTGCCCGTGCCGATCACGCCGATCCAGGGGCTGCCGCTATATGCTTTGCGGCGCTTGTATGTCGGCGCGATGATCAACTACTACCGCATGGTCGACGGCGGCTTGTAGTCGATCGTCGATCGCTCAACGCGCTTCGGTTTCCCATTGCGCGAGCGCCGAACCCAGCGCGCTGGCGGGATGCTGCCAGCTTGCCGGGCAACCCGGCAGGGCAATGGGCCAGTTGATGCGTCGGGCCTCGCCCCATATCGTGCGTTCGATCGTGGCGGCCAGATCGTCGGCGGATTCGGGCGGGAGAGCGGGTTCCTGGAGGTTGTCCGTGCCCTGATCGAGCAGAAGTTTGGCGGTTTGGGCCAATGATGTGCGAGCCTGCAGCGCGCCCGCGCCAGTCAGGCGCAGCGTGACCCCGCGCACCGCGGCGGCGGCCAGCAAATAGCCCGCGGCGTAATCCAGCGCCTGCACCGGCAGCGGAAAAGGCTTGTCGGTCTGTTGCCAGAGCATGCCCGCGTGCGCGATGCCGCTGCTCATTTGCACCAGGCTGTCGAAACCGCGGCGCGCGGCCCAAGGGCCGCTCCAGCCGTAGGCGTCCAGACTCACGTCGATAAGGCCGGGATTGCGGGATCGCCGCCAGTCGGCGCCGTATCCCAGCCGCTCGAGCGCGTCCGACCGATAGCCGTGCAGGATGATGTCCGCGTCGGCCAGCAGTTGCTCGAACACGGCGCGATCCTGCGGCCTGTGCAAGTTCAGGCGCGCGCAGCGTTTGCCCAGCGTCATCTCGGGTACGAGACCTGGCTCGTCCCAGCCCGGCGGATCGATGCGCAGCACCTGCGCGCCGTAGGCCGCCAGAAAGCGCGTGGCGGTGGGGCCGGCCAGCACGCGCGTGAGGTCGAGCACTTTCAATCCGTGCAGCGGCCTGGTCGGATCGAAGGCTGCGGCGTGTTGCGCACGGCCGGATGCCGAATGCGTTTGCATATGGATCAGCGGTTCGGCGGCTACGGCCTGGCCCTGCGGATGGCTGGCCCATTCGCGGGCGCTGCGCATTTGCGCCGCGCAGCCGCCGGCCTGGACGATGGCGGTCTCCAGTTCCAGCGCATCCCAGGCCGAGACCGCCGCGGCCACGCCGGCGCGGTCGGCATGGCTGCCCAGCACCTGCTCGGCGGCGGCGCGGTGATGCGGCGCGTTGGTGTGCAGGCGTATCCAGCCGTCGCGGGTCGCATAGTTGCCGGCGATGGGATCCCATAGCGGCGGTACGCGCCAGCCCTGCGGCCGCAGCGAGCTCGAAAACCAGAGCGAAGCCAGGCGTCGGTCTACGGCGAGGCGGGAAGCGTCATGGCCGGCCGCCTGCCTGAGCTCATCCACGGCCAGACCTGCCGCCGCCATGGACGAGGCCGCCAGGTCGGTAACCGGAAAGGCCGAGGGCAGGGCGCCTTGTGCGGTGATTTCGACCCGTTGTGTCTGGTCTGCCCTGCCGCCCAGCGAAGTCCATATCGTATGGAGCAGCGTCGAAGTGACGTCCATGTCCGTTCTCCTGCATTGATGAAGGATTGAATCCGGAGCTACGATACTTCCGTTGAAATTGACGTCAATCTTGATGTCAATCATCAATATTGACCAAGAACCATCAACGCGCCAGGAGAACGCGATGTCGTGGATACCGGCCCGAGCAGCGCTCGCCCTGCTCGGCGTTCAGCCCCAGACGCTGTACGCCAATGTCAGCCGCGGCCGCATACGCGCCAAACCGGATCCGAGCGATCCTCGCCGCAGTCTCTATCATCGCGCCGATATCGATCGCATGGCTGTTCGGCGAACGGGACGCAGGAGCGCGGCTGCGGTTGCCCAGCAGGCCATGGAGTGGGGCGATCCGGTGCTGGCCTCCGGTATTTCCACCGTGGAGCACGGTCGGCTGTGGTATCGCGGGTGCGATGCGGTCGAGCTTTCCGACACGTGGACGCTGGAACAGACAGCCGGCCTGCTGTGGGGCGCGGAGGACATCGTTTTCGGACCAGGCCGCAGGCGGGCGCAAGCGCGCAACGCCTCGCTCCTATCGAATGCTTTATCCGTCCTCGCCACGCGGGTCGACGTCGATCCGCCGTCGCGCGGCCGCGCACGCCAGGTGCTGGTTCCGGAGGCAATGCGCTTGCTCGAAGACGTCATGGCGGCAATGCTGGGCCCCGCGCCAGAGCCCGGCGCTCCTGCGCATCGGCGCATGGCCCTCTGCTGGAAGAGACCCAGGGCTCAGGATTTTCTGCGCCGTGCCCTGGTGCTTTTGGCCGACCATGAACTCAATGCCTCGACCTTTGCCACGCGCGTGGCCGTTTCGACGGGAACCTCGTTGGCTGCCGGTCTGATGGCCGGTCTGGCAACTCTGGCCGGGCCTCTGCATGGCGGGTCGACGCTGAGCGTCAAAGAGCTACACGCTGCGGCGCAGCGCGACGGGGCGGCCGCCAGCGTGCGGGAATACAGCGCACGCGGCTACGCGCTGCCCGCGTTCGGGCATCCCTTGTATCCCAACGGCGACTCCAGGGCTGCGGCGCTGTTGACGCGCTTCAAGATCGGCAAAGTCTATGCGGCGGTGTGCCAGGAAGGTGTCGCGCTAACGGGCGAACGGCCCAATATCGATTTCGCCTTGGCATCGATCTGCGAGGCGTTCAAGCTGCCGCCCGAGGCGCCGTTCGTAATCTTTGCTCTGGCCCGATCCGTCGGTTGGATGGCCCACGCGTTCGAGCAGATCGAAACGGGGCATCTCATACGGCCCCGGGCGCGATACACGGGCGTTGCCCTGCCCTGAGGGTTTCAGGCGCCGGGCAGCGCGCCTGAACCGATCGGCGGGGTGGGCCGGGCTGGCTATGCCCACCCCGGCCTGTTCGAGAACTCAGGCGATCAAGCCAGTTTCGTGCGCTGAGCGCGCACCTTTTCCAGCGTCTCGACGAAAGCCGCCATACGCTGCTTTTCCTGCTCGACCACCGCGGCCGGCGCGCGCTCGACGAAGCTGGCATTGCCCAGCTTGCCTTGCGCCTTGGCGATCTCGCCTTCGAGACGGGCGATTTCCTTGTCCAGGCGCGCGCGCTCGGCCGCCACGTCGATCTCGACGTGCAGCATCAGCCGAACCTTGCCCACGACTTGCACCGGCGCGCCGGCATCGGGCAGGGCCGACACGATGTCCACCTGGCTCAGCTTGGCCAGCGCAGCCAGATAGGGCGCGTTGCGGCCCAGCAGCTGCGCATCGCCCTCTGCGAACAAGGGCACTTTCTGTGCAGGCGACAGACCCATTTCCCCGCGCAGCGCGCGCACGGCTTCAATCTGCGCCTTCAGTTCGGCCACCGCGCCTTCGGCTGCGGCATCGATGGCCGAGGGATGGGCAACGGGGTAGGGCTGTACGCTCACGCTGTCCGATTCGCTTGCCTGGCGCTTGCCCGCCACCACCGACACCTTCTGCCACAGTTCTTCGGTGATGAAGGGAATGATGGGGTGCGCCAGGCGCAGCACCACCTCCAGCACGCGGATCAGCGTGCGGCGCGTGCCCAGCTGCTGCGCCGGTTCGCCCGACTGGATCTGCACCTTGGCCAGTTCCAGATACCAATCGCAGTACTCGTCCCACACGAAGCGGTAGAGCGCGTTGGCCACGTTGTCGAAGCGATAGTCGGCGAAACCCTTGGCGACGTCGGTCTCCAGGCGCTGCAGCAGGCTCACGATCCACCGGTCGGCCAAGGACAGTTCTGCCGCGTGATTCGCGTCGTGCAAATCATGGCCTTCGGTATTCATCAGCACGAAGCGCGTGGCGTTCCACAGCTTGTTGCAGAAATTGCGGTAGCCTTCGCAGCGCTTGAGGTCGAAGTTGATGTTGCGGCCCAGCGTGGCGTAGGCCGCCATGGTGAAGCGCAGCGCGTCGGTGCCGAAAGCCGGGATGCCGTCGGGGTACTGGCGGCGCGTGGTCTTCTCGATCGCACCGGCCTGCTTGGGATTCATCAGGCCGAAGGTGCGTTTTTGCACCAGCGTATCCAGGTCGATGCCGTCGATCAGATCCACCGGGTCCAGCGTGTTGCCCTTGGATTTGCTCATCTTCTGGCCGTCCGCGTCGCGGATCAGGCCGTGCACATAGACGTGCTTGAAAGGGATCTTGCCGGTCATGTGCATGGTCATCATCACCATGCGCGCGACCCAGAAGAAAATAATGTCGAAGCCCGTGACCAGCACGCTGGAGGGCAGGTATTTCTGATAATCGGGCGTGTTCTCGGGCCAGCCCAGGGTGGTGAAAGGCACCATGGCCGACGAGAACCAGGTGTCGAGCACGTCTTCGTCGCGCCTGAGCGGGCCGGTCACGCCGGCGGCGCGCGCCTGCGCGATGGCGTCGGCCTCGGTCATCGCCACGAAAATCCGGCCGTCCTCCGAATACCAGGCCGGGATCTGATGCCCCCACCACAGCTGGCGCGAGATGCACCAGTCCTGGATGTTTTCCAGCCATTGGTTGTAGATCGTGGTCCAGTTCTCGGGATAGAAGGTGATGCGGCCGTCGGCCACGGCGTCCAGCGCCACCTGAGTGATGCTTTTGCCGGGATTGAGGGTGCCTTCGGGGGCAGGCTTGCTCATGGCGACGAACCACTGGTCGGTCAGCATGGGCTCGATCACCACGCCGGTGCGGTCGCCCTTGGGCTGCATCATCTTGTGCGGCACCGTCTTGACCAGAAAGCCTTCTGCTTCGAGCGCGGCCACCACGGCCTTGCGCGCCTGATCTCGGTCCAGGCCCTGGAAGCGCTTGGGGCCGTTCTCGTTGATGTGCGCATCGAGCGTGAAGATGGTGATGAGCGGCAGGCCGTGGCGCTGCGAGCAGGCGTAATCGTTGAAGTCGTGCGCGCCGGTGATCTTCAGGCAGCCGGTGCCGAATTCCATGTCGACGAAATCGTCGGCGATGATGGGAATGTTGCGGTCGCACAGCGGCAGCTCCACCAGCTTGCCCACCAGGTGCTTGTAGCGCTCGTCGTCGGGGTGCACGCACAGCGCGCCGTCGGCCAGCATGGTCTCGGGGCGCGTGGTGGCGATGGTCATGCCGCGCAGGGTGACGGTGTTACCTTCTTTATCGACGATGGTCTGCGGCCCGTCGACGAAGGGGTATTCGATGTGCCAGAGGAAGCCGTCGACTTCCTCGGAAACGACCTCGAGGTCGCTCACGGCGGTCAGCAGCTTGGGATCCCAGTTGACCAGGCGCTTGCCGCGGTAGATGAGGCCCTGCTGGTAAAGTTTGACGAAGGTCTCGACCACGCCGCGCGACATGCGCTCGTCCATGGTGAAGTATTCGCGCGGCCAGTCCGCCGAGGCGCCCAGGCGCCGCACCTGGCCGGTGATGGTGTTGCCCGATTGCTCCTTCCACTCCCAGACTTTTTCCACGAACTTTTCACGGCCCAGGTCGTGGCGGGAGATCTTTTGCGCGTCGAGCTGGCGCTCGACCACGATCTGCGTGGCGATGCCGGCGTGGTCGGTGCCCGGCACGAATACCGTGTCGTCGCCCGACATGCGGTGGTAGCGCACCAGGCCGTCCATGATGGTCTGGTTGAACGCATGGCCCATGTGCAGCGTGCCGGTGACGTTGGGCGGGGGAAACTGGATGCAGTAGGACGCGGCACCCGAGTCCGGCCGGTCGCCGGCCGCCACGTGCCGGCCGGCCTGGAAATAGCCGCGCTGTTCCCACAGGTCGTACCAACGGGATTCGATCTCTGCGGGCTCGAAACTCTTGGCGAGCTCGGGGCTTTCGGGGGCGGCGGCAGTCAGGTTGGGCTCGGCGGCTTGGGTCATTGCGATAGGTTTCCGGCAAAACGGGGCCCGAATACACGGTCGGGCAAACCGATAATTTTAAGATGTATTGGATTCTTCTCGGCATGTTAAGATGTCGGGTTACCGTAACCGCATAGAAGTGCCTGTTTTTATTGGAGTTTCCATGGCTATTGAACGTACCCTCTCGATCATCAAGCCCGACGCCGTCGCCAAGAACGTCATCGGCCAGATCGTCGCCCGCTTCGAAGGCGCCAATCTCAAGGTTATCGCCGCGCAAATGCGCCAGCTCTCTCGCGCCGACGCCGAGCGTTTCTACGCCGTGCACAGCGCCCGTCCTTTCTTCAAGGACCTGGTCGACTTCATGGTCTCGGGCCCGGTCTTCGTGCAAGTGCTCGAAGGCGAGAATGCCATCCTGAAAAATCGCGACCTGATGGGCGCCACCGACCCCAAGAAGGCTGAAAAGGGCACCATCCGCGCCGACTTCGCCGACAGCATCGACGCCAACGCCGTGCACGGCTCCGACGCACCCGAGACCGCCGCCGTCGAAATCGCTTTCTTCTTCCCCGAAATCAACGTCTACAGCCGCTGATTTTCCAGGGCATGGCCGCGCGTTCCATCGCCGCGGCCATGTGCCATGGAGACAACCGCGCCATGGAAAACGAACGCATCAATCTGCTGGGCCTGGATGCCGCCGCTTTGTCCGACCTGGTCGGACAATGGGGCGGCAAGCCCTTTCGCGCCCGGCAGTTGCAGCGCTGGGTGCATCAGCGCGGCGTCGATGCGTTCGACGATATGACCGATCTGGCGCGCGATTTCCGCGCCCAATTGTCCGAACGTGCCAGCGTCCAGGCGTTGCCGGTCAGCACCGAGCAGATCTCGTCCGACGGCACGCGCAAGTGGCTGTTCGACGTGGGGCAGGGCAATGCCATCGAAACGGTGTTCATCCCCGAGGACGATCGCGGTACGCTGTGCGTGTCGAGCCAGGCGGGGTGCGCGGTCAATTGCCGCTTCTGCTCCACCGGGCATCAGGGCTTCAACCGCAACCTGAGCACGGCCGAGATCGTCGGGCAGCTCTGGTGGGCGCGCCGCGTGCTCGAAGCGGACGCGGGCTCGGCCCGCCTGCCCGGCGCGACCGCGAAAGCCGCCGAAGACACCCGCGTCATCAGCAACGTGGTCATGATGGGCATGGGCGAACCCCTGCTCAACTATGACCAGTTGGTGCCGGCGCTGCGCCTCATGCTCGACGACAACGCTTACGGCTTGTCGCGTCGTCGTGTCACGGTGTCCACGTCGGGCGTGGTGCCCATGATGGACCGGCTGTCTCAAGATTGCCCCGTGGCGTTGGCCGTGTCGTTGCACGCGCCCAACGACGCCTTGCGCGACGAGCTCGTGCCGCTCAACAAAAAATATCCGCTGGACGAACTGCTCGCGGCCTGCAACCGCTACCTCGAGTTCGCGCCGCGCGATTTCATCACCTTCGAATACTGCAGGCTCGACGGCATCAACGATACCGACCAGCATGCCAGGGAGCTCATCCAGATTGCGCGGCGGGTGCGTTGCAAGCTCAATCTGATCCCGTTCAACCCCTTTCCGGAGTCCGGCCTGAAGCGATCGCCGCACGCGCGCGTGCGGGTGTTCGCCCAAAGGCTGATGGATGCCGGCATCATCACTACGGTGCGCAAAACGCGCGGCGACGACATTGCCGCCGCATGCGGCCAGTTGGCCGGCGAGGTGCAGGACAGGACTCGCGTGGCCGAACGCCGCATGGGCGTCAAAACCCGCACCATACCCATTGCAAAGGTGAGTGCATGAACCAGCAGGATTCCACGACCGCTGTCGAACCGTCGTCCCAGGCCCTGAACGTGGGCCGTTTCTTGCGCGATGCGCGCGTCGGTCGCGGCATCTCGCTCGAAGACGCGTCTTCCCGCCTCAAGTATTCGGCGCGCCAGCTTCAGGCGCTCGAAGAAGAGCGCTGGGAACAACTGCCCACCGGCGTGTCCTTGCGCGGCATGATCCGCAACTACGCCAGGCTGGTCGGCGTCGACATGGAACCCATCATTGCAGCCATGTCCGGCCACGCCGCGGTCGCGGATCGCCCTGCCGGCCGCGATCTGGGCGCCAGCGCCGCCGTGGGCGGTGAAAATTCGCCCAACGTGCCGTCGTCCGTGCCCTGGGGCTGGCTGCTGACTATTCTGGTGGTCGTCATCGCCGTGGCGGCCTACGCCTTCTGGCGCGGCTGGCTGCCCAGAGAGCTGCTCACGTTGAGCGGCATCAAGCACTATTTCCATCGCTAGGCCGGTATTCATCATGCAAGACGCCTCTTCCCCGCCCTGTCAGGACGCGCCCCCTACCGTCGGGCCGGCCGCGCGGCGCGTCACGCGCGCCGTCGATGTCCGCTGGGGCGATCGCGTGGTCACGGTGGGCGGCGGCGCGCCGGTCGTAGTGCAGTCCATGACCAATACCGATACGGCCGACGCTATTGCCACGGCGGTGCAAGTTAAGGAACTGGCCCTGGCCGGATCCGAGGTAGTGCGCATCACGGTCAACACGCCCGAAGCCGCGCGCGAAGTGCCTGCCATTCGCGAGCAGCTCGACCGCATGGGCATGTCGGTGCCGCTGGTGGGCGACTTCCACTACAACGGCCACAAATTGCTCACGCAGTTTCCCGAGTGTGCGCAGGCTCTGTCCAAATACCGCATCAACCCCGGCAATATGGGCGGGGGCAAGCGCCGCGACGACAACTTTGCGCAGATGATCGAAGTCGCCTGCCGCTACGACAAGCCGGTGCGCATCGGCGTGAACTGGGGCAGCCTTGATCACGAGCTGATGGCCCGCATGATGGACGACAACGGCCGCCGCGCCCAGCCTTGGGAAGCCCAGGCCGTGATGCGCGAGGCGCTGGTGGTGTCGGCGATCAGCAATGCGCGCCGCGCCGAAGAACTCGGCCTGCGCGGCGACGCCATCATCCTGTCGTGCAAGGTCAGTCACGTGCAGGATCTCATCGCCGTTTACCGCGACCTGTCCTCGCGCTGCGACTAACCCCTGCATCTGGGCCAGACCGAGGCCGGTAAGGGCAGCAAAGGCATTGTGGCTTCCACGGCTGCGCTGAGCGTGCTGCTGCAAGAGGGCATCGGCGACACGATCCGCATCTCGCTTACGCCCGAACCGGGTGGCGATCGCAGCCGGGAGGTCGTTGTCGCGCAGGAAATTTTGCAGACCATGGGTTTGCGAGCCTTCACGCCCATGGTGGTGGCCTGCCCGGGATGCGGGCGCACCAGCAGTACCGTCTTCCAGGAGCTGGCCGACAGCATCCAGGGCTATTTGCGCCGCCAGATGCCCGAATGGCGCCTGCAGTATCCCGGCGTCGAAAACATGCAAGTGGCCGTCATGGGCTGCGTGGTCAACGGCCCGGGCGAGAGCCGTCACGCCGACATCGGCATCAGTCTGCCGGGCACGGGCGAGGTGCCGGCCGCGCCGGTGTTCGTCGACGGCGAACGCACGGTCACGCTCAAGGGCGATCGCATCGCCGAAGAATTCCAGACCATCGTCGAAGATTACGTGGCGCGCCGCTACGGCAGTGCCGGGGCCCGCCATTAAAAGAAACCAGGATCAGGCCCGAGCCAGGCGCCACGGCGCGCAGCTTGGGCCGCATGAGAAATGACGCAAGCTTTTCAGAAAGTCTCCGCCATCCGCGGCATGAACGATCTTCTGCCCGGCGACAGCGCGCGCTGGGAGCAGTTCGAGGACATCGTGCGCGACTGGCTGCGCGGCTACGGCTACCGCAACGTGCGCACCCCGGTGCTCGAACATACGCGCCTGTTCACGCGCGGCATCGGCGAAGTCACCGATATCGTCGAAAAAGAGATGTACACCTTCACCGATTCGCTCAATGGCGAGTCGCTTACGCTGCGCCCCGAGATGACGGCCGGCATTGTGCGCGCCAGTATCGAGCACAATCTGCTCTACGATCGCCCGCACCGTGTCTACTCCATCGGGCCTGTGTTCCGTCACGAGCGTCCGCAGCGCGGCCGCTACCGCCAGTTTCACCAGATTGACGTCGAGGCCTTGGGTCTGGCCGGTCCTGACGTCGACGCCGAGCTCATCGTGATGCTGGCGCGCCTGTGGAAGCGCCTGGGCCTGGCCGACGTACGCCTGGAGCTGAACTCGCTGGGTCAGCCGGCCGAGCGTGCCGCACACCGCGCTGCACTGATCGCCCACCTGGAAAAGCACCAGGACATCCTCGACGAGGACGGCAAGCGCCGCCTCTACACCAACCCGCTGCGCGTGCTGGATACCAAGAACCCGGCCATGCAAGAGATGGCCGACAGCGCGCCGCGTCTGTTCGACTTCCTGGGCGACGAGTCGCGCGCGCATTTCGACGGCGTCTGCCGGCGCCTGTCCGATGCCGGAATCGAGTACCGTCTGAATCCGCGCCTGGTGCGCGGCCTGGACTACTACAACCTCACGGTGTTCGAGTGGGTGACCGATCGCCTGGGGTCGCAGGGCACGGTCTGCGGCGGCGGTCGTTATGACGGCCTGATCGAGTTGCTGGGCGGCAAGGCCGCGCCCGCCGTGGGGTTCGCCATCGGCATGGAGCGCCTGCTCGACCTGTGGGAGCAGACCCTGGCCGCCCATGGCATGCAGCCGTCGCCCGTGCCCGAGTGCGACGTCTATGTCGTGCACCAGGGCGACGAGGCCCAGCGCCTGGCGGCCCAGGTTGCCGAGACCCTGCGCGATGCCGGCTTTGCGGTCGTCGTGCACGCGGGCTCGAGCGGCTTCAAGTCGCAGTTCAAGCGTGCCGACGCCAGCGGCGCGCGGGTTGCGGTTATCCTTGGCGGCGACGAAGTCGCCAGCCGGACGGCCGGCGTCAAGTTTCTGCGCGGCGCCGCCGAGCAGGAGGGCGGCCAGCAGCAAACGCCGCTGGACCGCCTGGCCGAGGTGGTCGGCGCGGTATTGAACACGAAATAACCACGCAAGAGCAAAGACGCTAAGTCAGGAACGGATACACAGCAGCGATGGCATACGATCTCGAAGAACAGGAAAAACTCGAAGCGCTCAAGGCCTGGTGGGAGCGCTATGGCACCCTGGTTACGACGGCAGTGGTGGTTGCCGCGCTGGCGGTGGCGGGCTGGTCGGGCTGGCGCGCCTACCAGGGCTACCACGCCAATCAGGCCATGGGCTATTTCGAAGCGCTGGAAGACGCCGCGCGCGGCGTCAACGGTCCGGGTGGCGCGGATGCCGCCGCGCGCATCAAGGCGGCGTGCGACACACTGCGCAATGAATACGCCGGCACAGCCTATGCATCCCGCGGCGTGCTGATCGCCGCGCAGGCCCTGGAAGAAAAGAAGGATTACGCCGGCGCGCAGCGCGAACTCGAATGGCTGGTCTCCCGCAAGGATCAATCGACGTTGCAGCCGGTGGCCCGCCTGCGTCTGGCCGGCCTGCTGCTCGATCAGAAGCAGTACGACCAGGCGCTGGCCCAATTGAATAATCCGCCGGCGGCTTTCGCGGCCCTGTTCGCCGATCGCCGCGGCGACATTCTGGCGGCCCAGGGCAAGCGTGGCGATGCGCGCGCAGCCTGGCAAAGCGCCTTGGCGGCTATGCCGGCCAACGATGCCTTGAAGCAGATCGTCCAACTGAAACTCGATGCCTTGAGCGGAGCCTGATAGTGATGCGCCTTTCCCGTAGCCGCATGTTGCGCGGCGCCATGATTGCCTGCCTCGCTGCCCTGGGCGGCTGTTCGTTGTTTTCGTCGCAGGATCACCGCTACGATCCCGTGCCGCTGACGCAGTATGCGCCGGGTCTGGCGGTGCGCTCCGTTTGGCAAACTTCGATCGGAAGCGGGTCCGGCCTGGGCTTCACGCCCACCGTGGTGGGCGATTCCGTCTACGCGGCCACACCCGACGGATCGGTCGCCAAGGTAGACATCGCCACCGGCCGCACGATATGGCGCGGCTCGGCCGGCACCAAGCTGACAGCCGGCGTCGGCAGCGACGGCAACGTCTCGGTGGTGGCGACGGAATCGGGCCAGGTAATTGCATTCGACGATACGGGCAAGATCAAATGGAAGGCACAGGCCACCAGCGACGTGCGCTTTCCGCCGGCGGTGGGCGCCGGCATCGTCGCGGTGCGCAGTGGCGACTACCGCATCCAGGCCTTCGACGAAAACTCGGGTGAGCGCATCTGGAGCGTGCAGCGTCCCGGCCCCTCGCTGGCCCTGCGCACCACGGCCCAGATGATCGTGTCCAGCCGCTGGGTCGTCGCGGGCATGCCGGGCGGAAGGCTGATGGTCATCGGCGCCAAGGACGGGCTGGTGAAATGGGAAGGCTCGGTCGCCACGCCCAAGGGCACGACCGACCTCGAACGCCTGACCGACGTGGTCGGCCGGCCGGTGGTCTCGGGCCCGCTCCTGTGCGCCGTGGCTTACCAGGGCCGTGTCACGTGCTTCAACGTGAGCGAAGACATGCGCGTGGTCTGGGCCAAGGATTTCGACGGCTCCACCGGCATGACCGCGGATGCGAACGCCATCTATGCACCCAGCATTCACTCGCTGGTGCGTGCCTTCTCGCTGCAGGACGGCGCGACGCGCTGGACCCAGACGGCACTGAAAAACCGCGGCCTGACCGCTCCTGCGGTCGTGGGCAACGCCATCGCGCTGGGTGACTACGAGGGTTATGTGCACTTCCTGTCCACGACCGACGGCCACCTGCTGGCCCGTCTTTCGGTGGGCGGCGGCGAAATGCTGTCCACGCCTCAGGCCGTCCCGCAGGGCGTACTGGTGCAGACTGGCGGCGGAAATCTCGTTCTCATCAGCGCCCGATGATGAGCCTCCTCGCCACGCCTTCGGCTTGCTGCCTCCTTGCGGGGCAGTACCTGCCTTGGCGCGGCCCGGCGGCAAATTGATCGTTTTATCGGAATATTCGTGTCGTTCAAGCCTGTCATAGCCCTTGTCGGCCGTCCCAATGTGGGAAAGTCGACGCTCTTCAACCGCCTGACGCGCTCGCGCGCGGCGATCGTGGCCGACTATTCGGGCCTTACGCGCGATCGTCATTACGGCGAGGGCAGGGTGGGCGAGACGCCCTTCATCGTCATCGACACCGGCGGTTTCGAACCGGTGGCCAAGAGCGGCATCATGGCCGAGATGGCGCGCCAGACGCGCCAGGCCATCGCCGAGGCCGACGTGGTGATCTTCCTGGTCGATGCCCGCGCCGGCCTCAATGCGCACGATCACGAAATCGCCCGCCTCCTGCGCAAGTCGGGCCAGCAGCGGGTGCTGCTTGCGGTAAACAAGGCCGAAGGCATGGGCTCGGGCAAGGCCGAGGTGCAGTTCTATGAGCTGGGCCTGGGCGAGCCGCATCCGATCTCGGCAGCGCACGGCGACGGCATCGCCGATCTGGTCGACCTGGCGCTCGTGGGTCTGGTGCCCCCCGTCGAGCCCGAACCGGAAGCCACCGAAGGCGACGACGGTGAGCACGATCATCGTATCAAGCTGGCCATCGTGGGCCGTCCCAACGTGGGCAAGTCCACCCTCATCAACACCCTCATGGGCGAAGAACGCGTCATCGCCTTCGACATGCCGGGCACCACGCGCGACGCCATCGAGATCGACTTCGAGCGCGACGGCAGGCGCTATACGCTGATCGACACCGCAGGCTTGCGCAAGCGCGGCAAGGTGTTCGAGGCCGTCGAAAAATTCTCGGTCATCAAGACCTTGCAGGCCATCGAAGCTTGCAACGTGGTGGTGCTGGTGCTCGACGCGCAGACCGAAGTGTCCGAGCAGGACGCCCACATCGCCGGCTTCGTGCTCGAGACCGGGCGCGCGGTGGTGGTGGCCATCAACAAGTGGGACGGCCTGGACAGCGAGAAGCGCGAATGGATCGAGCGCGAATTCCAGCGCAAGCTGCGCTTCCTGTCGTTCGCCAAGATGCACACGATCTCCGCCCTGAAGGGACAGGGCATCAAGCCGCTGCTCAAGTCCGTTAACGCCGCGCACGCAGCGGCCTTCGCCAAGCTGTCCACGCCCCGACTCACGCGCGAGCTGCAGGACGCCGTCGAGCAGCAACAGCCGCCGCGCAAGGGCATCTTCCGGCCCAAGATGCGCTATGCGCACCAGGGCGGACAAAATCCGCCTCTGGTTATCATTCACGGCAACGCCCTGGACGCCATACCGGATTCCTATCGCCGCTATCTCGAGACGCGGTTTCGCAATGCCTTCGACCTGGCCGGGACGCCGTTGCGCATTGAGTTCAAATCGTCGCGCAACCCCTACGCTGACGAAGAAGGCAAGAAGTAGACGAGCACACCATGACGAGCAAATACTGGAGCCCGGTCGTCAGCCGGCTCAGCCCTTACACGCCGGGCGAGCAGCCCAAGCAGAAAGTCATCAAGCTCAACACCAACGAGAGTCCCTACGGTCCGTCGCCCAAGGCGCTGCAGGCCATGCGCGACGCCTGCGGCGACGCGCTGCGACTGTACCCCTCGTTCACGGCGGACCGTGTGCGGCGCGTCGTGTCGGTCAATCTGGGCGTAGCCATGGATCAGGTGTTCGTGGGCAATGGCTCCGACGAGGTGCTGGCGCACGCTTTCAACGCGTTCTTTCAGCAGTCCCGGCCGTTGCTGTTTCCGGACATCTCCTACAGCTTTTATCCGACCTACTGCGGCCTGTACGGCATTGCGTTTCAGTCCGTGCCGGTTACGGAAGATTTCCGCATCGAACCCGACGACTATCTCCCCGGCGGCCCGCACGGCCCGGCGGGCGGGATCATTCTGCCCACTCCCAATGCGCCCACCGGCCGGGCTCTGAGCCTGGCCGAGATCGAGCGCATCGTGGCCGGCAACCCGCAATGCGCGGTCGTGATCGACGAGGCCTATGTGGATTTCGGCGCAGAATCGGCCGTACCGCTGACATCCAAGTACGACAATCTGCTGGTCGTTCAGACCCTGTCCAAGTCGCGCGCTCTGGCCGGCCTGCGCGTGGGTTTCGCCGTCGGCAGCCCGGAACTGATCGAAGGCTTGAACCGCGTCAAGGACAGCTTCAATTCCTACCCCGTCGACTCCCTGGCCGAGATCGGCGCCGCGGCGGCGATCGAAGACGTCGAGCACTTCGAAAAGACCCGTCTGGCCGTCATGAAAACCCGCGACGAGCTGGATGCGTCCCTGCGCAAGCTGGGTTTCGAAGCGCCCAGATCGCTGACCAACTTCATCTTTGCCCGTCACCCCGGTCACGACGCCGTCAAACTGGCAGCCGGCCTGCGCGAGCGGGGCATCCTGGTGCGCCATTTCCGCCTGCCGCGTATCGACCAGTATCTGCGCATCAGCATCGGTACCGACGACGAATGCGCGCTGCTGGTCGACGCCTTGTCCGAGCTGATCGCGTGATCTCGCGCTGCAGGGCGCGGCGAGCCTTGGAACGGTCTGAAAAGTCTGGTGGCAGTTTGATCATTCTCCAAGTGGCACGGGCCGGGAAAACCCTGTAGAGTAATTACCTGACGCTTGCATTTTTTTTCGAGCGCCGCAACTCATAACAAAAGGAGCCTGGCCAATGAGCAATAAAGGGCAAACTCTGCAAGATCCGTTCCTGAACACGTTGCGCAAAGAACATGTGCCCGTGTCCATCTATCTGGTGAACGGCATCAAGCTCCAAGGGCAAATCGAATCGTTCGACCAATACGTGGTGCTGCTGCGTAACACAGTTACGCAAATGGTCTACAAGCACGCCATTTCAACGGTCGTTCCTGCACGCGCTGTCAATTTCCAGGCGGATGAAGCGGCCGAATAAGCTTCTTCGGCAAGCTGCACCCCCTTTGACTGCCCGCCGATCATTCGGCGGGCATTTTCATTGGGGGATAATGTGAGTCTTCAAGCTCGTATCCAAACAAATTCAAGGTCCAGATTATTTCCAACAACAACAGCAATCCGATGCGCGCGCTGATCGTCAGCGTCGACCTCGGCAATCCCGATCATCAGGCACACGCCGACGAATTCGCCATGCTGGCCGAAGGGGCCGGCGCCGACATCGTCGGCACATTGATTGCCCGCCGCGATCGTCCCGATGCCAAATTCTTCATCGGCTCCGGCAAGGTACAGGAGGGCGTCGCCATGGCCCAGGCCGTCCTGGCCGATGTCATTCTTTTCGACCAGCCCCTTTCGCCTGCCCAGCAGCGCAATCTCGAGCGCGAATTCAATCTGCGTGTGGTCGACCGCGTGGCCTTGATTCTGGACATCTTCGCCCTTCGGGCCAAAAGCCACGAGGGCAAGCTGCAGGTCGAACTGGCACAGCTGCAGCATCTGACCACCCGATTGACGCGGCTGTGGACCCACCTCGAGCGCCAGCGCGGCGGCATCGGCATGCGCGGCCCGGGCGAATCGCAGCTCGAAATGGACAAGCGCATGATCGGCGCCAAGATCAAGGTGCTGCGCGAGCGCCTGGCCCGCGTCGAGCGCCAACGCGTCACCCAGCGCCGCGCCCGTGCGCGCGGCGGCGCCTTGTCGGTGTCGCTGGTGGGCTATACCAACGCGGGCAAATCCACCTTGTTCAATGCATTGACTCGGGCCGGCGCCTATGCGGCCGACCAATTGTTCGCCACCCTGGATACCACCACCCGGCGCATCTGGATCGAAGGGGCGGGTGCGGTCGTGCTGTCCGATACGGTAGGATTCATTCGAGACCTGCCGCCCAACCTGATCGCGGCCTTCCGGGCCACGCTTGAAGAGACCGTCCATGCCGATGTGCTGCTGCATGTGGTGGACGCCGCCAGCCCGCAGCGCGACGAGCAGATCGCCGAAGTGAACAAGGTGCTTGCCGAAATCGGCGCGGAGCAGATTCCCACGCTTCTGGTCTACAACAAGATTGACAAAGCAGGGCTGCAAGCCCGGGCCGAGCGCGATGCGCATGGTACGATTGCCCGCGTATTTGTCAGCGCCGTCGAGCGCGCCGGCCTCGATGCTCTGCGTGGAGCAATCGCCGAGGTCGGACAGATTGCAGGAAGCAATGATCCGAATTCCCAAACTCTTCAATCTGAATGATCCTGGCGAGGGCCGCCCCAACGGGGGGCGTCCCGATGGCGGCCGTGGCAATAACGGCTCCGATCCCGGTCGTCGGCCCAAGGGCAACGAAGGGCCTCCGGATCTGGACGAGGTCTGGCGCGACTTCAACAACAAGCTGGGTTCGCTGTTCGGCCGCCGCGGCAACGGCAATGGTCGCTCGAACCCCAATCCCGCTCCGTCCGCACCGCCGTCGCCGCGCCGTTTGCGCATCGGTCTTGCCTTGGCGATCGTCGTCCTGGCGGCGCTGTGGCTGGGTAGCGGCTTCTACATCGTGCAGGAAGGCCAAGTGGCCGTGGTGACCCAGTTCGGCAGGTACAAGGAAACGACCTCGCCCGGTTTTCAGTGGCGGCTGCCTTATCCGATCCAGAGCCAAACTCTGGTCAATATCTCGCAGCTGCGCACCTTCGAAGTGGGTTTCCGCGGCAGCGCGCGCAATAAGGTGCTGCCCGAAGCCCTGATGCTCACTACCGACGAGAACATCGTCGACATGCAGTTCGTAGTGCAGTATCGCCTGCGCGCCGACGGCGCGCCCGACTACCTGTTCAGCATGCGCGATCCCGACGATGCCGTGCGCCAGGCCGCCGAAACCGCCATGCGCGAGGTGGTGGGCAAGAAGACCATGGACTTCGTGCTGTACGAAGGCCGCACCGAGGTCGCGGCCGAAGTGCAGACGCTCATGCAGCAGATCCTCGACCGCTACCATTCCGGCATCCAGATCAGCACCGTGGCCATCCAGAACGTGCAGCCGCCCGAGCAGGTGCAGGCTGCGTTCGACGACGCCGTGAAGGCGGGCCAGGACCGCGAACGCCAGATCAACGAGGGCCAGGCCTATGCCAACCAAGTGGTGCCCATGGCATCCGGGCAGGCGTCTCGCATGATCGAGCAGGCCGAGGGCTACAAGGCCAAGGTCGTGGGCGACGCCACAGGCGACGCCGCGCGCTTCAGCGCGGTGCTCGGCGAATACACCAAGGCGCCGCAGATCATGCGCGACCGTCTGTACCTGGACGCCATGCAGGACATCTACGCCAATGCCAGCAAGGTCCTGATCGACACGCACGGCGGCAACAACATGATTTACCTGCCCCTGGACAAGATCATGGATCAGGTCGCCCGCGGCGGCGGCAAACCCGAGGCCGGCACGCCCGGCATGGCATCGGCGGGCGGCCCGTCCCCCGCGCCTGCGCTGCGCTTGCCGTCGGCCGTGCCGTCGAGCTCGGGCACCCTGAGCCGCGACCGTCTGACCCGCTAGGAGCCCTGTTTCATGCAACGTATTTTGCCCCTCCTGGTCGGCCTGCTCATCGCCATCGGCGTGCTGATGTCCAGCGTTTTCGTGGTCGGCATGCGCCACTACGCCCTGGTTTTTTCGCTGGGCGAGGTCAAGCAGGTCATCAGCGAACCCGGCCTGTATTTCAAGCTGCCCCCGCCGTTCCAGAACATTGTCTACCTCGACAAGCGCATCCTCACCATCGAAGCTCCCGATGCCGAGCGCATCCAGACCTCCGAGAAGAAGAATCTGCTCATCGATTCCTACGTCAAGTGGCGAATTGCGGATCCCAAGTTGTTCTACGTCACCTTCGGTGGCAACGAACGCGCCGCCCAGGAACGCCTGCAAGCCCAGATCCGCGACGCGCTCAATGCGGCCGTCAACGTGCGCACCGTGCGCGACGTGATCTCGACCGATCGCGACAAGGTCATGGCCGAGATCCTGTCCAACGTGGCCAAGCGCGCCAAGCCGCTGGGCGTCCAGATCGTCGACGTGCGGCTGCGCCGCATCGAGTTCGCGCCCGAGATCTCCGATTCGGTCTATCGCCGCATGCAGGCCGAGCGCACCCGGGTCGCCAATGAACTGCGCTCCATCGGCGCGGCCGAAGGCGAGAAGATCCGTGCCGACGCCGACCGCCAGCGCGAAGTCATCCTGGCGCAGGCCTACGCCAAAGCTCAGGCCATCCGCGGCGAAGGCGACGCCCAGGCCAGTCGCATCTATGATCAGGCCTACGGCCAGAACCCGGAGTTCTTCAAGTTCTACAAGAGCCTGGAGGCCTATCGCACGGCGTTCTCCAAGCCTTCGGACATGCTGGTGGTCGACCCCAGCTCGGATTTCTTCAGCTATTTCAAGAGTCCGCAGCCGGGCGCGCAGGCTGCGCCCGCCAAGACAAAATAAAGGTGCGGCGGCCGTCCTGCGGCCGCAGCTTCGGGGAAAGCGCATCGATTCCGATGCGTGTATAATGTCCCGTAAGCTTTTGAATTAATTTCCGCAAGCGGCTGAGCGGGCTTACGCCCCTCGGCCGTTTTGTTTTTGGATCACGACATTTCATTCATGGGTAACTGGCTGCTGCCCGAAGGTTTCGCCGATGTCCTGCCGGCCGAAGCCCGGCGCATCGAAGAACTGCGCCGCGCGCTGCTCGACCTGTACCGTACCTACGGTTTCGAACTGGTCGCGCCACCGCTGGTGGAATATCTCGACTCCTTATTGTCCGACGCCGCTGGCGGCGACGACCTGCGCTTGTCCACCTGCAAACTGGTGGATCAGCTGTCCGGCCGCACCATGGGCGTGCGGGCCGATATGACGCCCCAGGTCACCCGCATCGACGCGCACTTGCTCAATCGGGCCGGCGTCACCCGCCTGTGCTATTGCGGCAACGTGCTGCACGCTCGTCCGGCCGATTTGCTCGCCAGCCGCGAACTGCTGCAGATCGGCGCCGAAATCTACGGCCATGCCGGTTTCGAGGCCGACCTGGAAGTCATCCGGCTGGTGCTGGAAAGCGTCGAAATCGCCGGTGTGCGCGAGCCCCGGCTCGACCTGTGCCACCCGGGCGTGCTGCATGCCTTGCTGCAGTCCGATCCGGCAGCGCCGGCTCTGAGCGGCGCCATCACGCTGCTGCTGCGCGAAAAAGACGTGCCCGGCCTGAGTGCGCTGGCGGCCCAAGGCCTGAGTCCCGAGACCGTGCAGTCTCTGAAGACGCTGGCCAATCTTTACGGCGGTTCCGAGGTGCTGGCGCAGGCGCGCCGCGCATTGCCGGTCGTGCCGGGTCTGGCCGAGTCGCTCGACGCCCTGCAGGCGTTGGTCGACGCGCTGCCGCAGGTCGCCATGAGTGTGGATCTTGCCGATGTGAGCGGCTACGGTTATCACTCCGGCATTACTTTCGCGCTGTACGCCGAGGGCTGGCACGATGCGCTGGTGCGCGGCGGTCGCTACGACCACGTCAGCCATGCTTTTGGCCGGCATCGTCCGGCCACCGGTTTCAGTCTCGATCTGCGCAAGCTGGCTGCCGGCCTGGAGCCGGCCGAGCGCGCCCGTGCCGTGCGCGCGCCGTGGGGTGAGGATCCGGCCTTGACCCAAGCCGTGCGCGCCTTGCGCCGCGAAGGTCATATCGTGGTCCAGGTGTTGCCCGGCCATGAGCACGATCAGGACGAATTCGTCTGCGACCGCGAGCTGATTCTGGAAAAGGGCGCCTGGGCAATCAAGGCGATTTGAAGAGCATCAGGCGGACATAGGGCCTGTTACTGTTGGCGGGCTCGGTTCGTCTTTCGACCGAAATTCAACTTCTATCTGGTTTGATCATGAGCAAGAACGTCGTGGTGATCGGCACCCAATGGGGTGACGAAGGCAAGGGCAAGATCGTCGACTGGCTGGCCGAGTCCGTGCATGGCGTCGTGCGTTCCCAGGGCGGCCACAATGCCGGCCATACCCTGTGGATCAACGGCAAGAAGACCATTCTGCGCCTGATTCCGTCGGGCATCATGCATCCCCACGTTATCTGTTATATCGGCAACGGCGTGGTGCTGTCCCCCGAGGCGCTGCTCAAGGAAATCGAAGAGCTCGAGGCCGCCGGTCTGGACGTGCGCAGCCGCCTCAAGGTCTCCGACATCTGCCCGTTGGTCCTTCCTTACCATGTGGCCGTGGACAAGGCGCGCGAGGCCAAGAAAGGCGACGCCAAGATCGGCACGACTGGCCGCGGTATCGGCCCGGCCTACGAAGACAAGGTCGCGCGCCGCGCCATCCGCGTGCAGGATCTCTTCAATCCCAAGCTGTTCGACGAAAAACTCGCCGAGCTGCTCGACTATCACAACTTCGTCCTGACTCAATACCTGGGCGCCGAAGCCGTTTCGGCCAGCCAGGTGCGCGACGAGGCCATGAAGCTGGCCCCGGCCATCGCGCCCATGGTGGCGGACGTGTCCAGTCTGCTCTGGGGCGTGCAGCAGCGCGGCGAAAGCCTGCTGTTCGAAGGTGCGCAAGGCGCGCTGCTCGACGTCGATCACGGTACCTATCCATTCGTCACCAGCAGCAACTGCGTGGCGGGCGCGGCGTCGGCCGGCGCCGGCGTGGCGCCGCAGTCGTTGCATTACGTGCTGGGAATCACCAAGGCCTACACCACGCGCGTGGGCTCGGGCCCGTTTCCGACCGAACTGGTCGACGAGATCGGCACCCGCCTGGCCACCATCGGCAAGGAGTTCGGTTCGGTTACGGGCCGCCCGCGCCGCTGCGGCTGGTTCGACGGCGCCGCGCTCAAGCGTTCCGTGCGCATCAACGGCCTCTCGGGCCTGTGCATTACCAAGCTCGACGTGCTCGACGGCCTGGAAGAAATCCGCCTGGGCGTGGGTTACCGCGTCAAGGGCGAGTTTTTCGACGTGCTGCCCAACGGCGCGCATGCGGTGGCCGAGGCCGAGCCGGTGTTCGAGACATTGCCCGGCTGGAGCGAGTCGACCGTCGGCATTACCGAATACGCCAAGTTGCCGGCCAATGCGCGCCTGTACCTGGAGCGCGTGGCTGAGGTCTGCGGCGTGCCTATCGACATGGTATCGACCGGCCCCGACCGCAATGAAACCATCGTTCTGCGTCATCCTCTCAAAGGCTAAGGAGCGCCTGTCATGAGCCAGCCGGCCAGCACCGAAACCGACCTCTGGGTCAGTTGGGACGACTACAACCGCCTCATCGAGCGCCTGGCCTTGCAGGTGTACGAGTCAGGCTGGAAGTTCGACGTCATTCTTTGTCTGGCGCGCGGCGGCGTGCGGGTGGGCGACGTGCTGTCGCGCATTTTCGACGTGCCTTTGGGCATCCTGGCCACCAGCAGCTACCGCGAGGCGGCCGGCACCAAACAGGGCAATCTCGACATTGCCAGGTTCATCACCATCACCCGCGGCGCGCCGCAGGGAAGGGTGCTGCTGGCCGATGACATGGTCGATTCGGGGCTGACCTTCTCCAAGGTGTGCGATCACCTGCGATCCGAGTTCCCGGCCATCAACGAAATGCGCAGCGCCGTGCTTTGGTGGAAGGGTCACTCCAAGGTGCAGCCCGACTACTACGTCGACAAACTGCCCAACAATCCGTGGATCCATCAACCCTTTGAAGACTACGACAGTCTGCGGCCGCATCAGCTGGATTCGTGGATACGCAAGGGTTCGAAGAGTTGAACATGAACAAGCCGCAGCCGCGCAGAAGCCTCCTGGCGCTATTCGGTCTGGCGATCCTGGGGGTGGCGTTGGCGCTCGGCATGGCGGGTTTCCTGATTGCCGGCTTCGAATTCTTCCGTATGTGGTAACCCGGTTCAAAGAGTGGTAGAATCTTAGGCTAAGTGAATTTCGGCCAATATTTAGGTGGTGATAACCCAAGGGCAGGCCGGCCCCGAGCAGTATCAGCGCAGTACCTGTTTTGAGTTTTCGCCGCGCGCGGTTTGATGGTCTGGCCTCCCGCGCGCCTGTCATCCCTGATATTTTTATTGGTAATTACATGCCTATCGTTCGCCTGAAAGAAAACGAGCCCTTCGAAGCCGCCCTGCGCCGTTTCAAGCGCACCATCGAAAAAACCGGTCTTCTGACCGAACTGCGTGCCCGCGAGTTTTACGAAAAGCCCACCGCCGAGCGCAAGCGCAAGCTGGCCGCCGCCGTCAAGCGTCATTACAAGCGCATCCGCAGCCAGCAACTGCCCCCCCGCATGTACTAATCAAAGACGGCGGGCGGCCAAGCCGCTTATTGCATGTCCGATCGCGCCTGGCCTTGCCAGGCGCGATTGTTTTTGCGCCGATCTGTTTCAAGGCCGGCAGGCTTGCTAAAGTGTGAGCCTGCGGCGCAAGCAGGGCCCGGTTTTTTGCCGGCGGCTCCAGAGCCCAGCCCATTGTGCGTTTTCCCGCCACCACCCATACGCGTCCAAGCATTGATCCCCGAGTCATTCATCCAGGACCTGCTGGCCCGCGTCGACGTTGTCGACGTGGTCGGCCGCTATGTGCAATTGCGCAAGGGCGGGGCCAATCTGCTCGGTCTTTGTCCTTTTCATAGCGAAAAAAGTCCGTCCTTTACCGTCAGCCCTACCAAGCAGTTCTATCACTGCTTTGGCTGCGGCGCCCACGGCACGGCCATCAGCTTCCTGATGGAACACACCGGCGCCAGTTTTCCCGAGGCGGTACGCACCCTGGCCGGTCAGGTCGGCATGACCGTGCCCGAAGAGCCGCGCAGCCCGCGCCAACAGGCAGAGACCGTGCGCCGCAAAGCCGAGGTGTCGCGTCACACCCAGGTACTCGATCAGGCTCAGGCCTACTACCTCAAGCAACTGCGCGCCTCGCCGCAGGCCATCGCCTACCTCAAGCAGCGCGGCCTCACGGGCGAGATCGCCGCGCATTTCGGACTGGGCTGGTCAGGCACCGACCGGCACGGCCTGTCCAAAGTGTTCGACGACTACGCCGACCCCCTGCTGGTCGAATCCGGCCTGGTCATCGATGCCGAAGACGGTCGGCGCTATGACCGCTTCCGCGAGCGGGTGATGTTTCCCATCCGCAATGCCCGCGGCAACCTGATCGGCTTCGGCGGGCGCATCCTTGGCGACGGCAAGCCCAAATACCTCAATTCCCCCGAAACCCCGATCTTCTCCAAGGGCCAGGAGCTCTACGGCCTGTGGGAAGCGCGCCAGGCCATACGCGAGGCGGGCGTAGTGATCGTGGTCGAAGGGTATATGGACGTGGTGGGCCTGGCGCAACTGGGCATCCCCAATGCCGTGGCTGCCCTGGGTACCTCGACCACGCCGGACCACGTCAAAAAGCTGCTGCGCGCCAGCGACCGGGTGGTGTTCAGCTTCGACGGTGATGCGGCCGGCCGGCGGGCGGCCTGGCGCGCCTTGCAGGCCTGCCTGCCGGTGTTGCGCGACGACATCAATATTCGCTTTCTTTTTTTGCCGGCCGAACATGATCCGGATTCCTATGTGCGCGAGTTCGGCGCAGATGCTTTCCGCGCCGCGCTGGCCGAGGCTTCGGCGCTGTCGCGCTTCCTGCTCGATGAACTGGCCTCGCGCCACAAGCTGGGCGAAGCCGAGGGCAGGGCGAGCTGCCTGCACGAGGCCGCGCCTTTGCTGGCCGCTATTCCCGATTGCGCCCTGAAGGTGCAGATTGAGCGCGAACTGGCCCGCCAGGTTCTGCTCACGCCCGAGGAAATGTCGCAGGTGCTGGCTCAGGCGTACGCGCGCCAGGCCTCCCGCGGGCCCCTGCCGGCACCGGGGCCGGATGCCCTGCCGCAGCCACCGTCCAGGCCGGGCGACCGGGTCGACAGCGGCCAGGAGGTGGACATCGACACAGCCCCTTTCCCTTCCTGGGAGTTGTCCGGAGCACCGGACGACGCGGGCTACGACGAGCCCGAGCCCTGGCAGAGCGAAGGCGACTGGCACGGTGGGAGGGGGCAGCCGCCGGGCATGCGCAAGGGCGATTTTGCGTCCCGGAACGGCCAGAAGCGTCCGTGGCGCGGGCGCCGAGACGAAAAACCCCTCGGCTTTGTCGGCCGCCGCACCATGCCTTCTTTGGCCAAGCGCCTGCTGTGCCTGCTGCTGGCCAATCTGGCCCTGGTGGACGGCATGGGCGATCAGCAGCTTGAAGTTCTGGACCACGACCCCCAACTAGGTCTTGTAAGGGATCTCATCATGTTGGCGCAGTCCAGCGGGGCGCGCCACTTGGGGGCGCTGCTGCAGGCCGCCGAGCCGGATTCCGACCTCAGTGTGGCGGTGCAAAGCTTGCGGGCGGAGGTGTTGGTCATGGAAGACCTGCCCAACCCTCAAGACGAATGGAACGACGCCCTGCGCATCATCGAGCGCGCCTGGGTCGCGGGGGAACTGGAGCATCTGGCCCGGGAAGGCCTGCAGACCGACGAGGCGCATCAGCGGTTCCGGGAATTACAGGGTCGGATGGCTATCCTAAAGAGTGCGGGAATACGCTGATTGCGGTAAAATTTAAGGTTTCCTAGACGCTTTTGAGTGCCGACCCCCGATTTGGGCGGTATTTGTTGCGATCGGGTTATTGGGTAAATGGTCTCTCGGTTCATGGCGCATTGTGCGTCCTTGTTCTGGGTGCGACGACGGAAGCGAGTTCATGAGCAAAACACTTGGTAAAACCACCTCGGCAATCGACGCAGAAAAGACCAAACAGGCCGGGAGCATGGCCGCTACGAAGACTACCAAGGCTGTGGCCTCCAAGGCCGTAGCCAAGCCTGCGGCCAAAAAAGCCGCCCCGGCAGCCAAGCCCGCCGCAAAGGCGGCGGCCAAGCCGGCCGCCAAGGGCGTGAAGGAAGCGTCGCAGGCCAAGCCCGCTGCTAAAAAGCCGGCGGCCAAGAAGGCCGATTCCGCTGCCGAAAAAGCCGACAAGGCGCCCCGCGCCAAGAAGGCGAGCTCGTCTGCGGAAGGCGAAGACAAGCTGGCTGAACTTGTGGTCGCCCCCAAAACCGGCGGCACGGGCCGCCGTCCTGGGCGTCCCTCCAAGAACCCCAATGCCGAAGCCGATGGTTTCGAAGATTCGATGGACGGCGAAGGCGAAGTCGTGCCCGAGCTCAAGCCCGTCAAGCGCGGCGGCAAGCGCGGCAAGGGAGACGCCAAGGAACTGCTGTCTCGCGGCCCGCTCACGCCCGAAGAGCATGAAGCCCGCCGCAACCGCCTCAAGCAGCTCATCAAGCTGGGTAAAGACCGCGGCTACCTCACCTACGGCGAAATCAACGATCATCTGCCCGACGACCTGGTCGACGCCGAGGCCATCGACGGCATCATCAGCACCTTCAGCGATATGGGTATCGCGGTCTACGACCAAGCCCCCGACGCCGACACGCTGTTGATGAGCGAAAACGCGCCGGTCGCCTCCAACGACGACGACGTCGAGGACGAAGCCGAAGCCGCGCTCACCACCGTCGATTCCGATTTCGGCCGCACCACCGACCCCGTGCGCATGTATATGCGCGAGATGGGCTCGGTCGAGCTGCTCACCCGCGAAGGCGAAATCGAGATCGCCAAGCGCATCGAGGACGGCCTCAAGCACATGGTCATGGCCATCTCGGCCTGCCCGACCACCATCAACGAAATCATCGCCCACGCCACCCGCGTGCGTGAAGGCCAGGCACAGATCGACGAAGTCGTCGACGGCCTGGTCGACCCCGAAGACGGCGAGGAATACGCCGGCGCCGGCGTGAGCGGCGGCGACGAAGACGAGAGCGACGACGGCCCGGCCGGCGGCATGTCGAGCAAGCAGCTCGAAGACCTGCGCGTGCAGTCGCTCGAAAAATTCGATACCGTCGTCAAGCAGTTCGACAAGATGCGCCTGTCGTACGAGCGCGACGGCTACAAGTCCGACGCGTATACCAAGGCCCAGGAAGCCATCCAGAACGAACTGATGGGCATCCGCTTTACGGCCAAGATGGTCGAGAAGCTGGCCGACACGCTGCGCAACCAGGTCGAAGAAGTGCGCAAGCTCGAGCGCGCCGTGCTCCACATCTGCGTCGATCGGGCCGGCATGCCGCGCTCGCATTTCCTCAAGGAATTCCCCGGCCACGAGACCGACCTGCAGTGGATCATCGACCAGGTCGCCGCCAAGCCGCCTTACGCCGTGACGCTCGAGCGCCAGATTCCGGCCGTGCAGGAACTGCAGCAAAAGCTCATCGACCTGCAGACCCGCGTGGTGTTGCCGCTCAAGGACCTGAAGGACGTCAACAAGCGCATGGCCACCGGCGAAGCCAAGGCCCGCAAGGCCAAGCGCGAAATGACCGAGGCCAACTTGCGCCTGGTCATCTCGATCGCCAAGAAGTACACCAATCGCGGCCTGCAGTTCCTCGACCTCATCCAGGAAGGCAATATCGGCCTGATGAAGGCGGTGGACAAGTTCGAATACCGCCGCGGCTACAAGTTCTCCACGTACGCCACGTGGTGGATCCGCCAGGCCATCACGCGGTCGATCGCCGACCAGGCCCGCACCATCCGCATTCCGGTCCACATGATCGAAACGATCAACAAGATGAACCGGATCAGTCGCCAGATCCTGCAGGAAACCGGCGCCGAGCCCGATCCCGCGACCCTGGCGCAAAAGATGGACATGCCCGAGGACAAGATCCGCAAGATCTTGAAGATCGCCAAGGAACCGATCTCGATGGAAACCCCCATCGGCGACGACGACGATTCCCATCTGGGCGACTTCATCGAGGATTCGTCCACGCTGGCGCCGTCGGACGCAGCGCTGCACGGTTCCATGCGCGACGTGGTCAAGGAAGTGCTGGATTCGCTCACCCCGCGCGAAGCCAAGGTGCTGCGCATGCGTTTCGGCATCGAAATGAGCACCGACCAGACGCTGGAAGAGGTCGGCAAGCAGTTCGACGTCACCCGCGAGCGCATCCGCCAGATAGAAGCCAAGGCGCTGCGCAAGCTGCGCCACCCCAGCCGCGCCGACAAGCTCAAGAGCTTCCTCGAAGGCCAGTGATGTACATAAGGTCGATCTGAAAGACTCGGGTTTTTCGGATCGGCTACCGCTTACGGCCCTCTAGCTCACGCTTGGTTAGAGCAGCGGACTCATAATCCGTTGGTACTCGGTTCGACTCCGAGGGGGGCTACCAAAAACACCTGATCTACTACGACATCGCGCCGCTCGAAAGAGCGGCTTTTTTTTCGCTGCCGAACCTGCCCAAATAGATCTCGGGCGTCAAAGCGCTAGCGTGCGTGTGCGGCCGCAGAGCATGCCGCTTGCATGGCGACGTATTCAAGCGTGCCGCGCACAGGAAGGCTGTAGGTCGGAGATCGCTGTGCTGACCGGGAGGATAAAACGCTTCCGGTTCCCATCTCTCCGTCGTACAAGGTCTGACTCAGGGTGGCGGCTTTTTCTGAGGCGCAGTCGTAGTCCTGCAGGTTCATTTCCGATTTATATGAAATGGATCCTGCTCGTTGATATTTCGAGTTGCTGTAGAGCTCCCACACTCGAGCGTGCATTTTGTTCGGCGGGCTGGGCGTGCCGAGCCGAAGATAGACCGCGGCCAGGTTGTCGCCGGTTTTCACGGCCGCAATATACGTCCAGCGGGCGTCTGCAGCCCATGTCGTCATGGGCGGCAAGAAAGCGAGGATGCCCACGGCGATGTTTCCAGGCAGGTGTTTCATTTTCATCATTTTCAATACCCGATTGCTGCGCCGGCCGGTCGACGCGGATCATTCGCACCGTAGCGCCAGCCTGCCTGCACGCCCGTATCGGCCACGGAATCATTGCCTACCTGCGTCGCGCGCTCGCGCTGGCCGGGCAGGGCGCCTACCTGGATGATTTCCGCCGCCCCCCAGGGCGCCTCGGCCTTCATGTCGTAGCCCATCGCCTCGAGCAGGCGCAGCGTGTCCGGAGACAGGCCGCCCCGTTCGTAATCGACCACGTCCGGCAGCCATTGGTGATGGATGCGCGGCGCATCCACCGCCTCCTGAGGCTGCATGCCGAAGTCGATCAGGTTGATCGCCACTTGCAGCACGATGGTGATGATGCGCGATCCGCCCGGCGAACCCAGCACAAGCTTGACCTTGCCGTCATGCAGGATGAGGGTCGGCGCCATGGACGACAGGGGGCGCTTGCCCGGCTCGATGGCGTTGGCCTTGCCTTGGACCAATCCGAAAAGATTGGGTGCGCCGGGTTTGGACGTGAAGTCGTCCATTTCGTCGTTGAGGAAGAAGCCATGGCCGGGCGCCATGACGCCGGCGCCGAAGCGGCCATTCAGGGTATAAGTCACGGCCACCGCATTGCCCTTGGCGTCGACGACCGAGTAATGCGTGGTCTGCGGCTTTTCCGCAACATCGAGGCCGGTCTTCGGCACATGCGACACGCCGGCGACATCGGGTTTGATTTGGGCTCGGATAGCTTGTGCGTGCGCAGGGCTGAGCAGGCGATCGATGGGATTTTGCACGAAAGCGGGGTCGCCCAGTTCGGTATTGCGGTCCTCGTAAGCATGGCGCATGGCTTCGACCATCGTGTGCACATACTGTGCCGATCCGAACCCCATGCCGTGCAGATCGTAGCCGGAGAGAACGCCTAGCAGCTCGCACAGAGTTACGCCGCCGGAACTGGGCGGCGGCGCCGACAGCACGGTATAGCCCCGATACTGGCAGGACAAAGGCGGCGACTGGGTGACCCGGTAACGCGCCAGGTCCGATGCGCGCAGCACACCGCCGGATTGGCGCGAAGCCTGGCCGATGGCGGCGGCCGCAGCGCCGCGATAGAAGGCGCTGGAACCTCGGCCCGCGATGGCTTTCAGCGTGGCGGCCAGATCGTGCTGGACCAGGCGCTCGCCTGGCCGCAGCGGGCTGCCGTCCGGGTGCAGAAAGATACGCCGTGCCTGAGGGTCGCGCAGAAAACGCGCCGTGCCCAGGTTCAGGATGGCGGTATCTTCGCGCGTGAGCACAAAACCCTTGTCGGCCAGGGCGATGGCCGGCGCCATCACCTCGCGCCGCGGCAGGCTGCCGAATTCGCGCAAGGCCGTATCCAATCCCAATACGGTGCCGGGTACTGCCACGGCGCGCCAGCCGTCCAGGCTGGCGCGAGGTTCGATCTCGCCCCTGGCATCCAGATACATGTCGGGAGCTGCCCGCGCAGGGGCAGTTTCGCGAAAATTCAGGAACACATTGCGGCCGTCGGCCAGATGCAAGGTCATGAAGCCGCCGCCGCCCAGATTGCCGCAGCACGGGTCCACCACAGCCAGGGCATAGCCCATCGCGACAGCGGCGTCGACGGCATTGCCGCCGCGCTTCAGAATGGCTTGCCCGGCCTGCGAGGCCAGACGCTGGGCCGAGACCACCATGGCATGCCGGCTCTGAACGGCGGGCAGCGAGGCGGCGTGGACCAGCCCAGTTGCCAACCCGCTCAGCACGCTGCCCGCCAGCGCCGCGCATAGCAGCCCGCGCGCAGATCGGCGAAACCGTCGTCCGGGCAGAAAATTTACGAGATGACGCATTGAGGAGCTCCCTCGGAGAGGACCGGCTTTGGCGGATTTCCAGAGCAAATCTTGGTTATGAGGCATCGGTGTTTCGACGGGCGCATGCCGCGTTGGCAACTGCCAGGGGGCAGTCCACCACCCGGCGGTGACGTAGGCCGATATAGTAATAAAGCCCGCCTAGCGGGCTCCAACCGCCAGGGCAATCATGAATCCGCGGGTTGACTTTGGTCTTTTGCGAGCATATCATTTGAATTGAAATTAATTTCAATGAAACTAATAGGGATGCATCCCGCATCATGAACGACACCGTTGCCGACCTGCATTACGACTTGCGTATTCTGCGCGCTCTGCGCCGCATTACGCGGTCCATCGCGCTGCATTCCCGGCAGCTTGCCGCGTGCAGCCACATCACGGCGCCGCAGCTCGTCTGCTTGCGTGCGGTAATCGATTTGGGGCCGCTGACGGCCACGGCCATCAGCCGCGAGATCCACGTCAGCCCCAGCACCGTCGTCGGTATTCTCGATCGCCTCGAAGACAAGGGGCTGATTCGGCGCGAGCGCAGCCGCGAAGACCGCCGCATCGTTTTCGTCGCCGCCACCGAGGCCGGCATCGCCCTGGCCAAGGACACGCCGTCGCCGCTGCAGCAGAAGCTGGCCGATGCGCTCAAGGCACTGCCCGAACTGGAGCAGGCCACCATCACCTTGTCGCTGGAGCGCATCGTCAATTTGATGGAGCCGCAGGGCGTGCTGCCGCCCGAAGCGATGGACGAACCCGGTTCGCCCATTCTGGACGTCGCCGTCGGCGGGGCTCCTCCCGAATCAGGCTTGGCGGTATGACTGTCGAGGCGAGCGCACTCTCATCTTCTTTCCCCGTTCGCGCGCATCGCACCGCACCGCCGCAGGCCTTCAGCCTGCGCGCCATTCGCAAGACCGACGGCCAGGCCATATACGGTCTGGTCGGCCAATGTCCTCCGCTGGATCTCAATTCCCTCTATGCCTATCTGCTGCTGAGCGAGCATCATGCCGACACCTGCGTGCTCGCCGAAGACGGCGCCCGGCGCGTGATCGGGTTCGTGTCGGCCTATATTCCGCCGCGGCATCCCGACGTGCTTTTCGTCTGGCAGGTGGCCGTGCATCCGGACGCGCGCGGGCACGGCCTGGCCGGGCGCATGGTGCGGCATCTGCTCGAGCGCGACGCTGCGCGCGCGGTCCGATATATCGAAACCACGGTCGGTCCCGACAACGCCGCGTCGCGCGGCGTGTTCGCCGGTCTTGCACGGCGGCTGGGCACCGGTTGCTCCGATCGCGCCTTTTTCGAGCCCGAGCTTTTCGGGCAGACGGGGCACGAAGAGGAAAGACTGCTGCGCCTCGGACCTTTTCAACCCATCGGCTGCGTCGAGCAGCCGTCCTAGTCCGTTCACGCAAGGGACGCGCAACCGCGTTCGACGTGAGCGGATTCAAAGCCCCTTTGCGGGGATTTCAGGCAAGAGGCATGCGCGGCTGCGGGCCGCAACCGCTTTTTTCGCGGCATGTCCTCGCAACCTAAAGGAGAACGCCATGGACTTGAGCATATTTGACCGGATGGAGTCGGAGGTGCGCGGCTACGTCCGGTCTTTCCCAGTCGTCTTCGAACGGGCCAGAGGGTCGCTGCTGGTCGACGAGACGGGCCGGCAATACATCGATTTCTTCAGCGGTGCGGGCACGCTCAATTACGGGCACAACAACCCGGTGCTCAAGCGCAAGCTGCTGGACTATCTGGACGCCGACGGCGTGGTGCATGGCCTGGACATGGCTACCAGCGCCAAGAAGTATTTTCTCGAGACCTTCGATCGCGTGCTGCTCAAACCGCGCGACTGGCAGTACAAGCTGCAGTTCACCGGCCCGACCGGAACCAACGCGGTCGAGGCTGCGCTGAAGCTGGCCCGCCAGGTCAAGGGCAGGCAGAACGTCATCGCTTTCACGCGCGGCTTTCACGGCGTCAGCGCCGGGTCTCTTGCTGCGACGGCCAACGCGAAGTTCCGCGGGGCTGCGGGCATGCCCCTGGGCAACGTCACCTTCGTGCCCTACGACGGTTATATGGGGCACGACGTGGACACCGCGGTCTATCTGGAGCGCCTGCTGGACGACGCCGGCAGCGGTCTGGACCATCCGGCCGCGGTGATCGTGGAAACCGTGCAGGGCGAAGGGGGCGTGAACGTCGCCACCTGGCGCTGGCTGCGTCAGATCGAGGCGCTCTGTCGCCGCCACGACATGCTGCTGATCATCGACGACATCCAGGTGGGATGCGGACGTACCGGCAGTTTCTTCAGCTTCGAGCAGGCCGGCATCCGGCCGGACGTGGTGACGCTGTCCAAGTCGTTGTCGGGCTTCGGCCTGCCCATGTCGCTGGTGCTGTTCAAGCCCGAGCTCGACATCTGGAAACCGGGCGCGCACAGCGGCACGTTCCGCGGCAACAACCTGGCCTTCGTTACGGCGGCGCAGGCCCTGGACAGCTATTGGACGAACGACGCTTTTGCCGGCGAGATTCGTCGCAAGGAAGACCTGGTGCGCAATTGGCTCGAGAACCTGGCCTATGCCTATCCGCAGATCGGCCTGAGCGTGCGCGGCCGCGGTCTGATCCAGGGGCTCGCCACGCCGGCGGACGGCGATGGCCTGGCCAATCGCATCGCCGCAAAGGCTTTTGAATACGGCGTGGTAATCGAAACCGCGGGCCCGCACGACGAGGTGCTGAAGGTGCTGCCGGCACTGACGATCGAAGACGAATTGCTCGAGCGCGGACTGGAGATCGTGGAACGTAGTACGGCGGAAATCCTGGGCCCCCAGAACAAGGTGCTCAAGTTCGGAGGACAACGGCGATGATAGTAAGAAATGTGAAAGACGTGATCGGCACGGAACTCGAGGTCAAGACCGATACGTGGCTGAGCCGGCGGGTGCTGCTCAAGCAGGACGGCATGGGGTTTTCGTTTCACGAAACCGTGATCTTTCCCGGGAGCGAAACCCATATCCATTACCGGCATCATCTCGAAGCGGTCTGGTGCATAGAAGGCGACGGCGAAATCGAAACCATCGCCGACGGCAAGAAATATGCGCTCGGCCCCGGGGTGGTCTATGCCCTGGACGACCACGACGAGCATTGGTTGCGCGGCGGCAAGGAACCGTTGCGCGTGATCTGCGTCTTCAACCCGCCGCTGACCGGGCTGGAGGTGCATGACGGGCAGGGCGTGTATCCCGCCCTGTCCGACGCGGCTTGAAGCAGGAGATGCATGATGACGACGACAATGAGTGATCTATATGATTCGCGCACGGATCGCGGCGCCGCGATCATTGCGCGCCAGGAGCCTGTGGTGTACGGCGACGGCGCCTATGCCAAGGCGCTGTCAGAGCGGCAGCTCGATGCCTACGCAAGCGATGGATTTCTGATGATCGAGAATCTGTTTTCGCCGGGCGAAGTGCAGAGTTTGTTGGACGAGATCCGGCGCATGAGCGGGGACCGCGCGATTCTGGATCGGGAGGAAACCATTACCGAGCCTCATAGCGACGCGCTGCGCTCGGTGTTCCGGGCGCACGAGCTGAGCCCGCTGCTCAACGGCCTCGCACGCGATCAGCGCTTGCTTCATGTAGCACGTCAGATACTGGGGTCGGAGGTCTACATCCACCAGTCTCGGATCAACATGAAGCCGGGCTTCAAGGGCGAGGAGTTCTATTGGCACTCCGATTTCGAGACTTGGCATGTCGAGGACGGCATGCCGGCCATGCGGGCGCTGAGTTGCTCTCTTCTGCTCACCGAGAACAATGCCTGCAACGGACCGCTGATGCTGGTGCCCGGTTCGCACCGGCATTTCATTGCATGCCAGGGCGAGACGCCGCCGGATCATTACCGCAGCTCACTCAAAAAGCAGGAGTACGGCGTGCCCGATCCGATCAGCCTGCAGTTGCTGGTCGAGCAGGGCGGCATACGGGCCATGACGGCGGGCGCCGGCTCGGTGGTGTTCTTCGATTGCAACGCCATGCACGGCTCCAACGGCAATATATCGCCTTGGCCGCGGGCCAATGTCTTCATGGTCTACAACAGCGTGGAAAACCGCCTGGGCCTGCCCAAATATGGCCTGGCGCCGCGCCCCGAGCATATCGCCGCCAGGCGCAACGACGCGGCGCTTGCCGCGCTGGACGCGTTCACGATGTCGCGTGCCGGCAGCTCGGTGTCTTAGGGTTCGGTGCGCAGCCCGGGCTTAGGTGCCTAGGCTGCGCCCGCCTGCAAAAAGCCTTTGAGAAATTCGCGCGTGCGTTCCTCGCGCGGTTCGGCAAAGAGCGCTTCGGGAGGCGCCTGCTCGACGATGCGGCCCTGGTCGAAAAAACACACGCGATCGGAGATCTGCTTGGCGAACTGCATTTCGTGCGTCACCAGCAGCATGGTCAGGTCGTGCTCTTCGGACAGGCGGCGGATCACGTTGAGCACTTCGCCCACCAGTTCCGGATCCAGCGCCGACGTGGGTTCGTCGAACAGCATGATGTTCGGGTGCATGGCCAAAGCGCGAGCGATGGCCACGCGCTGCTGCTGCCCGCCTGAGAGCTGGCCGGGGAATTTATCGGCCTGATCTGCCAAACCCACGAGTTCCAGGTATTTTTGGGCCCGCTCTCGCGCCTGCTCGCGCGACAGGCCCAGCACGTGCACCGGCGCCTCGGTGATATTGCGGCGCACGGTCATGTGCGGGAACAGGTTGAACTGCTGGAACACCATGCCCATCTCTTTGCGCATTTCGCGCAGATGCGCCTCGCCAGCCGGCACGAGCTCGCCTTGGCGATATTGATGCCACAGCGGCTTGCCGGCCACGTGGATCAGGCCGCTGTCGATGTTCTCCAGCGTCATGAGTATGCGCAGCACCGTCGACTTTCCGGAGCCGGACGGGCCGATGATGGTGACCTTCTCGCCTTTGTGGATGTCGAAGTCGAGCTCGTCGAGCACCGTCGTCGCGCCAAAGCGTTTTACGACTTTTTCGAAGCGGATGATGGGGCCGGCGTCGGTGTGAGTGTCGTCAAGGGTATCGTTCATCGCAATGGCAATCCTCGTTTGGGCAGGCGGGTGTCCAGATAGCGAACGCCCGTCGACGCCACGATGGTCAGCACCAGATACAGGCCGCCCACCATGGACAGGGGAATCAGATAGTTGAAGGTGCGGTCGCCGATGATCTTGGCGACATTGAGCATCTCGAGCACCGAAACCACCGACAGCACCGGCACGTCTTTCATGATCGAAACCAGGTAATTGCCCATTGCCGGGACGATGCGCGGCACCGCCTGCGGCAGCACGATCACGCGGAATATCCGCGCCGGCGACAAGTCGAGCGCGCGCGCGGCCTCGATTTGTCCGCGCGGCACCGACTCCATCCCGGCCCGGTAGACTTCGGAGGTATAGGCGCTGTACTGCACGCCCAGCGCCAGCGCGCCGGTGAGAAAGGCCGGCAGCACGATGCCGTAGTCGGGCAGCACGTAGTAAAGAAAGAAAAGCTGTACCAGGAGCGGCGTGTCCCGGATGAACTCGGTCAGCAGACGTGCAGGCCAGGACACCGCACGCAATCGGCTCGATTTCAAGGCGGCCAGAATCAGCCCCAGCACGAGAGCGATGACCATACCTACGATGCTGGCCTGCACGGTGGCCAACAGGCCGCGCAGCAGGATGGGCAGGATCGACGCTGCGAAAGCGCCGTCGCTGCTGGTGTTCCAGGAAATACCGAACAGCATGGTCAGCTCCGCCGGGCCGCGCCGAGGGGGTGTCGCGCCTCATCGGGAGGCAGTGAATGCAGTAAGTGTGGGGGCATCATTCAAGACCTCGCGACGGGGCGCCAACGTCCTACGAAGCGCTCCAGCGTTTTCATGACCGCCATGAGCACCAAGGCCATGCCGAAATACATGAACAGCAGCAGGGTGTAGACGGTAGTGCTGTCCTGCGTGTAGTTGCGGATCTGCTCGGCGCGAAAAGCCAGGTCGCCCAGGCTGATCAGCGACACCAGGGCGGTGTCTTTCAGGTTCTGCACGGCCAGGTTGGAGAAGCTCGGCATCATTTCGGGTATGGCCTGGGGCAGGGCGATGCGCCGCATGATCTGCCACGGCGTGAAGTCCAGCGCCTTGGCTGCCTCGTATTGCGACCGCGGTACTGCCTGGACTGCGCCGCGCACGACCTCCGCGCCATAGGAGCCTATGTTCAGACCCAGCGCCAGCACTCCGGCCGTCACAGGCGGCAGGCGCAAATCCAGGCCGACGGCCTGGCCGAGGACGGGCAGGGCGAAATACAGCCAGAACAACTGCACCAGCAGCGAGGTGCCGCGAAACAGTTCGATCATCGCGATGCTGGGCAGGCGTATCAGGCGGCTGCCGGCCAGCCTGCCCAGGCCGAGCGCGAACGAGACGATGGCTCCCACCAGCGTCGACATCACGGCAAGCTGCGCGGTGACCCAGGCGCCCTGAAGCAGGGGCGTGCTATAGCTCAGACTGTGCATGACGCCTCGTTCATAGAAAGTCCGCCGGCCGGTCGCCGAACCGTCCGCGTCCGGATTTCGGGATCAACCCCGGCAAAGCTGTTCCGTGGTCTTGGCCGAAGACTGGGTAGCGTCGTTGGCCGAAAAGCCGTAGCGCTTCATGATCTGCGCCCATGCCGGCGTCTTCTTGAAAACCGCGAGCTGGGCATTGACCGCATCGCGCAAATCGCTCGAATCCGTGGAGAACGCGAAGCCGCCCCAGCTGCGGGCGGGAGAGCCGTGGATCATCGGATCGCTGAAGGATTTGGCAGGCTGGACCTTGTTGCTCTTGCTCGCCAGTTGGGCCACGGTCACGCCGGTGGCGGCATAGGCGTCGACGCGTCTCGTGGCCACGGCGGAAATTGCGTCGGCGTTGTTGGCGATCGTGACAATGCGCGAGTCGGGAACACCGAGCGCATGCAGCATCTCGAGCTGATCCGCGCCGGCCATGATCGCCACCTTGGCGTTCGACTTGGCGAAGGCTTCATACGAATTCAAATGCTTGGGATTGCCCTTGGGCACCAGCAAACCCTCGCCGTAAGAACTATCGGGTTCGGAGAAAAGCACCTGCTGGCAGCGCTGCGGCAAAATGGCCATCTCGGCGGCCACCATGTCGAAGCGGTCCGCCTGCAGGCCGGGGATCAGCGAACCGAAGCTGGCCGTCACCCATTTGATCTTCTTGACGCCGAGTTGCTTCATGATCTGCGCGGCCACATCCGGGCCGACGCCGTGGGCCCGGCCGTTCATGTCGATGAAGCCATAGGGAATCTCGTTGGCCACGGCGATGCGGATCTGGCCGCTCTGCCGGATCTGGGCCAAGGTGGCGGCTTGCGCTGCGCCGGCGGCCAGCATCACGACCGCGGCGGCCATCAGGATTTTGGGGCGGAATGGGAGATTCATGGCGATTTCCTCGGATGCGGCTTGGCGGATTCACAGGGAAAGACGATCGCCATGCCATTTCTGGATGAATAATATCTAAGAAAATATTAACCTATAAAATTATTTCAACTCAAATTATTTGTAGAGCAACCTACAACCCACAGAATTTGACTAGCGGGATAAGCCTGGAGAGATCGGCCGAACAGGGCTGCAGCGTGTCATGGCGCCGCCTGGTGGCTGCAGTGAAAAGAAGCTGTAACCCAAACCCTGCCCGTGACGAACTGCAGAGTAGGGGCCGCCCATTTCCGCGGTCGAGGAGAAAAGTATGGTGCAGGCTATTGCAGCGATCGGCGCCGCTGCCGCGCAGATGCCGGGAGCTTCCTCGGGTGCGTCGGTGGGCGCGCTCCAGGCGCAGCTACAGAAATGCCAGAATCAGCTGGCCGACTGGGTTGGCTGCCCCAGCGGAAAAACACCTCAGGGTCAGGCCAAGATCCAGCAGATTCAAAGCCAGACCGACAGCATCAAGGCCCAATTGGCGCGCGTCGAGGCGCAGAAGGCTCGTCAGACGGCCGCGGCGCAGGCCGGCGCTGCGCCCGCTGCGGGAGCGGGCATGGCGGCTGCAACGACATCCGGCGCATCGATAGGCGGATCGGTCGATACCTTCGCATAAGGCGACGCGCTGCAACCGGCCGCCCCCTGGAACCGGTGGATTCCAGGGGGGATGTCTTGCGGTTAGGCCTGGCCGGCAGGAGAGGGTTCCTGCGGCTCGGCCTCGGGGCCCGCCTCGCCGGTCACTTCATGCTTGTGCGTGGATCCAATGAACAGATACATCGCAGGCACCACGAATAGCGTGACCAGGGTGCCGATGCTCAGGCCGGTAAAGATGACCAGACCCATGTCATGGCGTCCTGCCGCGCCGGCGCCGGAGGCCGTGACCAGCGGCACCACACCCAGCACCATGGCCGCAGTCGTCATCAGAATGGGCCGCAAACGCACCGAGGCGGCTTCCTCGATGGCTTCGCGCTTGCTGCGTCCGGCGCGCTGCAGTTCGTTGGCGAACTGCACCATCAGAATGCCGTGCTTGGTAATCAGGCCGAGCAGCGTCACCAGTCCTACCTGGGTGTACACGTTCAGGCTGGCGAAGCCTGTGGTGATGAAGGCCAGGGCCCCGAAGAGCGCCGGCGGCACCGAGAACAGGATCACGACCGGATCGCGGTAGCTCTCGAACTGGAAAGCCAGGGCCAGGTAGACGATCAGGATGGAAAACAGCAGCAGGCCGATGAAGCCGCCCGATTCCTGGATGAACTGGCGTGACTCGCCCGAGTAATCGGCCGTGTAGCCCGAGGGCGCCACCTTCTGGAGAATGCTGCGCAGCTTGGGCAGCAGCTCGCCCTGCGAGAGGCCGCTCACGCCGGAGATGGTGGCCGAGTTCAACTGCTGGAAATGGCTGATCGATTCAGGCTGTACCGAGGTCTCGATGTGCGCAATGGTGCGGACCTGGATCATCGCGCCGGCCGGCGTGCGGATGTAGTAGTCCAGTACCTGCTCCGGGTTGAGGCGGTCTACCTGCAGCACCTGCGGAATGACCCGGTACGAGCGGCCTGCGGTGGAGAAATAGTTGACGTAGTTGCCGCCCAGCGCAGCCGAGAGTGCGGCGCCGACGTCGGCTTCGGTCATGCCCAGGGCCGCGATCTTGTCGCGATCAACCACCAGCTTGGCCTGCGGCTTGTCCAGGCGCAAGTCGAGGTCGGAGTAGTAGAAGAGCTGCTCTTTCTGGGCTTCCTGCAGGACGGCCTGCGCTACCTCGTCCAGGTTCTCGATGGGCTCGGTGGTGGTGATGACGAACTGCACCGGCAGGCCTTGCGAGCCCGGCAGCGAGGGCAGGGGAAAGGCGGCGATCTGCCCGCCCGCGATGTTGTTCCATTTTTGCTGCAGGTCCATGATCAGTTGGGCTTGCGAGCGCGTACGCTGATCCCAGGGCTTGAGCAGAACGCCGCCCAGGCCCTGGTTGGACACGGGAAAGCCCGTCAGCTGGAACATCTGCGAGTATTCGGGCTCTTTCTTGGCGATATTGAAGGCCTGGTCGGCCAGCATGTCCATTTGCTGCGGCGCCGCGGTGGGGGCGCCCTTGAGCTGCATGAACACCAGGCCCTGGTCTTCGGTGGGCGCCAGTTCGCTCTTGGCGGTCATGCCGCACAGGCCCGCCAGCACGAAGAGGATGAGGCCGAAGGCCACCAGCACCGGCCAGGCGCTGAGCGCGGCGTCGAGCACGCGGTGGTAGCGCGTGCGCAGCCAGTCGAAGGCTTCGTCGAGCTTGCGCGCGAAGCGGCCTTCTTCCTGCCCGGACTTGAGCAGGCGCGAGGTCATCATCGGCGACAGGGTCAGGGCGATGACCGCCGATACCGTCACGGCGCCGGCCAGCGAGAAGCAGAACTCCTTGAACAGCGCGCCGGTCAGGCCGCTGCGCAGGCCGATGGGCACGTAGGCGGCGATGAGCACGACCGTCATGGCCAGGATGGGGCCGCCCAGTTCGCGCGCCGCAACCAGCGCCGCCTCGAACACGCTCTTGCCTTCTTCCTTGATGTGCCTGTCGACGTTTTCCACCACGATGATGGCGTCGTCCACCACCAGACCGATGGCCAGAACCAATGCCAGCAGCGTCAGCAGGTTGATGGAGTAGCCCAGCAGGAACATGATGAAGAAGGTTCCGACCAGCGAGAGCGGGATCGCCACCAGCGGTACGATGACCGCGCGCACGGACCCCAGGAAGAGATAGATCACGACCGTGACGATGAGCATGGCCTCGCCCAGCGTCTTGACGACTTCGTCGATCGAGGTGTTGATGAAGTCGGTGGAGTCGTAGACGATCTTGCCGGTCACGCCCGCCGGCAGTTGCGAGGCCAGGTCGGGAAAGGCTTTGCGCACTTCATCGGCAACGGTGAGGATGTTGGCGTTGGGCGCGACCTTGATGCCGATGAACACCGAGCGCTTGCCCGAAAAGGCGACGCTGGTGCCGTAGTCGGCTGCGCCCAGCGTCACGTTGGCGACGTCCTGCAGGCGCACCAACGCATCGCCGTTCTGCTTGACCACGAGCTGTTTGAACTCGTCCACGGTGTGCAGATCCGTGCCGGCGGCCAGGTCGACCGTCACCATCTGGCCCTTGGTCGCGCCGACCGCGGATAGATAGTTGTTGTTGGCCAGCGCGGTATAGACGTCCTGCGCCGACACGTTGTGCGCAGCGAGCTTGTCCGGGTCCAGCCAGGCGCGCATGGCGAACTGGCGCCCACCCAGGATCTCGGCGGTCTGTACGCCCTCGAGCGAATCGAGCTTGGGCTTGACCACGCGCAGCAGATAGTCGGTGATGTTGTTGGTGGGCAGCTCATCGCTGTAGAAACCCAGGTACATGGCGTCGGTGGTCTGCCCCACCGCGACCGACAGCACGGGTTGCTGGGCCTGCGCCGGCAACTGGTTCTTGACCGAGTTGATCTGGGTGTTGATCTCGGTCAGCGCCTTGCTGGAGTCGTAATTGAGCCGCAGGGTGGCGGTGATGGTCGACGTGCCGGTGACGCTGGAGGAAGACAGATAGTCGATGCCCTGCGCCTGTGCGACGGCCGCTTCGAGCGGCTGCGTAATAAAGCCGGCAACAGTGGCGGCGTCGGCGCCGTAGTAGCTGGTCGTAATGGTGACCACCGTGTTCTCGGTGTGCGGCCATTGATTGACGGGCAGCTCGAAAATCGACCGCAGCCCCAGTATCAGGATCAGCGCCGAGACGACGACTGCCCAGACCGGCCGCCTGATGAAAGTATCGGTTAGCTTCATGGCTTACTGTTCCTGCGGCGTGGGCGCCGGGTTGTTCAGCGGCGCGGCGCTATTGTCGATGCGCACGGGCGAGCCGGTCTTGAGCTTCATCTGGCCGCTGGTGATGACCATGTCGCCTTCTTTGATGCCGGACAGGATGGCGACCTGGTCGCCGCGGGTCGGGCCGGCCTTGACGAAGGTCTGCTGCGCGGTGAGCGTTTGCGCGCCGTGCTCGTCCTTCTTCTCGACTGCCAGGTAGACCGTGGTGCCATAGGGGTTGTAGGTGACGGCGGTCTGCGGCAGCGTGATGTGGCGCTGCGCCTTGCCCGATGTGACCGATGTGCGGGCGAACATGCCCGGCACCAGCTTCTCGCCGGGGTTGCCGATGGTGGCCTCGACCGTGGCGTTGCGCGTGCTCGTGTCGATCCGGGAGTCGATGGCCGTCACCTTGCCCTGGAACGTCTGGCCGGGCAGGCCCGATGCCGTGACCGCAACGGCCTGGCCGGGTTCGATCGCCGTGATCTGATCCTGCGGCACGCTGAAGTCGACATAGATGGGGTTGAATGTCTGCAGCGCCGCGATCTTGTCACCGGGGTTGAGGTACTGGCCGGGGTTGACGCCGGTAATGCCGATGCGTCCGGCGAAGGGCGCGAGGATGGTCTTTTTGGCGACCAGGGCGCGCTGCTGCGCGGCCGCGGCTTGCTTGGCCTTCCAATCGGCTTCGTCGGCATCGACCTGGGCCTGCGAGACGGCCTTGATCGCCAGTTGGGCTCTGTCGCGCTTGAGCACGATGGCAGCCAGGTTTGCGGTGGCTTCGAGCGACTGCAGCTGCGCGACGTCGGAGTCGGCGTTCAGCTGCACCAGCACGGCGCCTTCGGCCACGTGTTGGCCCGGCTTGAAGCCGATGCTGCGTACGATGCCGCCGACTTCGGTGGTGACATCGACGCCGCGCACGGCCTTCATGGAACCGACCGCCGAAATCGTGGGCTGCCAATCTGACGATTGGGCCTTGATCGCGGAAACGACCACCGGCGGGCGCGGCAACTTCGATTGCGCGATCAGCTTGGATATCTGCAGGAATTTCGTCCCTGCAATGACCAGGACGAGAAGCACCACGACCACGATGAGAAGGGCAATGGCTCGGCCTAGCCGGCGCTTGCGCGGGCCGCCGGATTGAAGGGTATTGTTGTGTGCAACGGAGCGGGTCTGGACGTCGGCCATGAGCCTTCTCACTGGTTCGGTTGTTGTTCGGTGCGATCCGAGGGGATCAGGGAAGAGACGAGCGGGATGCCGAGGCTGAGCGGCTGGCCACGGCTGGCGGGTGCCACATCGCTGCGATTCCACCAGCCGCCGCCCAGCGCCTGGAACAGGGCCGCGGTGTCGCTATAGCGCGCCGCCTGCGCCTTGACGCGCGCCAGTACGGCGTTCTGGTAGGTTTGCTGCGCGGCGAGCAGGCTCGGATAACTCAAGGCCCCGAGCTTGTACTGGCCCTGGGTGAGATTGAGGCTGTCCTGCGCGGCGCGTTCGGCGTCGCTCTGCTGCTCGAGCGCATCGGCGTCGCTTTCCAGGGCGCGCAGCGAATTGGATACGTCCTGGAATGCGCCTATCACCGTGCCGCGATAGAGATCGGCCGAGGCGTCGAACGCGGCTACGGCCGCGCGCTTCTTATGTTCGAGCGCGCCGGCGTCGAAGATCGTCTGCGCGACCGAGCCGGCGATGCTCCAGACCCCGGTGCCCGCCGAGAACAGCTTGCCCAGACTGCTGGCGCCCGAACCCAGCGAACCGGTGATGCTGAATTGCGGCAACTGGTTGGCTATGGCAACGCCGATCTGGGCGCTGGCCTCGTGCAGTTGCGCTTCGGCGGCGCGCACGTCCGGTCGCTGCTCGACAATGGCCGACGGCAGGCTCAGGGGCAGCGTCTCGGGCAGGTGCAGGGAAGCCAGCGTGAAGTTTTCGATCGGGGCCTGGTTGGGGAAGCGTCCCATATAGGCCGCAAGCTGATTGCGCGTCTGCGCGAGCTGCTTCTGCAGCGGCGGCAGGCTGGCGCGCGTTTGCGCGAGTGTGGCCTGCTGCGCGAGCACGTCGGCGCTGGACACGGCGCCCAGGCGCTGACGCTCCTGCAGGATGTCGAGTTCCTTGGCCTGCAACTGGATGAGCGACTCGGTGGCGGCGATCTGATCGCGCACCGAGGCCAGCGTCACCGCCGTGTTGACGACGTTGGTGGTGAGCGTGAGGTAGGTGGCTTCGAGCTGGAAGCGCTGGTACTGCGCTTGCGCTTTGGCGGACTCGACCTGGCGGCGCGTGCCGCCGAATATGTCGGGCGCGTAGGACACGCTCAGCGAGGCCGAGGCGACATTGAAGACCTGCGGCGGGAAGGTGAAGAAGCCCTGACGTTCGCGGGTGTAGGAACCCGAGCCGCTGACGGTCGGCAGAAACGAAGCCTGGCTGGCGTAGACCAGTTCGTTAGCCTGGCGCAGCGACGCCTGGGCGGCCGCGGCGCTGGGGTTGGCCTTCAGCGCCTCGTCGACCAGCGCGTTCAGTTCGGGCGAGTGATAGAGCTGCCACCATTGTCCGGGTACATCCTGGCCGCTGACGAATTGCTGCGCGACGCCGCCGGCGGCGGCGGTCGCCGCCAGCGGCTGACGGCTGTACCCGGCATCTTTGGTGAGATCGGGCCGGGTGTAATCGGGCCCTACCGCGCAGGCGCTGAGCAGCGTGGCGCACAGCACGCCGGGGAGCCAGACTCGAGGCAGCCGCAAGGCTGGGGGCGTCATGTCAGCCTCCGAACGGCCGCCCGAGGAAGTCTGAAGCCTCCTTGGGAGGCAGCGAACGTAGTGAGCGTGGGGGTCGTCATCTTGCCCCTCCTTGGGGCTGGTTTGCGCGCAGACCGGTCATCAGCAGCGCGATAGTGTGGTTTTCGATCTGCCGGGTGCTGAGCACCCGGCCGTTGAAATGCAGCTGGCACCATATGCTTTCGCTGGCCTGCGGCAACATGACCAGCGAGAGCATCGAGGTAAACAGCAATTCGGGTTCGATGTCGGGATTGATTTCCCCTCGGGCCTGGGCCTGGGCAATCTTCTGGCGGAAAGCGAGGCTGGGCTCGGGAGAAATGCGGCTGAGCACCCGTTCGCGCAACAGGCCGCCCATCTGGATGACTTCTCTGGACCACAGTGACGGCAGCCACGGCGTGGAGATCGTCATGGCGAACATGCGCTGCATGAGGCCTCGCACCAGGTCGAGTATCTGATCGTTCTCGAAATCGACCGGGGTCCAGACCGCATCGATCAGCGGGACGATGCGCTCGTTGGCCACCGCGTCGTAGAGGTTTTCGCGGGTATCGAACCAATAGTGGACCATGGCCGGCGTAACCTTGCCGGCTGCGGCGATTTGCGCGATGGTCGTATTGGCCAGGCCGCGCTCGGCGAAGATCAGTATGGCCGCGTTGAGCAATTCTTCCCTACCGGAAACGTCGCTCTTGCGCGAACGACGACCGACGTGAGGAAAGGGGCAGCGAAGCGTCATGGGGCGAGATATTAACTGACTCATTAATTAATTTGCAAGACAGAGAAGCATCGGCGTGTGGAACACGCGTGTTACCGCGGAATGATTAAATATCCGGCTTCCCCTAGCAAACGTCCCGAGTCCACACCATGAAAGCCGTCTTATACGAAACCTTCGGCGCAGCGCCTGGACTGGCGAACGTTCCGGACCCCACCCCCGCCGCAGACGGCGTGGTGATCCACGTCATGGCTACGGGCGTATGCCGCAGCGATTGGCACGGCTGGATGGGGCATGATCCGGACATCGTTCTGCCGCACGTGCCCGGCCATGAACTGGCGGGCGTGGTCGCCGCGGTCGGTCGGGACGTCGCGCGCTGGAAGATCGGCGACCGCGTTACGGTGCCTTTCATAGCGGCTTGCGGTCATTGCAGCGAGTGCCATAGCGGCAACCAGCAGGTGTGCGAACGTCAGTTTCAGCCGGGCTTCACGCACTGGGGCTCTTTCGCCGAGTATGTCGGCATCGATCACGCCGACCTGAATCTCGTACGCTTGCCCGAGACGCTCGACTTCGTCACCGCCGCGAGTCTGGGGTGCCGCTTCGTGACCTCGTTTCGGGCCGTGATCGACCAGGGCCGTGTGTCGGCCGGACAGTGGGTTGCCGTGCATGGCTGCGGCGGCGTGGGGCTGTCGGCCGTCATGATCGCCCACGCCATCGGCGCCCGGGTGATCGCAGTCGACATCTCCGATCAGGCCCTGGCGCTGGCGCGGACCCTGGGCGCGTCGGCCACGGTCAATGCCGCGCGCGCAGCCAACGTCGTCGAGGCCGTGAAAGAGATCACGCAGGGCGGAGCGCATGTCTCGCTCGACGCGCTCGGCCATCCCGCCACCTGTTTCAATTCGATCGGCAACCTGCGCCGCCGCGGCCGCCACGTGCAGGTGGGTCTGATGCTGGCCGATCATGCCGCTCCCGCGGTGCCGATGAGCCAGGTCATTGCGCACGAACTGGAGATCGTGGGTAGCCACGGCATGCAGGCGCATCGCTACGACGCAATGCTGAGCATGATCCAGTCCGGCCAACTGGCGCCCGGCAAGCTGGTGGGCAACACCATCAGCCTCGGCCAGTCCATTCAAGCCCTGATGAACATGGACAAATTCCAGGGCACGGGCATGACGGTGATTACCGACTTCTCGACGTAGATGCATCTACCGACCCTCGGTTATCCGAGCTGGATCAGTTCTTCGCCGGCTTCCTCAGGCCCGAGATTCTGACGCAATTCCCGTACCAACGACGACGTGCTGGGGTTTTCAACGAACAAGCACCGCTTTCCGGTGCGCTTGCAGAAATCCTTCACGCGCCAATAGGCGTTGTGGCTGATGCAGCCGGTCTGGCAGATCACCAGATCGGCTGCGGCCAGGCTGGCGTCCAGCGCGCCGTGCTTGTCTTCCAGGCCGCCGTCATGGTGAGCGAAGCGCCCGCCTATGCCCTCGACTGCGGCGCGGTAGTTGGCGATATTGCCGCTGCGCCCGCCCACGCATAGCACGACCTGGTGTTGTAGTTGCGGCTGCGCGAGCGCATCGTGCGGTGCGTCGAGGGCATGGGCCGGGATGGGGACGGCTGCAATTGCGGCGTGCGATTTCGCCGCCCGCGCCAATTGGTGCCGCAAACTATGGTTCTGCATTTCGAGTTCCGCCTGCCGTGCGGTCAGCAGCTCGATTCGTTTCTGCTGCCTGTCGGCCTGGGCATAGTCGGCCAGCGACGCTTTCAGTTTTTCCAAATTCCGCTCTAGCTCGGCAAGCAGGACTTGCTTGGCCACGCCGTCGGCGCGCAGTTGCGCGACTTCGGCCGCCAGGCGTTCGTTCTCGGTCTGCTTTTCGGCGAGCGCGCGCGCGTGGCGCGCCCGGGTCTTCTCCGCTTCCGTTGCCAGATTCGCATGGGCCTGCCGCAGCGCTTTGTAGCGGGCGATGTCCACGCGGGTGGCGGCGCCGGCCTGATGTTGCAGCATGTGCATGTCGCGCAGCAACACGTCCTGCAGAACGTCGTCGCAGCGCGAATGGGTAAGGGCGGCCCAGAACGCGCCTGCCACGTCGCCCTGGCGCATGGCCGCCGCCCACATGTCGGCGATGTCCGTCGCAGTCCTGGCCGAACGGAAGATCTGGATGGACTGGGCATAACGCCGATCCAGCTCGTCCTGCAGGCGCTTGGACAGGCGGTTGCGCCGCATGCACTCGGCAACGGCGCCGACGTGGATTTCATAGTCGTCGGCCTGGGCCTGTCCTCCTAATGTCTTGTTGACCAGAGTACGCAAGACGTTGAGCGGCACGCAAACCCCGATCACCGGGCAGTGGCAGGCGTGGGGCAGGTCCCACAGGCGCCGTCGGCGCGAACCGGGGGCGGCGTTGGCATCGGGCTTGCATTGCTCGCACATGGCGTCTCCAGGAAGAGATGAGCAGGATCCAGATAATAAATGAGAATTATTATCAATATATGGGATCAAGCTCGAGCAGGCAATACTTGCCTTCTGCGATCGAGGCAGGTGTGAACCGGAAGGTACGGGGTCGAGCCCGCCAGGGTGTGCCTACGGCTTGTCGGCCGCGGGCTCCTGCTCGCAGGTGAAGACCACCGTAGCCTCTTTGGAACCCAGGCCCGTGGCGTCGTTGGAGTAGGCCTCGGGATCGGCCATGCGTCGGCCCTGCCCGGCGCAGAATGCCTTGGCGCGTTCGCGCGCCTTGTTCTTGACTTCCACCCAGGACATGACGTGGTAGCCCGCGTTGTACGACACGCGGTACCGATCTTTGCCGGCGACGGGCTGAACTTCGGTCATGTAGCTGGCGCAGGCGGTCAGCATCAGGGCGGGGAGCAGCAGCAAGAGCGGGCGCAAGGGCTTCACGGCACTATCCTGGTTGGCAAGGCCGCCAGTGTACCGGAGTGCGTGCCTCGCGATGACCGTGCTAGCATCGGCGCCCGGCCTTTTTGCGGACCCATTTCGCGCGAATGGCCCCGAGCGCGGCGGTTTGCGCTGCGCTTTTCTCTCTACGAGCAATGCCATGGAAATCCAGGAACAGATCGCCGTCATCGTCCACACTATCTCCCACCAGGGCGGCCGCATCGATGCTCTGCACGCGGCGCTCGCCTCGGTGCTCATCATTGCCAAGGAAACCCCGCAACTGCGCGAAGCCATCGAAACCCGGCTTGAGCAGCAGTATGCGGGGTTGTTGGCCGGATCCGAAAACCCGCAGTACGTGGCGGGCTTCGAGAGCATGCGCGATGCGCTGCTTGCCGCGTTCAAGGGCTGACACGCAGACGCGGCTGTGTTGTTGTCCACCAGCACGGATTTGCCCACAGCTTTTGTGGACAAGTCTTTGGATAGCATCGGCATAGATGAAAAATGCCCTTGCTGTTCAAGGGCTTGTTTAGACTGCTCAGCTTTCGGGCAGGGGGGGCCAAACCCCTCCCGCAACTTCAGTCTATGCAGGCCTTAATAAACTGTGCTAGAATTCAATTCTTCAGACGCGGGGTGGAGCAGTCTGGCAGCTCGTCGGGCTCATAACCCGAAGGTCGTAGGTTCAAATCCTGCCCCCGCAACCAAACGTCGAATCAGGCCCGACTTCTTCCAGAAGCCGGGCCTGATTGTTTTGGGGCGCGGCGTGGTTTCTCGGTTTCTCGTTAGCGCCGATTGCGTCGCGACCGCGACGGTTTTTTAGACATGGTCGTTATCGAGAACAGTTGCTTGCGCCGTCGGGCGCGTTTTCCAAGCACCGGTGCGAGCGACCGAGGGCGACGCTTCGCCATCCAGCCATGCGCCAGGCAGGGCGTTGCGTACGCGCCGCATCTGGCCGATGTGAAAGCGGATCAGACGTTGAGCGCCTGCAAATCCGCTGCGGGTTTGATCGTCCCAAAGTATTTCGGCGCTTCCCGCAAGATGCAGAAAATCGCCGCGCGCGAAATCGACGAATAACAGCCCTGCGCGCGGATTCGCGTATAGATTGCCGAGCGTATTGAAGTACGCATTGCCCTGAAAATCCGGCCATGTGAGTGTGCGCGCATCGTCCAGGCGCACAAATCCCGGTTTGCCGCCACGATGCGATACGTCCGCCCCTGCGCTCGTGTCGTTCGCCCCATGGCCGTCGAAATGGCTGGCAATAAAGAATGTATCCGCTGCCGCAATTTGCTGCTGCGCTCGGTCATCGAGGAACGCAGCCGGCGTCTCCATACTGGCCGGTGCCGCGAGGACGGGCGCGGCGGCCGTTCGCTGGCGGATGTATTGTGGGCAGTTGCCGAAACTTTGCACGACGCGCAGCAAAAACCCGTTCGAGTCGATTTCGGCAATCGAGCCGTTGACGCGATTGCGCCGACGTGTCTGCAGCTCGATGCCGAGTATGCCGACCCTCGCGCCTGGAACGAGGCTGCCGTGCAGCGGATCTGTCCGCGGCGGCACCGCCTCGACGCGCAGCGAGCTCGAATCAGGCGAATAGGCGAATCCGGGTGTGCCCGATAGCAGGGTCGCCCAGGGCTGGCCCTCGCGATCCAAGGCGCCAATTGCGAGAAACGGCAGTTGCGGGAAAAATCGGCGATGCTGCTCCGGCATTTGGGTGCGGATCAGGCGCGACCCGGCCTCGACCATGGCCTGGCGCGAACCCGCCAAGGCCTGGACGGCAATTTCGCCCGCATGGAACGGTGCGTGAACGCCATGGGCCGACCCGGCGTCAGGCCCCGTGCGGTCCTCCGATGCGAGAGTACGTATCAGCGCGCTATCCATCGATCGAAGTCCCTTCTTCCTGCTCCAGCGCCCGCACGACCGCAGGGCGCTGCAGAAGCTTTGCGCAAAGCGCTGCCCAGGCCGGAAACGCCTGATGCATTGCCAGACCTATCCTGTTGCCCCAGCGGAACAACACCAGGAGAAAAGGATCGACCACCGAATAACCTTCGGCCACGGCCCACTGCCTGCCGTCGGCGAGCTGGCGTTCGATGTCCTGGAATGCCTTCTCGATCGTTCGCCGTCCCATTGCGTGAAGCGCGTCGTAATGCGCGGGGTCGGTATCGAAGCGGCCCGGCCGCCACAACAAGCCGAATCCGACGGCATGCACCCAGCCCGATAGCCAGGCCAGCCATTCCTCGCGCCGTGCTTGCGGCAAGGCGCCGCCACCTGGCAGCAGCCTGCCGGCAGGATCGCTATGCGCCAGGTAGTCGAGAATTGCCGGAAGCTCGGTCAGTACGCGTCCTTCCTCTTTGATCGCGAGAGCCGGGACGCGGCCCTTGGGATTGATGTTCAGGTAGGGTTCACGCGCCGTCTCGCCGTCTGCAACGGAAACGCATTCCAGTCGGTAGGGCGCGTCCAGCTCTTCGAGAACAATGTGAACCGCCAGAGAACAGGCTCCTGGCGAGTAATAAAGCACGTAGGGATCACGGGACGGGCTCAGGCGATTCGTAGGGCTGGCGGCAAGCATGGAAAACTCCGTAACAAAATGAAACGGACGTCGGCGATGACGCCCTGGGCTGAAGTGATTTTCTTGGAATCATTCTCCATAAATCCGATATTTGAATAAATACCGAGAAATTGATTTGACTACTTCTTTTTATGGAGTAATTATCGGCAAATGAATAAATTCCGAGCCATGCAGACGTTCGTCGCGATCGTCGACCACGGCAGCTTGAGCGCCGCGGCACGTGCGCTCGACTCGTCGCTGCCCGCAGTGGTTCGCACGCTGGCCGCGCTCGAAACCTCGCTCGGCGTGCGGCTGCTCAATCGCACCACGCGCCATAACGCGCTCACAGAGGAGGGGCGCAGCTACCTGGAGACGTGCCGCCAGATCCTGGGCGACGTGCAGGAGGCCGAAGCGCAGCTTGCCGCGCGCCATGAGGCGCCGAGCGGCACGGTGGTGGTCACGGCGCCGGTATTATTCGGCCACTTGCACGTCGCGCCTGCCATGCAGCGCTTCTTGCGAGCCTATCCTGCGGTCACCTGCCGTCTGCTGCTCAACGACCGGGTGGTGAACCTCTGGGAAGAGGGCATCGATGTCGGCATCCGCATTTCGCCGCTCGATGACTCGACGCTGGTTGCGCAACGTGTCGGCGCCATTCATCACGTGGTCGTGGCCAGTCCCGCCTGTCTTGCCGAGCAGGGCGCGGTGACGCATCCGCGCGATCTGGTCGGCCGCAACTGCATCCGTACGTATGACGGCGCACTGACGCATTGGCGATTCTGGGAAAACGGCCGAGAATTTGTCGTCCCTGTCAGCGGCAATCTGGAAGTCAATCACGGCCTGACGGCGCTCGAAGCCTGTATCGGCGGACTCGGCTACGGGCGCTTTCTTTCGTATCAGGCGGCTGCCGCGCTGCTCGACGGCCGCCTTGTGCGCCTTTTGCCGGAATATGAAGGGCCGGCTCGGCCTGTGAATATCGTGTATCCGCACGCCAGACTGATGCCCTCGCGCACCCGTGCTTTCGTAGCATGGATGGCGCGGGAGTTGCGCGACATTCCGATGATGTAATTCAGACCCTGGCGCCTCGAGGTGTTAAGGCATAATGCCGCGCAAGGTAATCAGGAAATGATGATGCGAAATCTCTTGGACGATCTTGCGAATAACAAAGGCCGGAAAGGCCGGTTTATGCTGGGCTGTGCGGCTCTGGCACTGGTCGGCGGCTTGGCCGGCTGCGCCAATACCGGCCTCATGCAGACCAAAGGCGTTTCCGACAGCTTCATCGTGAATACCGACGTCGAATCGGCTTATCGCCGCGCACTGGAGTATCTGCGCGTGTGCGACCTGTCGCGTGCTCACCCATATGGGCAGACCTACGGCATCGCTCGGGACAACGATCCGATGGCGGGCGAGAGCTTTTTTGACGCGGTCTCCGGAGGCGGGGCGAAAAAGAACACGCCCACGCAGACGGCACTGGGCCGCATCCGCGTCTTCAAGGTCGGCGAAGAGGCCAAGATACTCGAGTTGTTCGAGGCCAAGAGCGAATCGATCGAGCCCGTCACCGCGCGCGTCACGGTCACCGTGCTGGGTACCGGTATCTGGGACAAGGCCGAATTGGCTGCGGCGCGCAAGTCGATCCAGTCCGCCACGCCGGTCTGTCGCTCGCCGGAGTAAGCAATGTATGCGCCGTACAGGCAATTTGCGGCCATGTTTCGCCTGGTCGCGGCATTCAACGGCGCAGCCGCGTTGCTGCTGACCTCTTTTTCGCTGGGCATTGTGGGGGCCGACACGGCCTCACCGGACCTCTCCGAGCCGCTGGGCTACTTTCTGGCCGGCCTGGGCGCCTGCGGTCTGGCGCAGTTGCTGGTTTTCGTGACGCAACTGCGGCAGGCCCGGCGGATGCGCCTGTCGCTGGCGCCCGGCGGGCATCTTGGTCTGACCCTGGCCGTACTGGCTTTTGTCGGCGGGGTGGCCGGATTCGGCCTGGGCTGCTGGTCGGCATCCGGCATCGATACATCCGACGGTGGGCAGTCCAGCAATACTATGGCGGTATACGCAGGCAAGCTTCCGAGGCATCCGGACGTTAAAAAAACGATCCGCAGGCGTATGGACGTTAGATGGGACAGGATTTAATATACGCATTGCGTATAAAAACCTACGCCGATTGATGCCGGCGTAGGGGCTGTGCGACGTTTCCACTTCTGCGCCGAGGCCATCCATGTCGATTTCCCAGCAAGCCTTTCTGCGTGACGCCATGCGTCGCCTCAACCTCACCCGCGATCTTTTTGCGGTGCGCATCGGCGTCAAGCGCCGTGCGCTCGATACCTGGCTGTTGCCGGAGGGATCGCAGGAGTTCCGCAGCATGCCCGAAGTGGTCGAGCGCTTCGTCGGCGAGATCGTGCAGAACCGCGATCTGCTGGAGAAATATACGCAGAGCGCACAATCCGGTCCCTTGTGCGATCGCATTGCCTCGAACGGCAAGCCTCAACTGCTGTCGGTAGACCAGTTCACCCGCGAATCCGCCGAAGACCTGTTCCGCATCGCCGACATGATGCAACCCATCGCGCGTCGCCGTAAGGTTTCGCGCGTACTCGAAGGCGCCGTCCTGGGTAATCTTTTTTTCGAGGCCAGCACGCGTACCCGCGTAAGTTTCGGCTCGGCGTTCTGTCGCCTGGGCGGTTCGGTGTGCGACACCACCGGCTTTACTTTCTCTTCCATGGCCAAGGGCGAGTCCATCTACGACACTAGCCGGGTGATGAGCGGTTATGTCGATGCCCTGGTGGTGCGCCATCCCGAGAAGGGTTCAGTGGCCGAATTCGCAGCGGCAACCAATATCCCCGTGGTCAATGCGGGCGACGGCCCTGGTGAGCATCCCAGCCAGGCGCTGCTCGACCTGTACACCATACTCACCGAGTTTTCGCGCCTGGGCAAGCTGCTCGACGGCGCGCACGTCGCTATGGTGGGCGACCTCAAGTACGGCCGCACGGTGCATTCGCTCATCAAGCTGCTGTCGCTGTACAAGGGCGTCAAGTTTTCGCTGGTAGCCCCGCGCGGCCTGGAAATGCCGCAATACATCATCGATCAGGCGGCGCGCAACGGCAACGTCATCGAGCAGAAGTCCTCGCTGGCCGAAGGCTTGCCGGGCGCCGACGTGATCTACGCCACGCGCGTGCAGAAAGAGCGCTTTGTCGGCGAGGACGCCGAAAGCGCCTACGCGCCCGACTTCCAGGTCAGCAAGGCCATCATCGACGCATACTGCTCGCCCGACACCATCGTCATGCACCCGCTGCCGCGCGACAGCCGCGAAGGCGCCAACGATCTGAGCACCGACCTGAACGACGACTCGCGCCTGGCCATCTTTCGCCAGACCGACAACGGCATTCCCGTCCGCATGGCCATCTTTGCCGTGCTCTTGGGCGTGGAAGACCTGGTGCAGCATTCCATGCGCGACGTCACCTGGAAGCATCCGTCCCACGTGGGGCCCGACGACTCGTCGTTTCACGGCCTGGATTGACCTGAATCAGGCATGAAGACATGGCCGGATGGTATAACCTGCGGCCATGATTACGCAAAACCCCAAGGCTGGCTTATATCTTGAAGACCTGGCCGTCGGCGCGCAATTTCTCAGCGGCTCGTACACGATGACCGAAGACGAAATCAAGCAGTTTGCCCGGCAGTACGATCCGCAGGTCTTTCACCTCGACGACGTCAAGGCGCGGAGCACGGTGTTCGGCGGGCTGGCGGCCAGCGGCTGGCACACGGCCGCGGTCGCCATGCGCCTGTTGGTCGAAGGTGGTCTGCCCATTGCGAGCGGTCTGATCGGCGCAGGCACCGAATTGCGTTGGCCCCGTCCGGTGCGGCCGGGCGATACGCTGACGGTGCAGACGACCGTGCTCGAGATTACGCCGTCGCGCTCCAAGCCCGATCGCGGCATCGTGCTGTGCCGCAGCGATACGCTCAACCAGCATGGCGAAGTGGTCCAGCAATCGACGGCCAAGGTCATGGTGCTGCGCAAGCCCGCCGAGGCTCAGTAAGGCAGGCCCCGTGAAGCGCCTGCTCATAGCCATCATCTGCTTGTCCGTGGCCGCGACGGTCTATATGGCCTATGTCATCACACAGCGCCAGGCCGCGTTGCATGAAGTCTCCCGCGATCTCGATTCATGGTCCGTCAGCCAGACCTTGTCGGAATACATGCGGTTCGAACACGAACTGGCGGAATATCAGTTGGGCATACCCAGCGTGAACGCCGACGAGCTGCGCCTGCGATTGGACATCATGCTTGGGCGGCTGGACCAACTCAAGGCAGGTAGCCTGGGTCGTTTCATGCAAGAGAAGCCGGCACGCGTCGAGCTGCTGGCTAGCCTGCACGATGTTCTTTGGGCCGTAGACAAGCGGCTCGATGCGCCTGCGCCCGTCGATTTTCATGTCGAACTGCAGAGGATGGGTACGCTCGATGCGCCCATGACCACGCTAGCGGCAAGCGTCATCGCCGCCAGTACCGCGCAGATCGACGCCCAGGAAAAAGACCTGCAGACACTGCATCTGCGCTACACCGCGCTGGCGGGCAGCTTCATCCTGTTCGCCGTCGCGCTGATACTGATGCTGTGGCGCCAGAACGGCCTGCTCAGGGGCGCGCAGTCGGACATGAACCAGCTGGTCGACGATCTGCGCGTGGCCTCCACCGAGATGCTCGAACAGAGCAACCAGATGGCACACCTGGCCAATCACGATTATCTGACGGGCCTGGCGAATCGCATGTTCTTTCGCAAGGAGCTCGACGAACGCCTGCGGGCCGCCGCGGACGGCGGCGCGTCGGTGGCCGTCTTCTTTCTCGATCTCGACGGGTTCAAGGACGTCAACGACACGCTGGGCCATGACGTGGGCGACGACCTGCTCGAGGAGGTGGGCGCGCGTCTGCAGTACTCGACCACCGAGACCGATCTCGTCTGTCGCCTGGGCGGCGACGAGTTCTCCGTACTGAGCACGGCGAGCACGCAGGAGGAGGCCGTCGAACAGGCCCAGAGCCTCATCGCCGAAATGAGCGATCCCTACATCATCAATGGTCGGGCGATCAATGTGGGCGTCAGCGTAGGTATCTGCCTGACGCACGGCGAGCTGGAATCGGACACGGTGCTCAAGCAGGCGGATCTGGCGCTGTACGAAGCAAAGCGCCTGGGGCGGGGCCGGGCTCATGTTTTCCGCCAGGAATTGCAGACCCGTTTCCTGGGACGCAAGTCGCTCGAGACCGACCTCAGGCGTGCTTTGATCAAGGGCGAGTTCGAAGTCTATTACCAGCCGCAGGCCGATGCCCGCACAGGCGTGATCTGCGGCTACGAAGCTCTGCTGCGTTGGAACCACCCGACAAGAGGGCGGGTGCTGCCGTCCGATTTCATCCCCGTGGCGGAAGAAACCGGCCTGATCCATGCCATCGGCGACTGGGTGCTGCGCACCGCCTGCCGCGAGGCTGCGAAATGGAAGCAACCGCTGAGCATCGCAGTCAATCTGTCGCCGGTTCAGCTTCGCAACCGCACGCTGCCGCTATCGGTGCGGCAGGCGTTGGACGAAAGCGGGCTGGATCCAGGCCGGCTGGAGCTCGAAATTACCGAATCCACGCTGCTCGAGCACAGCGAGCTCACGCAGGAAGCGCTGACCAGCTTCAAAAAATCCGGCGTGCAGATCGCCATGGACGATTTCGGCACGGGGTATTCGTCGCTGGGGGCCTTGCGTAGGTTTCAGTTCAACCGAATCAAGATCGACCAGAGCTTCACGCGCGACGTGCCGGATGGAAGCGACGCGGTGGCGATCATCACGCTGGTCATCGGCGTCGCGCGCAGTCTGGGCATGGAGACGACTGCCGAAGGAGTCGAGACCGAAGAGCAGTTCGAACGCTTGAAGCAGTTGGGTTGCGACAAGATCCAGGGCTACTTCATCGGCAAACCCGGCCCTGTAAGCACATTGGCCCCACACTTGCATTAGGGAGATCGGCGCCTTGCGGCGTCGATTGATCTCCCGGCAGTGCAGCTACATCGTCAAAGCCAGGCGCGGCGCCGCGCCGGCGGCCGTGGGTTCGCCGGCGGTCGATGCTTCGAAGCGGAAGATGGAGACGGCATCGCGCAGGCCCGCGGCCTGATCTTCCAGGGACTGGGCTGCGGCGGCAGCCTGCTCGACCAGGGCGGCGTTTTGCTGGGTGACCTCGTCCATCTGCGAAACGGCCTTGGCGACGTTCTCGATGCCGCTGGACTGCTCCTGCGATGCTGCCGCGATCTCGCCCATGATATCGGTGACGCGGCCGACTGCCGTGATGATCTCGCCCATGGTGCGGCCGGCCTGATCCACCAGCGCCGATCCGGTCTGCACGCGCTCGACCGATGTGTCGATGAGCGCTTTGATCTCTTTGGCTGCGTCGGCCGAGCGCTGAGCGAGGTGGCGCACTTCGCTGGCTACTACCGCGAAGCCGCGGCCTTGCTCCCCGGCGCGTGCCGCCTCCACCGCGGCATTGAGCGCCAGGATGTTGGTCTGGAAGGTAATGCCTTCGATGATGGTGATGAACTCGGCGATCTTGGCCGAGCTTTGGTTGATGTCGCCCATGGTCTGGACCACCTGGCTTACCACCGCATTTCCCTTGCCGGCGATTTCCGAGGCATTGGCCGCCAGCGTGCTGGCCTGGCGGGCGTTGTCCGCGTTCTGCTTCACGGTACTGGTGAGCTCGTCCATGCTGGACGCGGTTTCCTGCAGCACCGAGGCCTGCTCTTCGGTGCGCGAAGACAGATCGATGTTGCCGGCGGCAATCTGCCGCGTGGCTGTGGCGATGGACTCGCTGCCGCTGCGCACCGAAGATACCGTCTTGATCAGGCCTTGCTGCATCTTCGCAATGCCCTGCATCAGCTGTCCCATTTCATCGCGCGAACGCACGACGATGGCGCGGCGCAGATCGCCCGCGGTGATCGCGTCGAAGTGGCCGAGCGCTTCCTTGAGGGGGGTGCCGATGGCACGGCGAAGGACCAGATACGAACCGAAGGCCGCGATCAGGCCGGCCGCCAACGCGATGATCGTTACCAGACGCAGAATGCCGAACATCTTCTGCGCTTTCTGATAGTTGCCGTCCGCTCTATCTGTTTGGTATTTGCTGAGCGCGCTGTCGGCGGCCGAGAGCGCGCTGTAGGTTGCCTGCAGCTTGCCGGCCGTCTCGGCCAATGCGATCCGATTGGTATTGACGATAGCGTCTTCGTACTCCTTCATGGCGGCCTTGTAGGCCGTGCGCTTTTCCGTGACGACGCTCGCAAGGTGATCCTCCTGCGCGTTGCGCTGCATGGCAAGATAAGTGTTCCACCATTTGTCGGACTGGCTGATGAACCCATGCGACCGACCGACAATGGTGTTCGCGTCGGAGGAGCCCATCACGAGCGTGGCCCGATCCAGCGCCAGTCGCGCGCGGGTGGCGAAGATTTCGGTATTGCTGATGGCCGTGGCGTTCGGCATCTGGACTGTGGCCGTGTCGCGGAACGCGTTGTTGGTCTGGCTCATGCCGACCAGGCCCAGCAGGCCCACCACGAGCAGCAGCGCGGCCAGAAAAGCCATGGTCAACCCGATTCGCGCCTTGATGGAAATGCCACGTATCAACATATTTGTTCCTGAAACGCATCGCACAAAATGAACGGGGGGTCGCAATGCGAAAGGACGCGAACAGCCCGCGGCGCAAAACGCGCCAGACACTATTTACGACGCTATCTTGCGCACTTGAATCCGTGTAAACACCAATTTCCGGTGTCTCAGGCGAATTATCGGCGTGAGGGTCGATAATTCACTTATTTTGACGATTCTGGCATTTTCCTTGCGACAGGCGCCGCTCAAGGCTGAATCGCCTTGCGCTGTCGCAGCCACGACTCCAGTTCCGCGCCCGGCATCGGCTTGGCGATCAGGAACCCCTGCGCATAATCGCAACCCAGTTCGCGCAGCAGAGCCAGGTCTTCCGCGGTCTCGACGCCTTCGCCGATGGTTTCGGCGTTCAGCCTGTGCCCCATCTGGATCGAACTTTCCAGGACCGCCCTGCGATTCGTCCGGTGGCTTGCTCCGTCGACGAATACTCGGTCGATCTTCAGGCGGGTAAAAGGGCAACTGGACAGCTGCTGCGCCGACGAATACCCCACGCCGTAGTCGTCCATCGCCAAGCCGAAACCTTTCAGACGCAGGCGGACCAGGTTTGCCAGGCATTGAGCAAGATTACTCATCACCATCGTTTCGGTGACCTCCCAGACGACCGCTTCGGGCGCGATGCGATGCTCGGAAGCAAGTTGGAACAGCTGCTCGCAAAACGAAGCGTCGGCCAGGTTGTCCGCCGACAAGTTGATCGAAATGGAACAAAGGGCCTGGCCGCTGGCGTTCCATCGCGCCATTTGCGTGAACGCCTTGGACACAATATCCAGCGTGAACGGGATCATGAGCGGTGAGCCTTCGATGCGCGGAATGAAATGCACGGGCAGCAGCACCCCATGCACGGGATGCATCCAGCGGGCCAGCACCTCAATGTCGCAGACCGCGCCGGTTTCGATCGAAACGATAGGTTGGTAATACGGTATGAACTGCCCGGTCTCCACCGCCAGCTTCAGTTCATTCGCCAACTCCAGTCGCACGGCGGGTGGGGCGCTGACCGGCTTGTCGTCGCACCTGCAAATTTTTCCGAGCAATGCGATCAGGTCTTCGCTATGAATGGGCTTGGATACCGTGCCGAGCAGATTCAGGCCGTCGTTCTGTTGACCGATTACCTCCACGACCTCCAGCATGCGCGGATCACGGGCGCTGACGACGATGACGGAGTGCGCCAGGCGGCGCTCGGAAAGATGCCGGATCAGCTCGATGCCATCCATGACGGGCATGTCGAGATCGGTGATCACCAGATCGACGATGTGCTCGCCGCGAGCGTTCAAGACCTCCAGCGCCGCGGAGCCGTTTTCCGCCTGGAGCACCGTTTCGAATCCGATTTCCTGAAGCTGAACCGCTACGGATTCGCGCTGCACCACGCTGTCTTCGACCACCAGCACTACTTGATTCTTCCCCATATCCATTACATCTTCTCCGCGTTGCCTTGCCGTTCTCATTTCTTGCGATAAATCGACGGCGCGAGCGTTTCCACCGCATCGGTCAGCCCGTGCAGACTTTCAGAATGCCCGATCAGCAAATATCCGCCCCGCTTCAACTGTCCCAGGATGCGCGCGACGACCTCGCGCTTTGTGTCGTCGTTGAAATAGATCATCACATTGCGCAGAAATACCATGTCGAACCAGCCCAGGGCGCAGGGCAGGGACCGGTTCAGGTTGATTTGCATGAATTCCACGCGTTCACGCAATACGCGGTCGACCATGATCGAGCCGGTGTATTTGTCGATGCCTCTCAGGCAAAAGCGGTGCCGATATTCCAGAGGAATGTGGCTGGCGCGCGCGCCGGCATAGATGCCCTGGCGCGCGCGTTCCAGCATGCGGCTGCTGATGTCGGAGCCGATGAGGGTCCAAGGCTCGTCGGGCAGCCGATCTGCCAGCACCATGGCAATGCTGTAGACCTCTTCGCCGCTGGAACTTGCGGCGCTCCAGACCCGAAGGGGCGCGGATGCACGCTCATTGCCCAGACGCCGCCGCGCGCTCAGCAATTCGTGCAGCAGGACAAAATGCCTGGTCTCCCGGAAGAAGTAGGTTTCATTGGTGGTCAGCAAATCCACGGCCAGCTGCGCTTCAATCGGGTCTCGCCCGCTTTGCAGCAGATCGTAATAGTCACCGAACGAGTCGCACCGTTGGGCCTGTACCCGCTTGGCCAGACGGCCTCTGACCATGGGCTTCTTCGTCGTCGACAACACGATGCCGGCAGCCTCGAAAATGAAGCGCTGAAACAGCGTGAATTCCTGGTCGTTCAGCGTGTGCATGTCATTTGCAGACGATGGCGCTATTGCGCTGCGGCGGTCAGCGCCTCGGGCGATCCCGGTGCGGGCAACTGCGCCAACGCGCTGATTTCATCTATCGACAGTACGCTATCGGTTTTCAGAAGAATCACGAACTTTTCGCCCACCTTGCCCATGCCCGCGATGAAGTCGGCGCGAATATGCGTACCGAAGCGCGGCGCGGGTTCAATATCTCCGGGAGGGATGCAGAGCACCGCGTTCACGGCATCGACCATCATGCCGATCACCTGCAGCCCGTCGGGCTGCTCAATTTCGACGATCACGATACAGGTGTACTTGGTGACAGGCGCGCTCTGGCGGCCCAAACGCGTTGCCAGGTTCATCACAGGTACCACTGCGCCTCGCAGGTTGATCACGCCGCAAATGCAGGCGGGCATCAGCGGCACCTGGGTCAATGTGCTGTATTCGATAATTTCCCTGACAGACAGGATGCCGATCCCGAACGTCTCTCGATTCAGCATGAAGGTCAGATATTGGGCATGGTCGGCATCGGACGACTCGTCCGCCTCGACCGCCGCCGCATTCCGTCCGTCTGTTGGATTGCCCATCGTGGCCTCGTCAATAGCGGGTGAAGTAGGCTTCGTCGCCGGCATCGCGACGCACGCCGTTAGCCCTGGCGGAGCCTTTGCCGATCTTGAATGCATGGTCCGTGGGGGGCTGGACCGGGCGTGCGACGGAACTGCGAGTGGCGGGCTCAGAGCGGATGCGGCCGGAGCCGCTTTCGATCTTGAAGAAGCCGACGGTCTGCTGCAATTGCTCGGCCTGGCTGCTCATTTCTTCGGCTGTGGAGGCTAGCTCTTCCGAACTCGAAGCATTTTGCTGAGTCGTCATGTTCAGCTGGACGACTGCCGAGTTGATCTGTCCGACGCCCGATGACTGTTCCTCCGACGCCGAGGTGATTTCCTGCACCAGATCGGAAGTGCGCTTGATATTTGGCACCATCTCGGTGAGCATGATGCCGGCGCGCTCGGCCAGTTCGACGCTGCTTGTCGCGACCTCGCCGATCTCCTGCGCAGCTACCTGACTGCGCTCGGCCAGTTTGCGCACCTCCGCCGCCACGACGGCGAAACCCTTGCCATGCCCTCCCGCGCGCGCGGCTTCGATGGCGGCATTCAGCGCCAGAAGATTCGTCTGATAGGCGATGTCGTCGATGATCACGATCTTCTTGGCGATCTGCTTCATCGCGGCCACCGTCGCGCCGACCGCCTCGCCGCTGCTCGACGCTTCCCGGGCCGCCTTGGAGGCCATCTCGTCGGTCACCTTGGCATTTTCGGTGTTCTGGGCGATCGACGCCGTCATCTGTTCGAGCGAAGCGCTGGTTTCTTCCACGCTTGCGGCCTGTTCGCTTGCGGCCTGCGCGAGCGACTGGGCGGTGATGTTCACTTGCTCGGACGCGCTGGCGAGCGCCTCGGCGCTGCTCATTACCTCGGCGACCACCATCGACAGCTTGCCGACGGTGTCGTTGGCGTAGCGCCTCAGTTCCCCGAACGAACCGCGGTACTCCTTGTCGATGGTCTGGGTCAGATTGCCTTCGGACATCGCCCCCATTAGGCGCACGACGTCATCGATGCTGCTCTCGACCGTGGCGGTCAATCGATTGAGGCCGTCGCTCATGTCGTGCTGGAAGCCGTTCAGGCCATCGAGATCGATCCGTTCGTCGAAGCGCCCCTCGTTAGCCGCCATAATGATGCCGCGCTGACCGTCGATCACCCGCTTTAGCTTGTTCACCATTTGCTGCACGGAACCAAGGAGGCTATGGGTGTCGCCCGGCCGCGTCTTGATGTCCATCGAGATGTCGCCAGCCGAAATTCGCTTCATGATGTCGACGACATAGTTCGGCTCGCCGCCAAGCTGGCGGATCAAGTGGATTGTGATCAGGAGCGATAGCGCGATCGCTGCGATTATCGCTCCGCTTGCGAGCGCGACGATTTCGTTGCGAGTCCGCGAGAACATCTCGTCGGCCCGCCTTACGGTATCGCTCATGATATTGGCCTGGACTTGCTCCGCCGCAGACAATGCCTTCTCGAATTTTTTTCGCGCTTCTACAAAGGTCGTCAGAAGATAATGAATTCCCTGCTTGGGATCCGCCTTGTATTGTGCGTAGAACGTGTCGTACATCGGGATCAGCACATTGCGGGCAATATCCACGGCCTTCATGGCCTGGGCGTCGGCGGGCGTATCGATCTGCTTCACGAGCCTGTCCAGATCCGTCGTAATCCGGGCGCGATTGGCCTCGATCTGGCTTTTCATGTCGGCGCGCTGGCTATCGTTGTCAGATAAAACGAACGACCGCAGCAGCTTGTCGTTCTCGAGCGACAACTCGATGGCTTGGTTGGCCAGGACGACTTGCGGATAATTGCGCTGGGTAATCTGCTTGAGGTTGCCGTTGAGGGTGGCCAGGCGCGTCAGGCTTACGCTCGACATGATCAACAACAGGACGATCACAATCCCGAAACCCAGCCCGAGGCGATTGGCGACTTTCATTTTCGCGAACATTGCTTACTCCTCCTGCGTCGATATCATCGAACTCGCCGGCGCACCCATGCATACGGGGATCGGATGCACTTGCCTCGAAACGATCTGCTCGCATAGCGATGCCACATCCACGATCAGGGCCACTTCGCCGCTGCCCATGATGCTGGATCCGCTGATGCATTTGACATGGTTGAACATTTTCCCCAGGGGCTTGATGACCATCTGGGATTCGCCGAGCAGCGTGTCTACCACCAGCCCGGTGCGCTGTCCCGCGTGCTTGACCACCACAATGCTTTCCCTGTTTGGAGCGGGACCGCCGATGTTGAAAAAATCCCGCATCCGCATGAACGGAAGAATCTCGCCGCGCAGATTGACGTAGCTGCCGCCTTCCTGCGCGACGTATTCGAGGCATTCCTCGATCGCGTCGAGCGGGACCGCGAAAATATTTGCGCCCGCCGCGACCTGGAATCCATCGATGATCGCCAACGTCAAAGGCAGACGGATGCTGATTGTCGTGCCTTCATGCTCCACGCTCGACAGACCTATGCTGCCGCGCATCGCCGTGATGTTGCGCTTGACCACATCCATGCCCACGCCGCGTCCCGAAAGATTGGTGATCTGCTCGGCCGTGGAGAAACCCGGCTCGAAAATCAGGTTGTGGATCTCGTTCACGCTCATGACGCGCCTGGCGTCGACCAGCCCGCGCTCGACGGCTTTTGCAAAAATCTTATCGGCCTTGAGCCCGCCGCCGTCGTCGCTGACTTCGATCACGATGCTGCCCGAATCGTGAAAAGCATTCAGGCGCAGCATTCCTTGGGCCGGCTTTCCGCGCTGCATTCGCACGTGTGCCGGCTCGATGCCATGCGCCATCGCGTTGCGCACCAGATGCATGAGCGGATCGGCCAGTTTTTCCACCACGGTCTTGTCCAGCTCTGTTTCTTCTCCGCTGATGACCAGCCGGATATCCTTGTCCAGCTCTCGCGAAACATCGAAAACCACTCTCTGAAAGCGATTGAAGGTGCTCTCGATCCTGACCATGCGCAGCTGGAGGGCGCTGTCGTGCATCTCCTCCACCAGATTGCTCAACACCGAGGCAGAGTCCTGCAGGTCCGGGTCCCGCGCACGCCGGGCCATCAGGCTCACGTTGGCGCATGCGGTGATCAATTCGCCGACCAGATTGATCAGATGATCGAGTTTGTCCGCATCCACCCGTACCGATGCAGCCCTAGCGTCGGCTCGGGCCCGGGGAGCTGCCTTGACGACCTCGCGGCGCTCCGTGAAGGCCTGCCCGTCGTGCTTGACGACATTGAGCGTGCAATCGTCGCGCACCAAGGCGAATACACCCTCGATTTTCTCGCGCGATGCCGGGCTGTCGAAAACGATCCCGAATCCGAGATAGCATATTTCCGGGTCCATTTCCTCCGAACTTGGCAACTGATCAGGCGCAACGGCGACTTCGACGATCCGCCCCAGCCGCGTCAGGTAGCGAATGAACAGGAGCGGATCCATGCCGTTGCGCAGAACGTCCGCGCCGAAGTCCAGCGTTATATGCCAGCGCGTGATGCTCGCGCCCTGCGCGGTTCCCGCCGGAGCGTTCGAGCTCATAAACCGGCGCAATTGCTCGATCAGGTTGCTTCCACGCGTCGCCACTTCGTCGTTGACCGAGAATCGCCCTGCGTCGATTTCGGCGATCAGGGTGCCGATGTAATCGCTGCAGGACAACATTAGAATCACCAGTCTGTTGGTGATGTCGATTCTGTTCTCACGCACCTGATCCACGACGCCTTCGACCACGTGCGTGAATGAGACGATATGATCCAGCCCGAACAGGCCTGCCGACCCCTTTATCGTATGAGCCGCCCGGAATATGGCGTTGACCAGATCGCCGCGAGCCTGCGCCTGCTCTACTTGCAGCAGCGCCGTCTCCATGTCCGCAAGCCGTTCCCGGCTTTCCAGCACAAAGCTCTTGAGCGATTGATCCAGATCCGCAGTCCGGCCCTGTTGGCGCTCCGGCCTGGTTGCACGCCCAGACATAAAAGGGAAATGCTGGCCAAGATTGAGCAATTCGAATGCATCGTCCACCGGCGCGCTGAGGCGGCCGAGCCGGAACGTCTTGCCGCTGGCCTTGGCCTGTTTGTTCAGCAGCAGCAGAATCTGCAGCCCCGCCGTGTCGAAATCAGTGATGCCCGCGAGATCCAGGCCGAGGCCGGCGCTCTGGTCCAGCGCGCTGCACAGCGTGGCCTTCAATTCGACCGCGCGCCGTATCGTCATGTCTCCCGCGATACGCTCCACGGGCAATTCGCTTGATTCGTTAGACGACATGTCAGCCTCGTTCGAGAAAAACACCTATGGCGCGATCGACTTTTGTGCCGCCGCCCTGGCGACTTACTGTAGGCAGGCTCGTTCATGTTGAGCCGGATGCGCATACCGAGGGCAGGGCGCGATAAGAGCCAACGCTCGTTAGTCGCTTTCCATCTGCGCCCCGGTGCTTCCTGCGCCGGCGCGCGGTGTCACGGAAGAACTTCGAGGTAAACCGCGGTCGTTGCCGATCGAATAGGGCTCGGCTCGGACTTGACCCATGCAGGATGCCGAGGAGGCAATGCTGCGGTCTTATGCGGCAAGGCAGATTTTGCTGTGGATTCGGCGCAATTCCGGGAAGTTCAATACGGACAATCTATATCTAAATCGCCCAGATAGCAACAGGATGAAATATTAGAAACTAGATGAAAACGAACCGATCGGAGCGGCTATAAGGGAAAAACTCCAAGAAATTGATTTTTATGGGAGTCTTAGGCGTCTGTGCCGGTATTACAGGCCGCCAATGCCGCGCGCTCTGAAGGCGCTGCAGGGATAACCGGGCCGAACCGCAAGCCGTTGCCAAGGCTCGAGGCGCCCAGCCGCGCGCGCAGGAGACTGTTTGTCAGAATACGCGCGAGGCTACCTGGGCCAGACGGCGGCAGAGACCGGGGTCGTGAGTCCGCCCGGCCGCCGATGCGCGAGCCATGAGGCGATGGAGGAAAAAAGCAGGCCGCCGCGGCTGGCCATCGATGCGGCGGCAGGGCAATGCATACTGCGCATCGCGAGGGTTTCCGCGATCTCAGCGTTTGCCGGGGGCAGCGCGCGGCTTGGCCCGTTCCACGATTTCAAAGACGATCATGCCGGCGATCATTGCCGCGACAAAACCCCAGGCTTTCGAATAACCCGCTCCCAGGGCCACTAGTGCCGGGCCCGGGCAAAAGCCAGCCAGGCCCCAACCGATGCCGAAAGCCGCGCTGCCCAGCACCAGTCGCAGCGTTATGGCCGTGCCGGCGGGCAGTTGCATCGGCAGGCCCATGAACGAGTGCTTGCGGCGTTTGGCGACCGCGAAAGCGAGCGAGCCGATCGCAATCGCGCCCGCCATGACAAAGGCCAGGGAAGGATCCCAGCGGCCTGCCAGATCGAGAAAACCCTGGACTTTGGCCGGATTGGCCATGCCGGAAACCATGAGACCGATGCCGAAGATCAGGCCTGAGAACAAGGAAACCATGGCAGTCATGTCAGCCTCCCATCAAGTGACGTTGCACAAAGACAGTCAAAAAACCCGCCGCCATGAAGGTCAGCGTGGCGACCAGCGAGCGGACGGACCCGCGCGACAAGCCGCATACGCCGTGGCCGCTGGTGCAGCCGCTGGCGTAGCGGGTGCCCAGGCCGACCAGAAAGCCGGCGATCAGTATTTCGCCCCAGCCCGCATCGATCTGCACGACGGCCGGCCTGTCGAGCAGACTTGCAATGACAGGCGCCCCGATCATGCCGATGAGAAATGTCGCTCGCCAGGCCGTGTCTTTGCGCGGCAGGTTCAACAGGCCGCCGAGAATGCCGCTGATACCGGCGACGCGCCCGATGAACAGCACAAGCACGGCCGCCGCCGCGCCAATGAGCAGGCCGCCGATCAAGGACAGGCCAGGCGTGAAGTGTGCAAGATCGATGGTCATTTGAGATCCTGAAGGGTTGTCGTGCAGAACTGCTGGTAAAGCGTTGTCATGACGGCAAGCGCCTGCGCGCTGGCGACGGAGTAGAAGATGTTCTTGCCATCGCGTCGCGTCGTCACCAGGCCATGCTGTCGCAGCACGGTCAGTTGCTGCGACAGCGTGGGCTGTCGGATGTCGAGCTGCGACTCAAGCTCGCCCACGGACAATTCTTCCTGCGATAACTGGCACATCAGCAGCAGGCGATCCGGATTGGCAAGCACCTTGAGCAAGGCGCAGGCCTTGGCCGCGGCGGCTTGCATGGTGCCCAGGTCGATGACCGGGTGGGAGGCGTTCATGGCATCAAGTTAATTTATTTCTTTATATTATATAAATATATATAATTTAAGGCAATAGAACGTCACCATAAAGCCCGCAAGGCATGCGGGCGCTTCATCTCAATCCGGGCGCATGCCTAGGCGGTACGGCAGTGAGGCGCCACTGCAGGGGCGGGCCATCCTCGCAGTCAGTTTTTCCTTGCCGCCCAGAAGACCGCGCCTTCCGGGCCGTACCTCTCGCTGTGCTGGACGCCGCGAGCCACTGTGAAAGTATCGCCGGTCTTCAGATGTCTGATCTCGCCATTCATGGTCAACCAGTACTCGCCCCGCACCACAACCGCCTGCGTGTCGAACGGATGGGTGTGCATCTCATTCTGGAAATTCGGCGGCCAGTCACGCACCAGCGCCTCGTCGAAACCCGCTTGCGTCGCTGTCTGTTTGAATGTGTCGAAATCTTGCATGGTCTGTCTCACATCAAGCCATAGCCGTTGAAATAAAGCATAAAGAGGACAATGGGGTAACGACAAATTTTCCTGCTTGAGTCATTCTCTCGTTGCAGGCTGGTCGATCAAGACCATGGCTAAGGTTGCCGCTTCAGAAAGAAAAAGCCGACTTGGATACCAAGTCGGCTTTTTTGCGCCTAAAGGTAGTCATTGCGCCATTCAGCAAAAAGCCTCTCAGGTCGCCTCGTTGTCGATAGGGTACGAGGCGGACCATCGATCTATCAGGCATAAGCGAGCCTGTCGGCCAACTTATGCCTAGCGGCACGCCCAATGTTCCGTTAAGCGAAATCTGTCTACTGGCTAAAGCATAAGATCTTGGTCTGAACCTATTCGGAAACTCAGGCCAAGGCTGACCATGTCATACCTCGCGAGTCTGGTTTTCGACCTCCTGGATCACATCGTCCAGGCCGGTATAAAGCGCATTCATGACTTCGTGCGCATGAAAAATCCGATTGCGGCGCTGCTCTTCATTGACCTGGCGCAGGATACCCAGGTTTACGAGTTGGCCGATCGCTGTATTGGCCGCGGGGAAGGTGATATCCAGGCGCTGCGCGATCATATTGACCGAGATCACCGGTTGGCCAAGGAGTAGCGCTATCACCTTCCAGATCGTCGCATCACGGCGTTTGGCCACGTTCGAGACCGCGGCATGCCATTGCGTCTGCAGCGCCTGCAGATCGCCAAAGAGCTTCACCGTGTGTCGGCACGAGGCGATGACACATTCCAGAAAAAGTCGCAACCATGGTGCCCAGTTCAGGTGCTTTTGGACTTGTTCAAGTGCTCGGTAGTACTCCTGTTTGCGCACTTTCAGAAACGTGGCCAGGTGGATAGGCGGTTCACCATCGGCCTTGAACATCAGGGGTAGCAAGAGCCTTCCGGTGCGGCCGTTGCCGTCCATGAAAGGGTGGATGGCCTCGAATTGCACATGGGCGATCGCCGCGCGCATGAGGATCGAGACGATCTGGGGGCCATCGGGTTCCCACTGCAGCAATCCTTCCAGATCGGCCATGAGAGCGGGAACGAGTTCCGGGGGCGGCGGGATGTAGCCGGCCGTCTCGATGCGAATGCCCCCTATCCAGTTCTGAGTCAGGCGCCACTGGCCAGGCCGGGCCTTGTCGTCCCCCTGCATGAGCAATTCATGCAAGGACTGGATGAGCGGCAGTCTCAGGGCCGACTGGCCTTCTTTTTGCACGCACGCCGCGCCATGGGCGAACGCTCGGACGTAATTGAGCGTCATGTCCGCATCGGCATCGGGCTGCGCATCCTCCGTGCCATCCTGGATTTCGTGGATCAGAAGGCCATCAAAGCTAGTGTGCGTGCCCTCGATCTGACTGCTATCGACAGCCTCGCGCCGGTTGAGCATGTGAAAAAGCAGATCCGCGTGTGCTGGGTTGCGCGCAATTACGCCTCCGAGGATCTCCAGCTCGCGCCGGGCCAGCATCATGAGCGCATGACTGGACGGAACGTCGACAGACGGGACGGCTGGGGGCGGGACCACGGCAAAGCAACCTGATTTCCCGGGAACGGGAACGCAGGTGGCTTGCAGCGGCGGAGCCAGATCCGATTTGCGCATGTGAAGTTTTGATAATAAGCGAATTGTTAATAGATAATATCATTATCCTTTAATAATGGTGGCGCAATGAAAACTTGATCCGGACCCATCAGAGGATCTCTCTGGACCTATGAAAATACCTGCGGATAAGGCGGATTTACCTCTTGTCCTAGAGCGACCTTCAGATTCAATGAATTCACCGTAGCAATCAGCGCAACTGCCCCAAAATCCAACTATGGATCTTGTGGCCGTTACATCCAGGTATCTCCCTTTGGGATGCTTCGGTGTTATTCCGACGTCGCAATGTCCGCCAGTCGATATCCCATTGCCCGGTACCCTTTCTGCCGTTTGTCCCACATCCGTAACAACGCCGGGTGTCCGGTGTCCACGAAGTCGATAATCCGCACATCGGTCTTATCGGTGTGCTCTCGGTGCAGACGCCCAGCGTATTGCTGCAGCGTGCCTTTCCAGGAAACCGGCATGGCCAAAACCAAGGTATCGAGAGGCGGATGATCAAAGCCTTCGCCGACCAGTTTGCCGGTAGCCAAAAGGATGCGCGGCTCATCAGGCGGCAACTTATCCAAGTTGGCGAGCAATGCCGAACGTTGTTTTGTGGACATTCGGCCGTGCAGGATGAACGGCGCAAGACCCAGCCCATCGAGTGCTGCCTTGATCGTATCGAGGTGCTCTGTGCGTTCGGTTACCCTCGTCGACGCAAGTGGGTCACGATGTGACGATGATGTATATCGTCTAGGACAAAAAAATGTGATGCGGCGCAGCCCTGGCGCAGCAGAACCTGCTCAGTTGCCAGAGATTTGATGGGGCGGCTCACGCCGTACGCCCGTCTGATGAGCGCCTTGTCCCTAAATTTCTAGTCGGACATTCGAAAAAAAGCCCCTCGCCGTCGCAGACGGGAGGGGTTTTTTGTGGTCTTTCCAGGCAAAGCTTTAAAGCCTAGCACCGCAATCCGATAAAGCATAATGCTGCCCATCGGAAAATCAAGCATAAAGCTTCCAAATGGCAACTTTATGCTTAACGGCACAACAGTCTTGGATGACCCTAGACTGGTATTTGGTGGAGCCGGCGGGAATTGAACCCGCGTCCGTAAATCGTCCACAGTCAGTTCTACATGCGTAGTCGGCCTATTTGGATTTAACCCTGGACTTAGCCGGACGACAGGCCGGACCAGGGCGATTCACGTAGTTTAGGCGTACGCCGTGTGACCCCAGCGCAAACCGATTCCCTGTAAATGACGCTGCAGCGGTACAGGATGAGGTTGCTTCGGGGGTTATGGCCCTAGGCAAGTATCCTTAGAAGGGTTGCCCCTTCTCCGCCCGACCCAAGGACAGATCGGTGCAGCGGCTCACCGCTTACGCGGCGAGAGCGAAACGCTCGTCGTTGGCGTTTAGTTTGTTTCCAGTGGTTTTACGAGCTTACTGGTGCTCGGCATGCTCTGAGCTGTTTCTTGACCCACGTCGAATCCGGATCGGCCCCGAGCTCATATTCTAACCTGCAATGGGCGGAATAGGCGGGTATTGAACCTCCACGTGTGGCCCATCCGCACAGTATCGTTCAGGTAAATTCGGAACTGATACCCTCGCGACGACGCCCATCCAGCCAGAGGCTCACCTTTGCCGCCCGCATCGCCCAATACTTCGCTGATTCATCGCTTGTCCCTGACGCTGTGGGGGTTGTTCCTGGCGTTGCTGCTGGCGCTGTCGGTGCTGGGGTTTGCTGCGCTGAAACTGGCAGCCGATCACGTCGTGCCGCTGGTCATTCAGCAGTGGGCGCAACTCAAGGCTCAAACGAACGAAAGTCTGTTGCTACAGGCCGACGCCAGCGTCCATCGACTGCGCACGGAGTTGGTGCGGCGTCTGGACAGCGCTCCTCCTGACACCATCAAGCGCTTTGACAGCCTGTTCGAGCTCAGCCCGGACGGGCTGTGGCGCGTACGCTTCGAGCTGGTGGATCCGGTCAACGCGCCCACGCTTTACCTGCACAATGGGCCGGATGGCCTGTCCGATTCGGAAAAACTGCGCGCCGTGATCAGCTACGACCTGTTTCGCGAACAAGGCCCTGCGTTGGTTCCGCCGTTTTTCTCCGTTTATATGGATTTCGTGGAAAACGGTTTGATGGTGTATGCGCGCGGCATCAATTGGGGCGGCAACGCCGACGCAAACGCCAGCAACGCCGAGTATCCCACCATGCTGGGATCCGATCCGAGGCGCAATCCTAAGCGCAAGGTGTTCTGGACCCCGGTATACCTGGACCATCAGGCTCACACCTGGATGGTGTCGGTCATTGCCCCGCTGGACTGGCGCGGCCGCTGGATAGGCACGGTAGGGCAGGATGTGGCCGTCCAGACGCTGATCGATTCGGTGAACAGCAATCATGGTACGGCCGTGCAGCAGCTCATCATGGACAGCCACGGCGGCCTGCTCGCCTATTCTCAACTGCGAGAGCGCATCGCCCAGGCGCAAGGCCAACTGCAGATTTCCATGTTGAAGGATCCGGTGCTCGAGCAAGTGCAGCGCATGGTGCTGGCCGCTCATGCCGACACCGGCGCCGGCCGTACACCCGACGGCAGCCAGTGGGTGGCCTGGGCGCGCATAGGCGGGCCGGACTGGTTCCAGGTAGACGTGCTGCCCCAGTCGCGCGTGAATCACCTGGTGCTGCTCAGTTGGGTCGTGATGCTCGTCACGGGGCTTTTGATCCTGCTGCCCATGCTGTGGCTGCTGCGCCGTCGCGTCCACGCCCTGGTAAGCCGCCCCTTGTTGCAGGTCACTCGCGCCGTGGACACGCTGAGCCAGGGGCATATGCCCGAACCCATCGCGCTGAACAGCCCCGACGAGTTGGGGCGGCTGGCTGCAGCCTTTGACACCATGGTGGCCGAGCTGGCGCAGCGGCGCGAGCAGCTCGTCATCCTGGCCGAGCGCGATGCGCTGACCGGGCTGCACAACCGTCGCTGCTTCGAAGATGAGCTGACGCGCTTCTTCAAGGACAAGGCGGGCACCGAGCATCAGGGCGCCGTGCTGCTATTCGATCTTGACGAGTTCAAATACGTCAACGACAACTTCGGTCACCCGGCGGGCGACGCGATGCTGGTGCGCGTGGCCGGGGAAATCCGCGCGCTGATGCGCGACACCGACATGCTGTGCCGGCTGGGTGGAGACGAGTTTGCAGTTTTCGTACCCAACGCCACACCGGCCGGCGTGCAGGCACTGGCCGAGCGCATTGTGCGCACCGTGGCCTATACCACGCTGGAGATCGAAGGCCAGGCCGTGCGCCTGACCACCAGCCTGGGCGTGGCGAACTATCCAGAACATGGGCAGGGCACCGAGGAACTGATCTCTCACGCCGACATGGCCATGTACCAGGCCAAGCGGCTAGGCAAAAACCGTTGGCAAATCTATCGGCCCGACCACAATGCCGTGCAGGCCATGGCGGCGCGCATCGCGTGGAACGAGCGCATCGACCGTGCGTTCGAGCATAGACTGCTGCGGTTGCATTTCCAGGGCGTATACCGCGCGGACAACGGCGAGCTGGCGCACCTGGAAGCCCTGCTGCGCATGGTGGACGAGACCGACACCTCGCAATGCATCCTTCCCGGCCAATTCATCGGCCATGCCGAGAAAAGCGGCAAGGTTCTCGACATCGATCATTGGGTTCTGCGCGAAAGCATCGCGCTGCTGGCTGCGCATCCGAGGCTGCCGGCGCTGGCCGTCAACATCTCGGGCCGCTCGCTCGACGATCCTGATCTGCCCGCTTTCATCGCCGCTCAACTGGCGGAACAGGGCGTGGCGCCGCAGCGGCTGTTGCTGGAACTGACCGAGACTGCCGCCGTCTCCGACCTGCGCGATGCCGAGCGCTTCATCGATGCGCTGCGCGGCGCCGGCTGCACCTTGTGCCTGGACGACTTCGGCAGCGGCTTTGCGTCGTTCGCCTACCTCAAGCACCTGAAGGTCGGCGTACTCAAGATCGACGGCATGTTCATCCGCGACCTGCCGCGCGAGCAGGGCAATCAGGTGTTCGTGCGATCCATTATCGAAGTGGCCCGCAGCATGGGCCAGCACACTGTGGCCGAATTCGTCGAAGACGCCGAAACGCTGAGCCTGCTGCGGGAATACGGCATTGACTTCGTCCAGGGCTACTACCTGGACAGGCCTCAGGCGAATCACCCGGCGCTGGACAGATAAGGCAACGCCGGAGAGATCGGCCGGAAACCGCGTCGCCGCGGCGTTCTGCGTGCCCGCGGCCGTGATCTGCCGCCTTGTGCGCGGCGAGATCACGGTGCGGGAATCGCACCTCGGTCAGGCGGCCAGGGCCTGCGTCTGCGCGTCGGCCGGCGCCGACGTGCGGATCAGATGGTCGAAGGCCGAAAGCGCGGCCTTGGAGCCTTCGCCCATGGCGATGACGATCTGCTTGTACGGCACCGTGGTGCAGTCGCCGGCGGCGAACACGCCCGGCACCGAAGTCTGGCCGCGGGCGTCGACTTCGATTTCGCCGAACTTTGACAGCGCCACCGTGCCCTTGAGCCATTCGGTGTTGGGCACCAGGCCGATCTGGACGAACACGGCTTCGAGCTCGACGTGATGGCTTTCTCCCGACTTGCGGTCTGTGTAGGTCAGTCCGTTGACCTTGGTGCCGTCGCCGGTGATTTCGGTGGTCTGCGCCTGGACGTGCACCGTGACATTGGGCAGGCTATACAGCTTGCGCTGCAGGACGGCGTCGGCGCGCAACTCGTCGCCGAATTCCAGCAGGGTCACGTGCTCGGTGATGCCGGCCAGGTCGATAGCCGCTTCGACGCCGGAGTTGCCGCCGCCGATCACCGAGACGCGCTTGCCCTTGAACAGGGGGCCGTCGCAGTGCGGGCAGTAGGCCACGCCGTGGTTGCGGTATTCCTGTTCGCCCGGCACGTTGACGTTGCGCCAGCGCGCGCCGGTGGACAGGATGACCGAGCGGCTTTTGAGCAGGGCGCCGTTTTCGAGCCTGACCCGAACGTAGTCGGCGCCAGGAATCAGTTCAACGGCTCGCTGGGTATTCATGATGTCCACGCCGTATTCCTTGACGTGCTCTTCGAGCGCGGCGGCCAGGCGCGGGCCTTCGGTCTCTTTCACCGAAATGAAGTTTTCGATGGCGAGGGTGTCGAGGACCTGCCCGCCGAAGCGTTCTGCGGCGATCCCGGTGCGCACGCCCTTGCGGGCTGCGTAGATGGCCGACGCTGCGCCGGCAGGTCCGCCGCCGACGATGAGCACGTCGAAAGCATCGCGGGCGTTGAGCTTGGCCGCATCGCGGGCGCCGGCATTGGCGTCGAGCTTGGCGAGAAAATCGGCAACACCCATGCGGCCCTGGCCGAAGGTCTCGCCGTTCAGGTAGATCGTGGGAACGGCCATGATCTCCCGGCTTTCGACTTCGCTCTGGAACAGGGCGCCGTCTATCGTGGTGTGGCGGATACGCGGGTTGATGAGCGACATCACATTGAGCGACTGCACGACCTCTGGGCAGTTCTGGCACGACAGCGACATATAGGTCTCGAAGGTGTAGTCGCCTTCGAGGTTCTTGATTTGCTCGATGACATCGGCGTCGAGCTTGATCGGGTGGCCGCCGGTCTGCAGCAGGGCGAGCACCAGCGACGTGAATTCGTGGCCCAGCGGAATGGCGGCAAAGCGGATGCCGATGTGTTCGCCGGGACGGTTGATGCTGAAAGAAGGCTTGCGCTCGTTGTCGTCGCGACGCTCGGTGTACGAGATCTTGTCCGACATGGCTGCGACTTCCTTCAGGAGTTCGATCAATTCATGCGATTTTTCGCCGTCGTCGACCGAGGCGACGATCTCGATGGGCTGCGAGATCATCTGCATATAGGTTTGCATTTGGGTCTTGATGGCGGCGTCCAGCATGATTGCGTTTCCTGTATTGGGTAGTTCGTAGGCTTGCTGTGCGCGCCCGGGGCTCGTGGCCCCGGGCGGCGGGGTCTTGCGCTATTTGCTGCTTGGCTGTGCTGCTTAGATCTTGCCGACCAGGTCCAGGGAAGGAGCCAGGGTCTTCTCGCCTTCCTTCCACTTGGCGGGGCAGACTTCGCCCGGATGCGAGGCCACGTATTGGGCGGCCTTGACCTTGCGCAGCAGTTCCTTGGCGTCGCGGCCGATGCCTTCGGCGGTGACTTCAACGCCCTGGATCACGCCATTGGGGTCGATGATGAAGGTGCCGCGATCGGCCAGGCCTTGGCCGGCGCGCCGAACTTCGAAGTTCTGCGACAGTTCCCAGGTCGGGTCGCCGATCATCGTGTACTTGATCTTCTTGATGGCTTCCGAGGTGTCGTGCCAGGCCTTGTGCGAGAAGTGCGTGTCGGTCGAAACGGAATAAACCTCGACGCCCAGCTTCTGGAACTCGGCATAGTTGTCGGCCGCATCCTCGACTTCGGTCGGGCAGTTGAACGTGAAGGCCGCCGGCATGAAGATCAGGACGGACCACTTGCCCTTCAGCGAATCGTCGGTGACCGGCACGAACTTGCCGTTGTGGAAGGCTTCGGTCTTGAACGGCT
>NZ_JBQCER010000059.1:0-52812 GCF_051960075.1 Bordetella sp.
CACCGGTACACCGGCTTCACCTTCCTTCAGCGCGGCAACGATCTGGCTTTCTGTAAATCTGGTTTTCTTCAAGGGAGACTCCTAACGGGGGAGGCTCCGAATATTCTACTGACGACTGTCTACCGCACGGGGAAGCTTACGCATGCATCAGACGTTCGACCGTACAGCGGGCCACCACAACACCCTCGCGGTTCAGCTGCCGCCAGACCTTGTCCGCGCCGTACACCCGCAGGTTCTCCTGCCAAACCCGATGGACCTGGGGCTTGAGATGGTCATCGCGTTGGGCGCGAGCGCTGCGCAGCGACGGATCACGCTGGCGGGCAGCATGGCGCCGGTAAGCGGACGGGGCAACCTGCAACACCTTGCAGATCGGCTCGACCCCGTAAGCATCGCGGTGCCGGTCGATATAGGCGTTTACAGTTTGAACTTGCGGTCGAGCTCCGCCTGCGCGAAAAAAGCGCTGGCCGTGCGCAGGATATCGTTGGCCCGGCGCAGCTCTTTGTTCTCTCGCTGCAACCGTTTGAGTTCGTCGCGTTCGCTGGTCGTCAGCCCTTCGCGCTTGCCACTGTCGATCTCTTGGCGCTTGACCCAGGTCAGCAGGGTCTGCGATGAACAACCAATCTTCGGCGCGATTGACTCGACCGCCAGCCACAGCGATGGGTAGTCCGTACGGTGCTCCTGCACCAGGCGCACCGCTCGTTCACGCACTTCCGGGGAAAACTTGTTCGCATTGTTCTTGCTCATGGCTCCATTCTCTCAAGAGTTGGAGCCTCCGCAAAACCCGGGGCGGTTCACCGCATTAGCAAGGATGACATGCCGGCCTGAAGAACTCAGAACATCCGATCCCCTTGGAAGTAGATCTCGCCTTGGAACCGAAGCACTTCGATTGAACTGGTTGAACTTGATCGAGGAAGCACTTCGTCGAACGCCTTGATGATCGCGAACGAAGCACGCTCGAGCGATTCTGCTGAGGAGTCATAAAGCCTGGGCGTCCATGCAGCCGTTACGATCGCAATGCGTTCGAAAGTGCCTTGCTGCCAAGAAAGCGACGTCTTGATCGAACCTTCTGATATTGCGTTCAACTCTTGGCTAAGTCTTTCGAGACGTTCTGCATGATCAATCTGAGCATTGCCATTCACGTGAAGCCGCTGCACGATAACTCGGCGGTCGCTCAGGTCAAGCGGTAGTCCCGTTCTTGCATCGGGGCCCGATATAAGCCATTGGCTCGGTGCTTCTTGAAAAGCGTCCATCAGCTCGCCTTCCAAACGCTTTCCAATGACGGGATCGCCATGCTTACCCGGTAGCCGCTCAATCAGATCGGACTCTGCCAACCTTGTTTGCACACTACCGTGTTCAAGTTCGCGCCAATTTCGGGCTTGAGAGAATAGGCCAATACTCGGCTCGAATAGCGTAGTGCAGATTGCACCCGAAACCCAGCCGTTCTCACTCTCGTCGGACTTCTCGAGTGGACGAAACGCCAGGTCTAATGCGCTCAACAGACTCTGTAGCACATCGATATCCGAAGTCATACACCGCCACGGCATGAACTGCGCTCGGGCGTGCTCTCGCAGGGTCTGTGGATTCGCAGCATCTGCAGGACTCGAACAGGTCCCTGCTATTAGTTGAACGGCGATGTCACTCTCGAGAGAAACGTAGAAATACCCATCCCAACTGCGAGCCCGTCGACCAATTTGGCGCATGTATGCGTCAGGCGCTCGGAATGCGTAATCATGATCATGAACTAAACGACCACCAACGTATGCATAGCTCTGCCACCCAGTGAGATTACGCTGCAAGATGGAGGAATTTCTTGACTCTGCTTCCACACTATAATGAAGCGGCCCGCACACGAACGATAACCACTCTGAATCTTCTAGTTGGGCATCCTCGAATGAGTTCTCAACCGCCATCACCATACGCTCTGTGAAGGTTCCAAGTTCGGTATGGGGTGCTCGAAACTCCAATCCGTGCAACACACGTGAATCGAGTGATCGAAGACTCGCTGTCCAAGAGGGCATGTCGTCACGATGAAACACTCTAGGCTCGACTGTCATTGAAGATCCGATGACAACTGGCGTATAACCGACGGAATCCCGATAAGAGAGATTTCGATACCGGGGCATCAGTAGCGGAAGGACGGTTCGTTCCAGCTTTTCGGACTGAATCCGGAACAGCTTTGTATAAAAGCCAGATAGTTGAGCCGCGATAGCATCCCTGCCGTCAACAAGGCAGTTCTTGACTGGCACGCTAAGTGTCAGCGACTTCCTGGCTAAACCGCTCAGTCGCGCTCTGACAGCGTCCGTAGCGTTCACCCAGTACGCTATTCCATCGGTATCATCATAGACAACCAAGAGTACCGGGAAGTACGCAAGCAGCCATTCTCGACAAAGAGAGTCGGCGATGCTAACGCTAAAATCTCCCGATGATTTCCTGCGGACATGTTTGGCGGCGTCCGCAGAGGACTTTACCTGGCACCGGAAATAGATCGGTGTCCGCTGGTGATCTGCGAATACATGGCACTCCAGATCCTCACCGTAGTCGCTTTGGCAGATGTTCGCAGTCCACCCCCACTTTTTGAAGGCAAGAGCCACCGTCGCCTGCCCTATATCACCAATAACGTGGCTTTGTGGGCGCATTCTATTTTCCTGAACTCGAGTCCAGCCGTCGACGCAGCGGAGAAGCATCTTCCGATGGAATTATGGTTGAGCTGAAAGCGCTTCTGAACGTTCTTCGGTTCATGGTGCTTCTTCTAGGTTGAAAACGTAGCAATCCATAGAATAGAAGCATGCCCGCCTATCAGATACTCAACATTACTGTAGACCAGCCGCTTTGAGTTCTCGAGCAAAGTCCTCGAATCTGCAGTGTCGATATGCAGAGACCAGTCGTTCAACAGCAGCTCGCGCCAAGCGAGCCAATTCTCGCCGATTTCTGCGCAACAGCGTTACCAAAGCTCGATCGTCCAATTGACGATGTGCTCCAATCGTGTCAGTTATGGCGTTGACCGCATTAGCAGCATAATTGGCGATCTCGCTCGCACGTCTGCGTTCAACTCCGGAAAGAGTGTCGAGCTTACACGTTTCGATCACAGCTTTGCCTCTCGCGTGCTGTTTATTATTCCCTATTGCTTCAAACAGCATTCCCTCGCGTATTCGGATGTGTTGGGAGTATTTGTGCAGATATGGGTGTACCCATAGGTAATCGTCGATACCCTGTGGATACGAATCTTCTGCTGTCAGCGCAGAGAGAAGAAGGTTGTGGTCGCCCTTATTTCGATTGCAACGCTTGCAAGTGGCCACAAGGTTCAGACGCTCGTATGTGAATCGAGCATAGTCCGACAAACCTTTGGCCAAGATGTGATCTATTTCGTGGTGCCCAAGCTCCACTGAAATGATACGTCGACAATAAGCACATGCGTTTCGCTGGGTCCTAAGCAACCGCGCTCGCAACCGGGTACGCACCTCAGCTAATGTTGGTTTCACCCAGTCGGTACTCTTCTTTTTCTTGGTGTACTTGACAACGGCGACGGCATCTAATCCGGTCCATACACATACAGGAAGCTTGTCGTAGCCTATAGTCACTCTGCAACCCTGCTCACGCGGCAAATTGAACTTATTACCTGTCGCGCCACATCGTCTTCCGGAAGCGAATTGAGCAGTGGCATCAACCGCTTCGCAACCCTTCGCAACGACAAAATGTTCTGGTCAACCCCCTCAGTGATCAACTTCATCGCCGTCTCGATCTCTGAAACGACTCCGGGGGAACGCGTACTGGGGAGGTCGAAAATATCTTCCAGGACATCGGTCACCTGCCATCCCGTGGGAACTTCAAGAGGTGCGGCGGCCACACTACCATCATCAGCAAATTGAAGGCCAACCAAATCGGCCTTCTTGACGTCGAGGCTGCTGACAATTAGCGGCGAATGCGTAGCGATAACTACATGACACCCTTTACAGTGAGAAATCGCTCGATGAAGTTCGGTAAGGTACTCTCGCTGCCAGGCAGGATGTAGTGCATTCTCTGGCTCATCGATCAAGAGCAACGTGCGGTCTCTCACCGCTAGAGCGGCAGTAGTCAACGATGAAAACAAGCCCCACTGACCCGCGCTAAAGGCGTCGGGTTGAATTGGAGGCAAACCTGAAGCCAGAAATTCAACGCCTTCTAACCCAACAAATCCAACAGTCAATCCAAAATGAATTGCCCGAGGATCAATCCCAGATATCCCTAAAAGTTCAGATGATCTCAGATCGATTTCAATTTCGACTCCACGACTACTCTTTTGGGTGACGAGTAGATCGAAAAGTCGTTTTGATTCACTCATGAGAAATCGATCTTTCTGGGCTTCCTCAATAAATTTAGACCAGCGCAACGATCGACTCATCGAATATAAGTTAGTACCTGCGGCCGTCATGAGCGTATCAAATGACAAAGTCCGTGCCGGCCGAGCAGGACCGGGATCTCGAGGTCGGCCTTGTAGCCGCATCTTTATTGCAGATGGAACCGATGTTTTTTTCGACAGTTTGTCGATAAATTTTCCGACTGATGCCGGAGTAGAAACCGCCTGTAGATATTCTGATAGCAATGACTGAATGCTTTGAGAACGACTGACGATGTTCCGACCAGTTCGAGGGCCAACATAAGCGTATTGGAATGTATCGTACTTCGTAACGATACGGCCTCCACCAAAACCCGACTTGGAAGGAAACCGATCAGTCGCTGCAGAAGAAATCGCAACAACCCGGTCTGGCACCACATACCATTTCGCATCACAGCTCAAACTCTGATTCTTAGTAGATCTCACTTCCGAATTGGATTGCGAAAATAAGACGTCCTCAAGAAGCCCTCGCAGAATTGAACTCTTTTGAGTTCCGTTTATACCTAGAAGGACAGAGACACGGTTCTTTTGGCGTCCGCGAGCAAGTTGAATCGGTTGAGATGAATAAAATGGAAGCGAGAACGAACGCAGAAGTGCCATTTAAAAATCCTCTATCTGCTAGCCAGACCAACCGGACTGTTGACCTTAAACCAGAATTAGCCCGAATTCGTAATAGAGATCACTATGCTTCCTAGAGTTCAAGACATCTATCTTCACGAACTTCACAAAAATCAATAGTTTGTCAAAGATTATCCTTATTTTTCCAATATTAATAATCTCCGAAATGTCTATCGCAGCATCTATCACACGACTGCCCACACGCTCAGTCTCGCCCCAAACATGCATTCCCAGCCCCAACGAATAATCGAACTCTATCTCTGTAACCTGCAGCGAATCTAACCCTAATTCGCTATCTCTCTTGCGGGAGAGCAACTCAAATCCAAGGGGTGGCAGCGTCCAGAACAGCATCAATCACCTCAGCCACACCAGCAGCGGCACGCCCCTCCAACACGACACCCATCTCCATCGAGTGCTCGAGGGAGGCTTCCGTTACGTTCGATGATCCGAGGTAGGCCGCACTACGATCGCACAGTACTGCCTTAGCATGAAAGGTCTCCCGCCCACCACTCATGCGTGGAATCGAGTAATTGAATACCCGAATGCCCTGTGTCTTTAACCATGTCGAAATAACATCGAACCCGAACGGATAGTCCTTCCGCGTGTTGTCTTCCAGACTGCGAAGAATCAAGATGCACTCGACCCTCGGAGACACATATGACAACAGCTCCTGTAGCCAGGCCGCACCAACACTGTCAAAAAAAGGCGTCATAACGACCACACGGCGCTGGGCCGCTCGAACCATACCGTGGAAGGCGTGCTCAGTGGGCTCCAGATCGGCAATTCGCCAACCCAGTGCCGATAGCTTTTGCTCCAGCACACTAGGCCGCGGTGGCTTGGTGAGCACAACTTGCACCACAGTCGCATCGCGGTGTACGGACGATCGATAATGCTCGACGGCATGAAGGGCAAAGGCTATGCGTTGGAAACGCGCATGCGCCCCGCTGCGCGGTTTGAACCCGACCAGCGTCGGTTCAATGAGCCCTAGTCCGACTGACCGCTCGAGCAAACTTTGTGTTGCGCTTTCTTCGGTCACACCCAATTGAGCCGCATCGACGAGCGAACGAGCGGACTGCACGGAGTCGGTGGGCAAGCCCGCCCAAGCCTCCAGCAACGCCGCCGCAAGGCCCGCCTTCTCAGCCAGACCCGCCAAGATTTTTTGTTCGAACGCGGTTAGTTTTTGGGTAGACATTGCTCACTGACTTACGGTTTAACCATATCAAGGTAGCCGCGAATCGGCACACCTCGTTTGTCGAGACGAGGCCGACCACCGATAGACCGCAGAACTGACCGCGAAAGGAGTTTGTTGCCAGCAATGCAAGTTGTCTCCGGCATCATCACGCAGTCAGGGCATGCACCACCACGCTCCGTGCACAGAGAGCCCGTGCCGCACTGCGTTGCCTTGGAGCCAAGCATCGCTGTCAACATCGCCGTACCAGCATTGCGCCAAAGCGCAGACAGATTGCCCAGATCCATAGTCGTGCCGTTGCGGTATACGACAAAGGCTAGGTCAGCAGGGAAGATGTACTCACCCAGTGACCCCGGATCCAGCCCGGAGTACTCCGACACATGCTTCATCAGCACATGTGAAAAGCTGTGCAACAGGGTATACAGGTAAAAGTAAACTGGAGGTGTCGTCGTCTCGGGCAAGCTATCCAAGAACGGACTCATTGGCTGCGCCGCGCCTAGCAAGCCAGCGCCAATCTTCTCACCCACATTCAGAGTGAACATGTCCGGGCACTTCAAGCTGCACAGCCATTTAAGAACGAGTTCTTCTTTGAGCCTCACATATAGGGCCTCATTCCCCTGCTGCACGACGTAGACGGGGTACCGTGTACTGTCGTTTTGCTTCACTGGCGGAAACAGATTAAGGCGAACCGGCATGTCCATACCCCGCTTTTCTCGCAGGATGGGGGTCGATTCCATGCGTGAGTAGCCGAAGCTGAAGCGACACAGGTCGAACTCTCGGATAATACCCATGTCCTCAATACCAAGTTTGTCTAGCAACGCGCCCGTTGCATCCTGCACCTGGTCTGTTTTGTCCTTATTCTCTGGCGCCAGATCTTCATCCAACCGAGTGAAAGACACGTACGGTTTCTTCCCATTAGTCCGCGTCTCCACATCCAGGCGCGTACTCTTGAGCGCTGCGTGCTCGACAGCCAAGCGGAAAGGGTCGAACTTGGATGCGAACATCGATTGTCTGTTCTGAAGATTCGAGACAACAGACACTGGAACGTCCACCTTGGGCAGCAGAATCTCTCGCCGACGGAGATCATCTAGAATCCGTTGCCGACTGTTGTATGCCATCTCAACGGTTCCCTTGAGCATCGTTCGCATCGGCTCATCGAGTCCCTCAAGCTTATTAATCTGCTCCACAGCGGTTAGGTAGTCCGCCAGATCTTTGGCGCACTCCGACTTGCCCTCACATGCCTTCTGTACGTCCTCGACCGTAATGGACTGAGCGGAAAACCCATATTGTTTGGCAACGAAGTCCTTAAGTTCTGCCTCCCGCCCGGGCCGTAGTCTGGTTAGTAGCTGCTGGCTGCCATCCTTGAAATCGATGAATAGATCCGACTTGACGTAGTACGCGCTCGACGCGCGATAGGGTGTCGCCTGCATCCGCACTTCTGTCAGCCGGTCTGGGCCCATGGCCGGTCCAAGAATGCGCAAAGTGTCCCTGTCGTTCTGCAACCACTTAGGCGACAACGGTTTGTCACAGGCAGCGCACTCGAAGAACCAATCGCCGATGCTAGACGAGCGCCGATTAAGTTTGAATTGAGAGCTTCCACAGACACAGTTGTCATAGCGTTTGACAACCTTGGCATCGTGATCGCTCCAGTGCCATTGTCCCGGAAAGGCAGCTTCCCAGCGACCGGACCAGTGCACAAAGATGACATCGAGTTGCTCCCAATCGCACTGGCCCTTCTTCTTTAGATTGGGACAGTTGTCGGGGGTCAAATTCTCGATGTTTCTGTCCAACTCAGCGAGGGTTTCATAGTCCTCGAACATTCCACAAGTACGGCAAACGAACGTTAGAGGTGCCGGGGTGTACTCCATGTGTGAAGGCCGACACAGATAGAAGCGGTCCTGGCCCGGTAGCTGGAACCCCATCCTGGTTGGATCTAGCAAGGCCTGGTCGACGCACTGGGCCGGCAGAATCCGCGGTTTTGTCGCATCACCGTCACGCGCGGACGAAGCGGTGTTGAACCAGGCGCGCCCGAGTTCGTTCATCCGCTCGAACACCAAGTCCATGGTCGACTCCGACAGCGGGATCGGCTCACCAGCCGAAGAGCGAGCGATGCATGCTCCCATCCCACCCTCGAAGGTGAAGAAGCTCTCTGGAGCGTAGGCCGTCGAAAGTTGGTTGCGAGAGCGGTTCATTGTTTTTGCTTTTGCCATCTTATTTCTCCCTCAGCTCCGTGCTTCCGTAGCGTTATCCGTCGAATCGATGTCAGCGCCGGATCCTCGTCGGATGAAGGTCATTGCTCGAGCGGTCATTCCATCAGCCACACGTCTGTAAGACGCATCAACGCTCGACTCATGGATAAGACCGGGCTGATCCACATCACGTAGCGACGTCATTGGCCGCAGCAGACTATTGCGCGTCGCGAAAAACTGGACCAAGTGCGTATGATTCACCAACCGATCGACGCCCAAGACCTGCTGGTAGTGGGTGAGCTGCCCTTTAAGCAGTGAGCGGTAGTAGCTCCTCCCTTCGGGGGACGGAGAGAAGGACAGACCGAGTGCCTTTTCCATGAATGTCTCGGTGGTCCTCATATTCGCCGGTACTCCAAGAAAGTCGCGCACATCGGACGCCATAGAAAATGTAGGGCTATTGCGTTTTTTATCGTCATCCGATGCGCACAGACGTTCGATGGCGTTCATGCCACAGACGTACTCCTGGAAAAAGCTCGGCATCACCCGAACCAGCGCCTTTTCGGCCCACCTGTCAACAGCCGCCGGCAAAATCATCCGCTCCAGGAACCGATGGAAAATGTCGTGCACCTCCAGCACGAACCGGTCTCGATAGCGTTGTGGAACGGGCACCAGCAACGAGAAGCCAACGTGCGTACGTCCCACGCGCGACGATGCCTGGATGTACTCTGCAATGTCCGATGGGATGCCCGCAAAGAACATCGAATTGAACTCTTCCACGTCAACACCGTGCGAGATAGCGGAAGTGGCAATTACCGAGCGCAGAGTTTCGTTAAGCTCTGGGAATGGTTTGTTGACGCCAACACGGGTTTCGGCCCGCCGGACGATGTCCTGGATGTCGGCAGCGGATACCGCCCCAGAAATTAGCTCTGAGTTTAGGGACTGATTGACGTATCCTTCGGCCTGGTGAAGTTTCTCGAACTGAACCTTTTCAGTATCGATAACCTGGTCTCCCCCCTTTTTGTTGGTAACGTAGGTCAGAGCGATGCGGTGAAGATCCACTAGTGTTAGCAATGTCGCAGCATCTGCCTCCGTCAGGAGCCGGACGAACTGCGTTTGCAAAGGCCCAGGCGACGTCCATCGAATTAGCTCGCTACGGGCCGCTTCCTCGTTGGTCGGGTCCTCGCTGCGTAAGCGCTCATATAAACCGGTGAGCATGAGATGGTAGTGCCCGAGCACCGAAGCCATCGCCACGGTGTGGCGATGGCCGTTAGTCAGGATCGAGGCATAGACACGCGCCCAGTGGCTGCGCAGTTCCACGTCGCCTACGGGGATGGCAGCACGTTCGATATCACTTGGCGAGGCATCTGGTTGAAGGGGCGTCGCGTAGAACGAATCGTAGAGGGTCGGCCCCGGATACGGAAACTGGACCGTGTTGTCACGCTGATAGATGTTGCGCATCTGGCGCTGTGGCTCGCTAACCGTGGCCGACGCGGCAATTACCTTGATTTTTCGACGGACGGTTGACTCGGGCTCATACGAGAGGTGGCCCTTCAGCAACGGCGAGAGTTCGTCGAGAGCTGCTTCCAGCGCAGATTCGAACAGGCCCGAGAACGTCCCCAGTGACTCGTCCAACAAGTGGGCCTCGTCCTGAATTAGCAGTGAAGGGAACGGGTCGAAGAATCTCTTTTCACCTGAAACGAACGAGGGAAACAGCGCACGAGTGCCCGCGCCTGGATGACCATCCCAGTCCTTGGGCTTCATCGGCACGTACAGGCGCTCACTATCGTTCTCGACCAATGGTGCAAATCCGAACATGCCAAAGAACTTGCGAATGGTCCCCTGCGACTGACCAATGGCGGCGAGCTTGTCCACGGTGCCCAGCAGAACGGACGGGGCCAGGCCGTAAATGTCTTCATCTACGATGTAGAAGGGCAAAGGTGTCGGCTTAGCGAATCGGGCGTTCCAGGAACACTTTTCCTTCGATGCGCTGCAGTAATGCCCCATCGCGTTGGCACCGGCGCCCGAGTGGCGACGAAGTGCCAGCAGACTGCCGTCCTTGTTGCCACAGAACGGGCACGACGACAGCTTCAACCAGCGCTCACGAGCACTCTTGTAAGGCTGGATATCCTTGTGCTTGGATTCTGCACTCAGGGCGACTTCGTTATCAGTAGGTACTTCTGTGTAGCCATCCTCAGAATGCCAGTTTGGTGTATTACTGCCACCCACCCAGAACCCAAGCGAGAACGGTTCGCCTGAATGTCCGCGCGTGTGTCGAACCTCCTCAGCCGCACCCATCGTCGCGAAAGTGCGGCGCGCTTGCTGTAGGGTAAGAAGACGCAACGGATAACGCATTAGCGCCGACACGCCCCTGTTCTTGCCCCGGAGGCGGTCGAAGAAGAGCACGAATGCAAGCAAACCCAGGAAAGCCTCAGACTTCCCACCGCCAGTCGAGAAGTACAGCAGCGTCACGGCATTGGCGTGCTTGGCAACGTCGGGCGTGTAGAAACTGTGGAACTCTGGGATGCGCGTCGCGAAAGCTGGAATAGACGCTAGGATGAAGGCTAGCTGGAATAGCCGCCACTCATCATAGCCTTTCGACTTGGCCACCTTGGCCATGGCTGTGTTCATCGACACCCAGGCTTCGAACGGGATGCCAAGCGGCGACTTCTGCACGCCAGGACCGCTCCAATTCGCGCGGGACGTCTCGAGAATGTCCAAGCCGCAGCGGATAGCACCCAGTTCACTGCGCCAGGCCGCGAGATCCAAGTGAAGTTTTTCCTTCTCAACCGCCAGTTTCTCTGCTGCACTCGGGCCGTCGATGCCTTGGTCCACGGGATGCTTTTCAACCCTGGTCAACCATGCCTCATAGGCCACAATGAGGGGTTCCAGGCCAGCCAGGCAATCAGGCTGGGACAACTTCTCGATGTTGCGCTCAACGGCGCCGTCGGTCGGGATGATTCGGGGCAGCACGTAGCGTGGAGCCCAAGTGGTAGTCAGCCGGTGCTGCGCTCCGTCGACAGTCAGAATAATGCCCCCGTTGAACCCTAGCGCTGGGTACTTGAGGTACTGGTTGTACCGGTAGGACGGCTTGACGCGGTCCAAGCACAGGAACTGGTGGTCAGCTGCAGGAACAGCCACAGTTACCGAAACCTGGAAAAATGAGGGTTCCAATTCCTTGAAGTTAGACTTCGTGAGCGGATCGGTCCAATTTTCCAAAGCCACATGAATCGTCATGCGGGTTGCGTCAACAGGGTCAGGCACTGCCTGAATCACCCAGCGTAGGTCAAGTTTGGGGAGGATGACGGCAAGGTTCGAAGCACGTACCCGTTCCAGGTAACCCTTCCAGTCTCGCACGTCGGACGGCCGAACTCGTGTGCGCCTATACCCCCAGAGCTTTCCACCGATTTCAGGATCCGTATTAGCCGCCCAGTCGACGAGCTGCTTAGTGACGGCTTCGTTCAGCACATCTGTCGCCTTCTTGGCGTCTACCTCGGCTGTGACCGGGGTGAACTCCAGGGAAGGTAGGGTGAGTTCGAGCCGAAGCCACTTCGGCGGAGGAGGAACATCTTCAGCCAGGCCATCAGGTGTAGCCCCTCTAACGGTGACCTCTTGGACTGGACGAATCTCTCCCTCCTCGCCGCCTTCGCCGCTCTCATCTTCGGCATTCTCGTCACCGGCCTCCTCCTCTGTTGGAGCACGGTCTAACTTGTTGTCAAACGGCAAGCCCATCGACTCGTATGCGCCCTTGCGGGCCTCATAGCTTTTCGCGGCCCACTCTGGATGCGTCTTACCACCGGGCAGCTCGGCAACAAGCTTCGCTAGCGCATCCTTGACCTTACTGCGAATGTTGGCACGAGCCTCACGCGTCAAGGGAAATGTAGCTTCCAGCCTCCCCCCAGGCTTCACCTCATCCTCAGTCGGCAGAATGCGGACGTATACCGCTCCTGTCAGGGACACGCTCAGTTTAGTATCTGTGACATCTGAGCGAATCTGAAAATCCATACCGTGCGCACTAATGCGGATGGGGTCTGCCTCCTCGTCGCCACCACGTTCGTCGACCGGCATCGGCACGATGAACTCCGACATCAACACTCCACTGGGCTTAGCCCCGTAAATGACTTTATAGAAGTCACCTCGACCAGCGAGTCGTGCCGACAGCCCGTTAAGCAGACTATCTACCACGGCTTCCTTATAAACCGGATGAATGTCACGGGGATTCTTACTGCGAATAGGCATTTTTCTCTCCCTTCTTGCTTGTGGTCACGCGCACCTGTGGTGGCACAATGTGCTCGACGCGATAGACGCAGCGTAGCGCCTCCTGCTGCAGTTCCCGGATAACGTTCTCGGGAACCTTGCGATAGGTCGCAGCACTCTCGGGTTGAAAGAGAATTTCGGCATATCGGGCAACCAACTCCCGCCCGAGATACTGATTCAGACGCCGCGCGTTGCGCACAAAACACCAGTTCTGCTCGGCTGTCTCATCACTCATACCTAAGGCCTTGCAGAAGACCTTAAAGTACTTGGCATATTTTGATGCATGAGGTCGCGTGTCATCTTTTGCCTGCAGAGCCAACCAGTAATACACACGACCCGGCCGGCAATCTGTGGCCTTAGGATCCAGCTCAACCATCTTGGCATGAATTTCTCGCGCCAGCGCCGATCGCTTCCTTGACTTGAACATCAATAAGCAACGCCGTTGAACATCGTCGTGGTACAGCTTGAGTAATATCCGCCCAGAATCCACTACCGAACTGATACCGTCGCCATTCAGCTGCAATGACGACTCCAACTTGGCGCGCAGCTCGTCGCTCATATCAAAAATAAATTCACCGGGCTGGAATTCACTAGCGGCAGCACGACGGAACGGAGGATCTTCATCGGGTACGTAACGATAGACCCAACCAGAGGCATATACCCGGCCACCACCCTCCAGTTCGAATTTGTAGTACGCCTGCTCGCCATTCTGACCATTGTCATCGAACTTGAAAGTCAGAGGCATCTCACGGAGTTTGTTGATGACCAGCGGGTTCGGAACCTCTGCGAGGCGCCGCTCTATCTCCTGAGCCAGTAGACCGATACGTCCGCGGTAGGCCTTAAACGCATCGACCTCCTTCATGCTAATGAGAGTCGTCAGCGCGGATTCGGCCTGACGATAGGCAACTAGCACCGCAGTACCGTGCGGGACTTCCGGATGCGTCATAAGGATACGTAGCACGTCGGAGGTAATACCAACGAAGGTGAAATGCCTTCCTTTCCGGTCGCCAGCGAGCGTCTTAGCGACTGCTGAGAGCGTGTGCCATTCAATACGCTCTTCGGCAGCGACCCAATCTTCTCCCAGCTTTCGCTGCAAAAAGCGATGCGCCAACCGCACATATCGATTGCTCGGCAGCACTAGCGAAATATCCTGCCTACCGACGACGGCGTGTTTGCGAACTTCAGCTAGCATGCGTGACGCCATCGGCGTGGCATCGTTCCAGTCATCGATAAGCTGTTCCGCTCGTGAGATCGAACCGTCAACAGCATCGCGCACTTGGTTCAACGCGCCTGAGTCAAGCGCTGCGGTGAGTTTGAGTTTTACAGGAGTCCAGGCATTCTTCTGGTTGCCGTAATCGCTTTCACCGGTTTCCGCTGTCGCCGCGGTTAAGTCAGCATATCCCGCTGGCATATTCGACAGCCGTAAGACGTACATGCAGGCCTCGAGCAGAGCCTGGTAAGCAGAACTCTCTTCGCCACCTGCCGCCGCAGTCAGACGCTGGAATGCCAACGCAAGCTGGGACGCATCCCGGTCGACGATGCCCACACTAAAGTTCGAGTTGCTGCGTTGAGCGGGCTGCCAATCCGTCGCTACCGGGTGAGCCGAAAGTAGCGCCTCTTCGGATTCAGCGGCCCATACCCTCGTTGAGAGCGCACTCACAGAATTACGAAGTTGCGACCGCAAGATGAAAAAGGTCTTTGGGTCGTCAGTCACGATGACGGCCCCCGTTTCGGAAAAGCCATTTTCTCGTGCAAATGACAGGAAGTCGGGGATTCGTTTGACCGCGGCGTAGTTTGTACTCATCGCGGTATCCGTTGCATCCAGCAGCACAACCTCCGGATGACCATTACCCTTCAATGCTTGAGTGGCCAAGGCTGTCCGCCACGACTCCCTCTTCGCCGTGTGGTGCAGCACCATGAGAGCACCCGGCGCCTTGTCGGGGATGTCCCACTCGAGACTGACCTTCTTGCGCAAGTCGCGTCGATGCGCCAAACGTTCAACCTTCGCGAGGGTGCGTTCTAGCGGGCTAGACGCCGTCGTGGTCCACACTCGCTTGGCAGAATCAAAAATAAATGTCGGAACGAGTTCCGCTAGAGAGGGACTCGGGCTTTCCGGCGTGTGTTGCGTGAGGTCATTCAATGCCGACAAAGCAGCGAGGAACGCCGGTGATTCTGTACACGATTCCGGTTCAGTGATGCCGTTCGCCTGCTGCACCCACAGCGTCCGATAGAAATCGCTAAGTGTCTTGCGATTAGCGAGCACGCCATACAGCGACGCACGGCAGGAATAGGTACCTGGATAGAGCAAAGTGCGAAGACCACGCAGATCCCTGGCGAAAACACGCTCGAAGTTGGCCAGCGCGTGCAACAGCGGCAGTGTCGTTATCTTCGCCGGCCAGACCAGGCACAGCGTCACGCCTCCCTGGTCGGCGGCCGCGAGTACTGTGCTCACGAGATCCTTTGTCCACGGCTGCATGACCACTTTCTCGTTCGCGGTCCGTGATTGGTAAGTTATGTGAGCATCGCCGGCACGAGCTTGCGCCCACGGCCGCAGCGGACGCACTGGAGCCGGCGGCTGGGGAGAGGATGACGGCACTGCACGTGATTTGGCCGTTGGCAGCTTCCCTCCTACAGGCTTAGCGGCATACTTACGAGCCCGTTCGGCTTGTTTTTCGCGCGCCTTCGCTTGATCTGTTAGGCGGTCTTCCAGTGATTTGAATTGAGGCATTAGAAAGTCCGAACAGTTGCTTGCCTTGTCTATTCATCTCTTGGAAACGAACCCGAATGCTTGGTTTACTGCTTCATCCATCGATTTCCCCTTAGCAAGGCTTTCTCGAAGTTTCTTTGGATCAGGCAGTGCAAGCTGATTGAGTTCAAACGCCGAAACGTTGGTAGCCCCAGAAATGCACCGGAAGTATCGGTCGATTGCGTGCTGGCCTAGAAGCTTCGCCAGCTTAGTGGGAGGCAAGATCGGTTTATCACTGACAGCCTCAATAATGACAACATGGTTTTCGCCAATGAACCCGCCATATGTCTCAAAGACGCCAGGCGACACAGCGGCCACCACAAGGCGTCGAGGCTGGTCGTTGGACGTCACCCGCTGCACGACCACGCATGGCGACATAACTACAGATGTGTGCTTCTTGTCGCCGAGGTCGACGAAGCGATGCTCGCCATCGTAGGAGGATGTGTCCTCCAATCTAACGATGCCACCCGGGGTAATATCCCGCGACCACATGAGTGGCATCGCTGTGTGCGCCTTGACCTTTCTGGCATCCTGAAGCGACTCGAACTTGGGCCGCTTATCGCGATTCCAAACGTATGACCCGATACGAACCCGGTAGCCATAGTCGGACAGCCGGAATCGTGACAAGGCGGCAGTCTTAAGTAGATCGATGTCCTCGACAGACCGCGGAATAGGCCACACGAAGCCGGCGTTCGGCAAGGTGCATTCACCGACGCTTGTGTATTTTCCTGTTCCCGAAACGACAGAGACATTGGCCTGTACCTGAGTACGCTCCTCTTCAGCACGGCGACACAGTACCGTCAAAGCCGTCTCTTGCTCGACGTCAATGAACACACCCTGACGTTCGCTGACCATACCAATATGTTCAATGTCGGTGTTGCGGATGAGAAACTTGCGCAGCCGTCCGAAGTACTGCCCAGACAAGAAACTGGTCGGGGTAACCAGTGCGGCTCGTCCTCCAACCCGAAGCAAGCGAACACAGAGAGTGATAAAAAGACAGTAGAGATTCGGCTGCGCCTCAATGACATCAACGTAAGTGTCGCGCAACGGCTCCAGCTCCACGGCAGTCATCTTGCGGTACGGCGGATTGCAGACGACGACATCTACCGTACCGAGTCGAGCGGGCGGATTGGTGAGAGAGTTGGCCATGTGGATGCTGAATGATGGAACGTAGCCCGTCTTCTGGATTTCCACGTGCAGGGCCATGCACAGGAAGTGCTTAGACAACTCGCATAGTGTCTTATCCAGGTCGCAACCGTAGAGATGTTTCTCAATGTGCTTAAGAGTCTTAAGCGCTGTGAATCCACTATCCGCTAGCACCGTTCGCATGCGTAGCGCAATTGGGGCCAAGAAGGCTGCGCCGCCACAGGCCGGGTCCACAAAGGACTGACTACCGAAGTCGACACCCTGCTCAGCAAGGTCGGCAAGCAGTCCCTCAGTAAGCGACGCCGGCGTAAAGAACATCGCCAGCTTCTTCCGATAGCCCTCATCGGCCAGAATGGCATAGGAGGAACTCAGCCAGTACGTCGCATCGAGAAAGCTCAGTTGGCCCAGAATCACCACGAAGGCCGATAACTGTGGCTCGTTGGCGAGGATCTTTGAATAAGGGAGGGACGGCTTCGGCAGCGCAGGGAATGCTGCCTTACACCAAAGACGAAGCACCGTCCCGACGAGCGCCGACGCGTCACACCCGCACTTCTCGGCGACTTGGCCGAGGGCCCGAATGTGTCGCGTAATGGACAGTTTTGACAACGACGCCATCAAACTTAGTTCCTACTCCCATTTACTACTGTATTCGTCTCATCAATTGACAACCTTGCCGTCATGCCTCCCTCCCGAGCCGCGGCTTTGTAGGCTCTTTCGTGAGAAAGCAAAATTGTTTATCACCGAATTATGCCGAGTTTATGGTCGATCTTGTTGCATAAAAACTCATCAACCTAGAATTACTTAGCTAAAGCGAGAGAATATTTTTACTCCTAACACCAAATCAACTTCGTACTGAATCCCGGGGCATATCATCTCGATTGAAGATTTGCTCATACACGTACTCCCGGTACTCGGCGTCACACATACCAAGCCACGTCTCAAATCTCCGTTCTTCTTCAAGCGCTTCTTCAATGAGCTCCGGTTCAAACCCCTCCAAGTTTGAACCTGCAATGAGTTCCTTATTGCAAGTTGGGCATGGAGTTACCAGGATTTAGTGGACAGGGGTAGCATCCAACCAGTGACTGAGGATGGCGGCCATGTCTCAAACCAAGGCTCCCAGCAAAATAAGACAGGCATACAAGTTCATTGAATCGCATAGCGACGAATTCAATGTGACGACCATGTGCCGAGTTCTCGGTGTTCAGCGAACAGGCTACTACGCATGGCTTAATCATCCAGTATCTGACCGGGCACAGGAAGATGCTCGGCTTCTAAAGCTGATCCGGGCATCCTTCACCGCCAGTCATGGCATCTATGGTGCCCCGAGAATCCTGCAAGACTTGCGTGAATGTGGAGAGACATGCAGCAAGCACCGGGTTGCACGTCTGATGCGAGAGAACGGTTTACGTGCACTGCACGGATACCGCATACGCCATATCCCGGTCTCCAAGCCGCCGGCGCTGATTCCTAACCTACTGCAACGGCAATTCACGGTGTCGAGACCGAACGAAGCCTGGGTAACAGACATCACCTACATCCGGACTTGGCAAGGCTGGCTTTATCTGGTCGTAGTAATGGATTTATTTTCAAGAAAGATCGTTGGCTGGGCTGTCCGGCCAACCATTCACCGCGAACTGGTGCTTGATGCTATTGCCAAAGCAGTATGAAGCCGCCGCCCTCGAAATACCTTGATCCACTCAGATCAGGGCACGCAGTACGGTAGCGATGCTTGGCGGCGTTTCTGCAAGGCCAATCATCTAGAGCCGAGCATGAGCAGGCGAGGGAATTGTTGGGATAACGCAGTGGCGGAGTCTTTTTTTAGCAGTTTGAAGAAGGAGCGCATCAAGAAGCGCATCTATGCCGACCGTGAAACCGCCACGCTTGACCTGGTCGAATACATTGATAATTTCTACAATCCTGTACGGTGACACAGCCATCTTGGCGGTGTCAGTCCGAACGAATTTGAAGCCGCTCATCGCAAGCGGAAATCAGGTGTCCACTAAATCCTGGTAACTCCACACCTGAAGATTCAATATGTCACCAGTTTCAATTGAGCTGACCAAAATTCCAACTAGGCTGACTTTCGACAACTCGGGGATTTCGACTAGGCTGACTTTCGATAACAATCCAATTTGTAACAGTCCAGCATTCCCCCTCTTGAACCTCCCCGCCCCGCCCCTATAATTAGCACTCGTCACCGGTGAGTGCTAACACCTCCTTCCGCCTCCTGGCTCCAGGAACCTCGGCCTCCCGTGTCACCAACACCCAATCCATTGGTTTTTTACTGAGTTAGGAGTTCCAAATGGCCCTGCGTCCCCTGCACGATCGCGTGATCGTGAAACGCCTGGACAACGAGCGCAAGACTGCCTCGGGCATCGTCATTCCCGATAGCGCCGCTGAAAAACCCGACCAAGGCGAAGTGCTGGCCGTCGGCCCCGGCAAGAGAACCGAAGACGGCAAGGTCCTGCCGGTCGACCTGAAGGTTGGCGACAAGGTGCTGTTCGGCAAGTATGCCGGCCAGAGCGTCAAGGTCGATGGCGACGAAGTGCTCGTCATCCGCGAGGACGAAATCCTCGCCGTGATCCAGTAATTCCGCTTTAACCCGAATTCAAGAAGGAAGCTGAAAAATGGCTGCCAAGCAAGTTCTGTTCGGCGATGACGCCCGCGTGCGCATCGTCCGCGGCGTGAATGTCCTCGCCAACGCCGTCAAGACCACCCTCGGCCCCAAGGGCCGCAACGTCGTGCTCGAGCGCTCGTTCGGCGCCCCGACCGTCACCAAGGACGGCGTGTCCGTCGCCAAGGAAATCGAACTGAAAGACAAGTTCGAGAACATCGGCGCCCAGCTGGTCAAGGACGTTGCGTCCAAGACCTCCGACAACGCCGGTGACGGCACCACCACCGCCACCGTGCTGGCCCAGGCCATCGTTCAGGAAGGCCTGAAGTACGTTGCCGCCGGTTTCAACCCCATCGATCTGAAGCGCGGCATCGACAAGGCGGTCACCGCCGCTGTCGCCGAACTGCAAAAGATCTCCAAGCCGGTCACCACCAGCAAGGAAATCGCCCAGGTCGGCTCGATCTCGGCCAACAGCGACAGCTCGATCGGCCAGATCATCGCTGACGCGATGGACAAGGTCGGCAAGGAAGGCGTCATCACCGTCGAAGACGGCAAGTCGCTGGAAAACGAGCTGGACGTCGTCGAAGGCATGCAATTCGACCGCGGCTACCTGTCGCCCTACTTCATCAACAACCCCGACAAGCAAGTCGCCACGCTGGACAGCCCCTATGTCCTGATCTACGACAAGAAGATCAGCAACATCCGCGACCTGCTGCCCGTGCTGGAGCAAGTGGCCAAGTCGAGCCGTCCGGTGCTGATCATCGCCGAAGACGTCGAAGGCGAAGCCCTGGCGACCCTGGTGGTGAACAACATCCGCGGCATCCTCAAGACCACCGCCGTCAAGGCGCCTGGCTTCGGCGATCGCCGCAAGGCCATGCTCGAAGACATCGCCATCCTGACCGGCGGCACCGTGATCTCGGAAGAGACCGGCCTGTCGCTCGAGAAGGCGACCCTGGCTGAACTGGGCCAGGCCAAGACCATCGAAGTGGCCAAGGAAAACACCACGATCATCGACGGTGCCGGCGACAGCCGCAACATCGAAGCACGCGTCAAGCAGATCCGCGTGCAGATCGAGGAAGCCACCTCCGACTACGACCGCGAAAAGCTGCAAGAACGCGTGGCCAAGCTGGCCGGCGGTGTTGCCGTGATCCGCGTCGGTGCTGCCACCGAAGTCGAAATGAAGGAAAAGAAGGCCCGCGTCGAAGACGCCCTGCACGCCACGCGCGCTGCGGTGGAAGAAGGCGTGGTGGCTGGCGGCGGTGTTGCGCTGCTGCGCGCCAAGCAAGCCATCACCGGCCTGCAAGGCGACACCCCCGACCAGAACGCCGGCATCAAGCTGATCCTGCGCGCTGTCGAAGAGCCCCTGCGCACCATCGTCGCCAACGCTGGCGAAGAAGCCAGCGTTGTGGTGAACAACGTGCTCAACGGCAAGGGCAACTACGGCTACAACGCCGCGACCGGCCAGTACGTCGATATGGTCGAGCAAGGCGTGCTGGACCCGACCAAGGTCACCCGCACCGCCCTGCAAAACGCCGCCTCCGTCGCCAGCCTGCTGCTGACGGCCGAAGCTGCCGTGGTCGAGCTGGTCGAAGACAAGCCCGCTGCCCCCGCCATGCCCGGCGGCGGCATGGGCGGCATGGGCGGCATGGACTTCTAATCGAGTCCAACCGCCGTGCCGGGGCAGGCGTGCAGCCTGCCCCGTCCAAACAAAACCCTCGGGTTGTGAACCTCACGACCGAGGGTTTTTTCATGGGCGCGCGATTTGCGTTCGACCTCGATGCGTCGCAGCGCAAGCCCCTACAATAGGCACAACGTCAGACTTCCGGAACCGTCCATGTCCGTCACGTCGCACTTTCGCCTCCCCCGCCCTTCCGAACTCGGCGGAATGATGGCCGACTGCGCGCGCGAATGGGTGCGCCACCGCGCCGCCAGCAAAGGGGCAGCGCTGGCGCTGTACATGGTGTTTTCGCTGGCCCCCATGCTGATTCTGGTGATCGCGGTGGCCGGCTTCTTTTTAGGCGAGGCGGCGGTGCGGTCCGAGCTGTTCGAGCAGGTGCGCGGCATCATGGGGCAGCGCGGCGCGGACGTCATTCAAACCGTGCTGGCCAGCGCCCACGAATCCAACAACGGCTGGATCGCCGCCCTGCTGTCGATCTGCGTGCTGCTGTTTTCCGCCACCACGGCCTTCACCGAGCTCAAGGCCAGCCTGGATGAGCTGTGGGAGGTGAAATACAAGGCCAAGAGCGCCCTGCACGGCATGGTGCAAAGCCGGATGGCTTCGTTCGGCCTGGTGCTGGTGCTGGCGATATTCCTGCTGCTGTCCCTGGCGCTGAACGGGGCGCTGGGCGCGGCGCAGCGCTATTACGGCCATGTATGGAGCCAGGAAACCCTGGTGCTGATCGCCCGCTGGCTGTCCAATATTTTCTCGTTCGGCCTGGTCACGGCGCTTTTTGCCGTGGTGTTCAAGCTGCTGCCCAGCCTGCAGATCGCCTGGGTGGACGTGATTCCCGGCGCCGTCGTCACCGCCGCGCTGTTTCTGGTGGGCAAGTGGGGCATCGGCTTCTACCTGAGCCAGGGCGGCGCCGTATCGGCCTACGGCGCGGCGGGCTCGCTGATCGCGCTCATGCTGTGGATCTACTACTCGGCGCAGATCTTTTTCTTCGGTGCGGTGTTTACGCGCCAATTCGCTTTGCGCTTCAGCCGGCCCTTCCGCGAGCAATACGGCCCGCAGGCTGCCGCGCAACCCTGACCCTTCCATCCCCGCGTGGGCAGGCGCCGCGCACCGAATGATTCGAGGAAAGCACATGGATTCCCCCACCTCATCCGGCACGCCCCGCATTGTGATCGTGGGCGGCGGCGCGGGCGGACTGGAACTGGCCGCGCGGCTCGGCCAGACGCTGGGCCAGAGCAAGGTCACGCTGGTCGACAGCCGCCCCTTCCATATCTGGAAGCCGTCGCTGCACGAGGTGGCCGCCGGCACGCTGGACATCCACCAGGAAGGCCTGTCTTATCTGATGCTGGCGCATATGCGCGGCTTTACCTTCGCGCGCGGCGAGCTCCTGGCCGTGGACCGCGAGCGGCGCATGATCCGCATCGGCAAGGTCGTCGATGCCGCGGGGCAGACCATCTTGCCCGAGCGCGAGCTGCATTACGACACCCTGGTGCTGGCACTGGGCAGCATCTCCAACTTCTTCAACACGCCTGGCGCGGCGGAATATGCCGTCACGCTGGACTCCACCGACGCGGCCGAGGCCTTTCGCCTGACCATGCTCAAGAACATGGCCCAGGTCGACCAGGCCCGAGCCAGCGACCCGCAGGCGCATCTGAGGCTGGTCATCGTGGGCGGCGGCGCCACCGGGGTGGAGCTTGCCGTGGAGCTGCGCGAGGCCAGCCATGTGATCAGCGCCTATGGGCTCAGGAACTTCGAACCCGAGCGGGACCTGGCGATCACGCTGGTCGAAGGCGCGCCGCGCATTCTGTCGCCCCTGTCGGAGAAGATCTCGCGCGCCGCCCATGCCCGTCTGGCCAGACTGGGCATTCAGGTCGAGACGCAATGCCGGGTGGCGCAGATCACGCCCAGCGAAGTGCATACGGCCGACGGGCGCACTTTTCCCGCCGATCTGTGCGTATGGGCCGCCGGCATCCAGGGGCCGCCCGTGCTGGCAAGCCTCGGCCTGCCGCTGAACCGCCTGGGCCAGCTCGAGGTCAACGCGCGGCTGGAAACCCCCGACCCGCACATCCTGGCCCTGGGCGACTGCTGCGCGGCGCCGTGGGCAGAAGGCAAGAACGTGCCCGCCCGCGCGCAGGCCGCGCACCAGCAGGCCGACTACCTGGCCGGCAAGATCCTGGCGCGCGTTCAGGGCGAGGACGAGGGCGAGAGCGAAGACAGCGGCGAGCCTTATGTGTACCGCGACAATGGCTCCCTGGTGTCGCTGGGCCGGGAGGCCGGCGTGGGCAGCCTGATGGGCAAGCTCAGCGGACGGGGGCTTTTCGTAAGCGGTACACTGGCGCGCTGGATGTACATGAGCCTGCACCTGATGCACCACCGTGCCGTGCTCGGTTTCTGGCGCACGGCCGCCCTGGCGCTGGCGCGCCTACTGATGCGGCGCACGCAGCCCCGCGTCAAGCTGCACTAAGCCTTTCCCGATGACCTTCCTGAAAAAACTCCAAAACGCCTGGGCCGCCAGCGACTCGCTGCTGCAAGTGGGCCTGGATCCCGATCCGCAGCGCTTTCCCGCCGAACTGCGGGGCAGGTCCGATGCGATTTTCGAATTCTGCCGCGGCATTGTCGACGCCACGGCGCCCTATGCCAGCAGCTTCAAGCCGCAGATCGCCTACTTTGCCGCGCACCGCGGCGAAGAACAGCTCGAAGCGCTGTGCGACCACATCCGCACCGCCTACCCCCACATACCGCTGGTGCTCGACGCCAAGCGCGGCGACATCGGCTCCACCGCCGAGAACTATGCGCGTGAGGCCTACGAACGCTATGGCGCCGACGCGGTGACGGTCAACCCGTACATGGGCCTGGATTCGGTCGAACCCTATCTGGCCTGGAAAGACCGCGGCATCGTCGTGCTGTGCCGCACGTCCAACCCCGGCGGCTCGGACCTGCAGTTTCTGAAGATGGCCGACGGCCAGCCGCTGTACCTGCACGTGGCCGGCCTTGTGGCCGACACGTGGAATAAAGCGGGGCAATGCGGCCTGGTGGTGGGCGCCACCTTCCCCAACGAACTGGCGGCGGTGCGCGAGCGGGTCGGCGACGCGGTGCCCCTGCTGGTGCCCGGCATCGGCGCGCAGGGCGGCGACGTCGCCGCCACGGTGCGTTCCGGCCGCGACAGTGCGGGCACGGGCATGATGATCAACTCGTCGCGCGCCATCATCTATGCCAGCCAGGGCGACGATTGGCGCGACGCGGCGGCGGCGGCGGCGAAAGGCCGGCGCGACGCGATCAACGCGGTACGCTGACCGGGCCGCGGCCCGGCATCAGCTGCGCCGCGTCGGCGCACCCAGCATATCGAGCACGCCGCGCAACGCGAACTCCACCGCGCCGTGACGCACCTGCGCGCGGTCGCCCGGAAAAATATGCGTGGCGCCGCGCGTGACGATGCCGCCGTGCGTACGCAGCGCAAAACCGAAGCACACCATGCCCACCGGCTTGCCCGGCGTGGCGCCACCCGGACCGGCGATGCCGGTGGTGGAAACCGCCACCTGGGCGCGCGCGACGGCCAGCAGCACGCCGCCGGCCATCTCCAGGGCCACCGGTTCGCTCACCGCGCCGTAGTGCGCCAATACGTCCTCGGACACGTCCAGCTCCTGCGACTTGGCCTCGTTGCTGTAGGTGACGTAGCCGCGCTCGAACCAGTCGCTGGACCCGGCCACCGACGTGACGGCGCCGGCCAGCAGGCCGCCGGTGCAGGATTCGGCCGTGCCCAGCATCAGCTTCTGCTCCAGCAGGACGGCGCCCAGGCGCTCGGCCAGGCCTTGTATGGTGGGCAGAACCAGCGTGGCGGGGGTACTCATGAACGACTCTCCTGTGGCTGCGGGGCGTCCTGCTGCGGGCAGGATGCTCAAGCAATGAAGCCAAAACGCACGGCCAGCGCCATCACCAGCAGGGTGTAGGCCGCGGCCAGGATGTCGTCCCACATCACACCCAGGCCGCCTTTCAGGCGCGCGTCGAAATAGCGGATGGGCGGCGGCTTGACCGTATCGAAGATGCGGAACAGCACAAAGGCCAAGGCCTGCGCGCCCAGCGTGGGCGGCACCAGCCACAGCACGATCCAGAAGGCCACCATTTCGTCCCAGACCATGCCCACATGGTCGGGCTCGTCCAGTTCGTCGCCGGCGCGCGAGCAGGCCCAGCAGCCGTAGGCAAAGAACAGCAGCAGCAATATGCCCATGGCGCGGTCGGACACGATGTGCGGCGCGAACAGCCGCCACAGGGGCCAGGCCAGCAGCGTGCCCCAGGTGCCCGATCCGGGCCGCAGCAGGCCGCTGCCGAAACCGAAGGCCACCAGGCGGTAAAGCCGGGAACACGTCCAGCGCCATGTCGGAAAGGCGACCTTGGCGCGATCGCGCATCGAGGGGGAAACAGGAACGGGTGTCAGAGGGTCGGGGCGCTGTTCGGGCATGTGAGGAGAAGTCGCTGCGTATGAGCCCGACCCGAAGGCCGCGCGGTGGCGTGGCCTTAAGCGAAGTGATCGAACCCTTGGGGCAAGTCTGGCAAAGGCCGCCCGGTATCGTCAAGCACGATCACCCCGGAACGATCCGTGATGCGGCCCACGCAACTGACGCGAACGCCGGCTTTTGCAGCGGCCTGCACCACGTGGGCGTGATCCGCCGGGGCGGCGGTAAAGCACAGTTCATAGACGTCGCCGCCGCCCAGCACGGCGCGGCGACGCGTGGCGTCGTCCAGGCCGTCGAGTCCCGCCGCCACGGGCAGGGCACTGTAGCGCAGCTCGGCGCCGACCCGGCTCAAATCGAGAATGTGACCCAGATCCTGCAGCAGTCCGTCGGAGATATCGATGGCCGCGTGCGCCAAGCCGGCCAGGGCGCGCCCCAGCGCCAGTCGGGGCGTGGGCCATTCGAGCGCGCGGCGCACGGCGGACAGACGCAGCGGGTCGGCCGGCAACTGGCCGTCCAGGATGCGATACGCCACGTCGGCGGCGCCCAGCTCTCCCGACACCCAGATTTCGTCGTCCACGCACGCCGCATCGCGGCGCAGGGCCTCGCGCGGCCTGACGGCGCCGAACACCGTCACGCTGAGCGTCAGCGATGCGGGACTGCGCGTAGTGTCGCCGCCGATCAGAGGGCAGTTCGCCTCGTCGGCCAGGTCATGGAAACCGCGTGCGAAGGCCGCCAGCCAGGCGTCGTCGGCGCGCGGCAGCGCCAGCCCCAGCAGGCAGCCCACGGGGCGCGCGCCCATGGCGGCCAGATCCGACAAATTGACCGCCAGCGCTTTGTGGCCCAGGGCACGCGGATCGACATTGGGGAAGAAGTGCCGACCTTCGACCAGCAAGTCGGTGCTGACGGCGACCTGGTGCCCAGGGGGAACGTCGAACAACGCGCAATCGTCGCCCACACCCAACTGCCCGGGAGCCGCGGGGCGCGTGAAATGCCTTGCGATGAGATCGAACTCGGATGCCATAGCAGTTAGAGCGCCAACGACGCCTTGAGTTCTCGGAACCTGGGCGGATCGTCTCCACCCGGATCGGCTTGATGCCGCGGACTCGCCGAGCCCGCGGATTCACGAAGGCATCAACGCCGCTGCGCCGCCTGCACTTCCACGGCGCGCACGTCAGCGGCGAGTTTGTCCAGCACGCCGTTGACGAACTTGAAGCCGTCGGTGCCGCCGAACGACTTGGCCAATTCGACCGCTTCGTTGATGGCGACCTTGTACGGCACTTCGACGTGATACACGAGCTCGTAGCTGCCGATCAGCAAGATGCCGTGCTCCACCGGTGACAGCTCGGCCAGCGGGCGATCGACGTAAGGCGTGAAACGCTCACGCAAACCGGGGGCTTCTTGCAGCACGCCGTGCAGCAAGGTCTTGAACCACTGCGCGTCGGCCTCGGAGAAATCTTCGGCGTCGCGCAGATGCGCGTCGATCTCGCCGGCATCCTGCGTGCCTTCGCCGCCGCGCAGCAGCCACGCGTATACGCCCTGCAGCGCGAACTCGCGCGCACGGCGGCGCGCGCTGCGGGCGTTGCCGCGGCCTTGGGCGGGCGGCTCAGCGCTCGTCTTCTTCGTCGTCAAAATCTTCGTCCTCGTCGTCGTCTTCTTCGGGTTCGAGCGCGGCGACCAGATTGGCCATTTCCACGGCCACCTGGGCGCAGTCGCGGCCCTTGCCCGCAGCGCGCGCCTGAGCCTGCTCGTCGGTATCGACGGTCAGCACGCCGTTGGCCACCGGAATGCCGGTTTCCAGCGAAATGCGGTTGATGGCGGTGGCCATTTCATTGCTGACCACCTCGAAATGGTAGGTTTCGCCGCGGATGACCGCGCCCAGCGCGATCAGGGCGTCGAACTCGAACGTCTCGGCCATGTGCGAGAGGGCCACGCCCAGCTCGAGCGCGCCGGGAACGCTGGCGATCATGACGTCGCGCTCGTCGACGCCCAGCTTGGCCAGTTCTTCGAGGCAGGCTTCCAGCTCGGCCTGGCCGATTTCTTCGTTGAAGCGGGCGCGGACGATGCCGATATGCAGGCCTTCGCCGTTGAGATCCGGTGTGAGAACGTAGGGGTTCATGGGGTTGGGCCTTGTTTCAGGGGTTGGCGGAAGGAGGGCAATCGTAACCCGTAATGGTGAGCGAGAAGCCGGCCATGCTGGGCATCTTGCGTTCGCGCGCCAAGAGGCGCATGCGGCCGACGTTCAGATCGCGCAGGATCTGCGCGCCGATACCGTAGGTGCGCAGGCCGAAGCGTTCGCCGTCGGAGGGCGGCGGCACCGCGGCGGGATCGGCCCAGCCGCCGATCTGGCTGAAAAGGTGTTCGGTGGAGGCTTGGCAGTTCATCAGCACCATCACGCCGGCCGGCGAGGCGGCAATGGTGCGCAGGGCCTGGGCGACCGTCCAGCTGTGCGCGCCCTGCCCCGCGTCGAGCACGTCGAGCAGGGTGGCCGGTTCATGCACGCGCACCAGGGTTTCGCGCTGCGGATCGATGGCGCCGTGCACCAGGGCCAGGTGCGGCGAACCGGAGGCATCGTCGCGGTAGGCTACGGCACGGAACTCGCCCCAGGGCGTCTGCATGACGCGCTCGCCCGCGCGCTGCACGATGGATTCGTGCTCGCTGCGATACTGGATGAGCGAGGCGATGGTGCCGATTTTCAGGCCATGCTCGCGCGCGAAGACCATGAGGTCGGGCAGGCGCGCCATGGTGCCGTCGGGCTTGAGGATCTCGCAGATGACCGCGGCCGGCGTCAGGCCCGCCATGCGGGTCAGGTCGCAACCGGCCTCGGTGTGGCCGGCGCGCACCAGCACGCCGCCGGACACCGCGCGCAGCGGAAAGCCGTGGCCGGGCTGCACCAGATCGGAGGGCTTGGCGTTGCGCGCCACGGCCACCTGGATGGTGCGGGCGCGGTCGGCGGCGGAGATGCCCGTTTCGACGCCTTCGGCCGCTTCGATGGACTGCGTGAAGTTGGTGCCGTAGCGCGTGCCGTTGCGGCTGGTCATCATGGGCAGGTCGAGCTGGCGCACGCGCTCTTCGGTGAGCGTCAGGCACACCAGGCCGCGCCCGTGCGTGACCATGAAGTTGATGGCCTCGGGCGTGACGAATTCGGCGGCCATGACCAGGTCGCCTTCGTTTTCGCGATCTTCTTCGTCGACCAGGATGACGATGCGGCCGGCGCGCAGCTCGGCAATGATCTCGGGAACCGGCGCGATCTGAAAATCGCCAGCGGCCGGACTGGAGGGGTTGAGGGGGTGAACGGACATGGATGTAGCCTGCGAAAAGCGGCAAACCCCCATTTTACCGCCCCCCGGCCCGTCTTCAGGGGCTGGCCCGCCCGGGTCCGTGGAACAGTGCATTCCGCCGGCCCGGCGGCAAATACGAACAATTTATGACTCGTCATCAAAATTCACGAGCCTCGCTCGTAAGATGATTGGTTATTCCGGACTGCGAATCGCCTCGGTACATGTCAGAACAAGAATTGAAACTTCACGTGCCGATGGCCCACGCCGCCGCGGTCGCGCGTGAACTCCTCGCTCATGGCGCCACCCGCGTGAGGCTGCGCGCCCTCTACTTCGACACCCCCGAGCGCGAACTGGCGCGTGCCCGCGTGGCGCTGCGCCTGCGTCTGGAAGGCCGCCGCTGGATGCAGACGCTCAAAACGCCCGGCGCCGACGCCATCACGCGGGTGGAGCTCAACCACCCTCGCCCGGGCCCGACGCTCGATCTCTCGGTCTATGCCGGCACCCCGGTCGAGGCCGTGCTGTCCGGGCTGCGCGGCCCGCTGGCCCCGCGCTACGAAACCGACGTCAAGCGTCTGCTGCGCACCGTGCGCAGCCGCCAAGGCGCCGTCGAACTGGCCTTCGATACCGGCGTGCTGCGCGCCGGCGCGCTGGAGCTGCCGATCTGCGAGCTGGAATTCGAACTGATGTCGGGCCGGCCTGCCGCCATCTTCACCGTGGCCCGCGGCTGGCGGCAGCGCCATTCGCTGCTGCTCGACACCCGCAGCAAGTCCGAACGCGGCGACGCACTGGCGACCCTGGCGCAGCAACTGGAATCGGCCGACGCCGACCACACCCGCGCCAAGCGCATCGCCGGCTTCTGGGCGCCGCGCGGCACGGCAGGCGTCTCGCTCACCCCCGACATGCAGGCTCCTGCCGCCATGGCCGCGATCGCGGCCGAATGCATCGAGCAGATCGCCCGCAACGCCGCCGTGCTGGCCGAGGTCGACACGCAGGGCATTCGTGCGGCGGGCCATTCCGAACACGTGCATCAACTGCGCGTGGGCATGCGCCGGCTGCGCTCGGCCTGGCGCCTGTTCGACGGCTGGATCGAGCCGCCCCCGGCCGCCCTGGTCGACGGCGCGCGCGCGCATTTCGCCGCCTTCGGCGCCAATCGCGACAAGGACGTGCTGGAAGAAACCGTCGCCCCCATGCTGCTGAAAGCGGGCATGCCCGTCATTGCGAGCCAGCCCCGCAGCGGCGAGCACGACAACTCCCAGGCCATCGCCGCCAGCCGGTCGTTCCAGGGATGGCTGGTGGATCTGCTGGAATGGAGCTTGAACGTGAAGCCGCCGGTGCCCGCACCGGCAGCGGCGTTCATGGCCGAAGCCGCGGCGACGGCCGCGCCCGTGGTCGACGCCGCGGCCAAAACCGCCCCGGCGCAACCCAGACGTCTGGCCAAGCGCCTGGCCAATCGCCTGCATCGCTGGCATGGCAAGGTCGTCGAGCAAGGTCTGCGCTTCAGCGAACTACCGCTGGAAGAGCGCCACGCCCTGCGCAAGCGCGGCAAGCGCCTGCGCTACAGCCTGGCTTTCGCGGAAACCCTGTTGCCCGCGTCGCGACTGCAGAACTATCGCAAGCAGCTATCGCTGGTGCAGGACATCCTCGGCGAAATCAACGATCTGGCCGTGGCCCGGGACTATTACCGAGCACAGTGCGAAACCCACCCCCAGGCCTGGTTCGCCCTGGGCTGGATCGAAGCCAGGCTGGATGCCTTGTCCGTGCAGGCGCAGCGGGCTTTCAACGACCTGGCCCATACCAAGCCGTTCTGGAAGTAGCCCGACCTCGGTCGGCTCGCCGCGGCTGAAGGCGCAGGGCCGTTGGCCCGCAGATCAATCCGCCAGCAGCGCCGCGGCGAATTCCGACGCCACGAAGGGCTGCAGGTCTTCCATGCCTTCGCCCACGCCGATCCAGTAAACCGGAATGGGCCGTACGCCCTGGCTGCCTGCCGCCACGGCGGCCAGCGTTCCGCCCTTGGCCGTGCCGTCGAGCTTGGTCACCACCAGGCCGGTAAGCCCGATGGCCGCATCGAAAGCGCGGATCTGCGCCAGCGCGTTCTGCCCGGTGTTGCCGTCCACCACCAGCAGCACCTCGTGGGGCGCGGCCGCATCGGCCTTGCCGATCACGCGGCGGATCTTCTTGAGTTCTTCCATGAGGTGCAGCTGCGTGGGCAGGCGGCCCGCCGTGTCCACCATCACCACGCCCGTGCCGCGCGCGCGGCCGGCATTGACCGCGTCGAAAGCCACCGCCGCCGGATCGCCGCCGTCCTGCGCAATCACCGCCACATTGTTGCGGCTGCCCCACTCCACCAACTGCTCGCGCGCCGCGGCGCGAAACGTATCGCCCGCCGCCAGCAGCACGCTGGCTCCCTGGCGCTGAAAATCGTGCGCCAGCTTGCCGATGGAAGTCGTCTTGCCCGCGCCGTTCACGCCAGCGATCATCACCACCAGAGGCTGCGCCTGCTTCAGATCGAAGGCCTTTTCCAACGGCCGCAGATGCTGCGTCAACAACTCGCGCAGCGCCGCCTTGACCTGCGCGGCGTCTTCGAGGCGTTCTTGCTTGACGCGCGCGCGCAGCGCATCGAGCAGCTGCTGCGTCGCTTCAACGCCCGCATCGGCCATGATGAGCGCCGACTCCAGCTCTTCGAACAGCGTCTCGTCGACCTTGACGCCCACGAAGAGCCCGCCCAGGCTTTGCCCGGTGCGAGACAGGCCCTTCTTGAGCCGGCTGAACCACGACGCCTTGGGCGCCTCGGCAACAGCCTGCGTCTCGACAACCGGCGCAGGGGCAGATTCGACAAAAGGCGCAGCGACCGCCCCAGACTGGACATCGGAATTCCCGGCAGGCGCCGTTGCGTCGGTCGCTGCCTCGCCGAGCGCCGGCTTTTTCTTGAAGAAACTAAGCATCCCAAAAGTATATTCGGAACCTCACACCCCCAAGGCGCGCCGACGCTTAGTTCGCCGTGCTTCGCCACGAGACATCGCGAGCCGAGGACCCCGGAGCAATCCGAAGCGGAGGCGCGGAAGCGGCGAGCATCGGAATTGCGCAGGGCAGCCTCGGCGCCTAAAGAACTCGATTAATGCCTTAGAGAACTCAATAGACGCGCCTAAAATCCCCCTCATGGCAGTCTCCACCCTCCGCATCGTCGCCGGCCAATACCGCCGCACGCCCATTCCCGTCCCCGACGTGCCGGGCCTGCGCCCCACCCCCGATCGCGTGCGCGAAACCCTCTTCAACTGGCTCGCCCATCTCTGGGACAACGAATTCGCCGACAAGCGCGTGCTGGATCTGTTCGCCGGCAGCGGCGCCCTGGGCTTCGAGGCCGCCTCGCGCGGTGTCGCCCAGGTGCAGATGGTCGAGCGCGACAAATCCGCCGCGGCCGCCCTGCGCGCCCTGCGCGACAAGCTTCACGCCGACGCCATCCGCATCCACGTGGGCGATGCGCTCGACGCCCTGGCGCGCATGGACGCCTCCCGCTTCGATCTCGTCCTGCTCGACCCGCCCTTCAACCAGGACTGGCTGCCCCGGCTCTGGCCCCTGCTGCCCGGCGTGCTGTCCGAGAACGGCCTGGTCTACGTCGAGGCCGAAACCGCCTGCACGGCCCCGGAAGGCTTTACATTGTCAAGAGAAGGTAAAGCCGGCGCGGTGTATTACCATCTGTTCCAGGTTGCCGCAGCGCAACAACCATAATTGCTGCATTGCAAAAATAGGTCAATAATCCCGGGTTCGTAAAAAGATGGTGCAAACCATCGCGAAAAGCGAGGAGCCGCCCAAATGATCACCGCCGTCTATCCAGGCACGTTCGACCCGCTGACCCGCGGCCACGAGGACCTGGTGCGCCGCGCCGCCGGCCTGTTCGACCGGGTCGTCGTGGGCGTTGCGCACAGCCGCAACAAGAAGCCCTTCTTCACCATCGAAGAGCGGCTCGAAATCGCCAAGGAAGTCCTGGGCCATTACCCCAACGTCGAAGTGCAGAGCTTCGACGGCCTGCTCAAGGATTTCGTGCGCGAGCAGGGCGCCGCCGTCATCGTGCGCGGCCTGCGCGCCGTATCCGACTTCGAGTATGAATTCCAGATGGCCGGCATGAACCGCCATCTGTTGCCCGATGTCGAAACGCTGTTCATGACGCCTTCGGATCAGTATCAGTTCATCTCGGGCACCATCGTGCGCGAGATCGCCCAGTTGGGCGGCGACGTCAGCAAGTTCGTCTTTCCCTCGGTGGAACGCTGGCTCCAGACCAAGGCCAAAGCCTACCGCGAGCAGCAGCAGGACTGACCTCGCGCGCCCGCGCGGCGCGGCCCGTGCAAGCCGGGCCTCAGGCCTGGCGATCCGGCCAGCGCACCTCGCCCATATCGGGGTGCACCTTCAGCAGACGGCACGGTATGCCGATGAAATTCGACAGCCAGGCCGCCGCCAGCTGGCCCTCGTCCACCACATCCAGCTCCTGGCCGCCCAGCGCAATGCGATGGCGCACGCTGTCGTCGTCTTCGATCACGTCCAGCGGAATGTCCATGCGCAGCATGCCCGGCGCCTTGAGCACCAGATAGCCCATGCGCAATTGCACCGTGATCTCGGCCAGCTTGGGAAAGCGCTCGCGATCGAGCCACTGCCCCGCGTCGTTGGTCACCAGCCAACGCCTGTCGTAAGCCGCCGCTTCGGGTTGCGGGGTCAGGCCGCACGCGGCCACCGGCTGGAATTCACTCATCTTCGCTCCACGGTTTCGGGGACATCGCAGCCCGCATGGTAGCAAAGCCCAAGAAGGGAAATAGGCGCCGCGCCGCACCGGTTCCCGACGGATGCGTATTCGTCGCCGGGAGCGGCCCGGCCGCAAAAACGCCTCGGGTACACTGCCTCGACAAGCACAGCATAGACTGCATCGAGGGTAGAGACATGACACAGAATGTAGGCATCGTCGGCTTGGGCGCGATGGGCATGGGCGTGGCTCGCTCGCTGCTGCGCAACGGCCTGAAGACTTACGCTTTCGACTTGCGCAAGGGCGCGCGGGACCAGATCGCCGCCGAAGGCGGCATTGTCTGCGCCGACCTGGCCGAACTGGGCCGCCAGTGCAGCGCCGTCGTGATCCTGGTGGTCAATGCCGAGCAGACCGAGGCCGTGCTGTTCGGCTCCGACGGCAAGCCCGGCCTGGCCGACACGCTTGCGCCCGGTGCGGTCGTGCTGGCCTGCGCCACGGTGGCGCCCGCCTTTGCCAAGAGCCTGGGGCAGCGCCTGGGCGAACGCGGTCTGCTCATGCTCGATGCGCCGGTCTCCGGCGGCGCGCTCAAGGCCTCCGCCGGCACCATGACCATGATGACCTCCGGCCCCGCGCCGGCCTATGCCGCCTGCGAGCCCGTGCTGGCCGCCATCGCCGGCAAGGTCTATCGCCTGGGCGAGGAGCACGGCATCGGCTCCAAGGTAAAGATCATCAATCAACTGCTGGCCGGGGTGCACATCGCCGCATCGGCAGAAGCCATGGCGCTGGGCCTGCGCGAAGGCGTGGATCCGGACGCGCTTTTTGACGTCATCACGCACAGCGCCGGCAACTCGTGGATGTTCGAGAACCGCGTGCCGCACATCCTCAAGGGCGACTACACCCCGCTGTCGGCCGTGGATATCTTCGTGAAAGACCTGGGCCTGGTACTGGACACGGCCCGCGCCAGCAAATTCCCGCTGCCGCTGTCGGCCACGGCGCATCAGATGTTCATGCAGGCCTCGACCGGCGGCCACGGCGGCGAGGACGACAGCGCGGTCATCAAGATCTTCCCCGGCATCACGCTGCCCGCCAGCCAAGACTGAAGGCCCTCATGGCACACGACACGCCTCGCGGCGCCCCGCTCCTGGGCTGCATCGCCGACGATTTCACCGGCGCCACCGACCTGGCCAACATGCTGGTGCGCGAAGGCATGCGCACCATTCAGACCATCGGCGTTCCGGAAGCGCCGGTGCGCGAGGCCGACGCCGTCGTGGTCGCGCTCAAATCGCGCACCATCCCCGCGGGCGAGGCCGTGGCGCAATCGCTGGCCGCGCTGCGCTGGCTGCAGAGCCAGGGCTGCAGGCAATTCTTCTTCAAGTACTGCTCGACCTTCGATTCGACCGACGCCGGCAATATCGGCCCTGTGGCCGAAGCGCTGCAAAAAGCGCTGGGCGCGAACCTGGCCATTGCCTGCCCGGCATTTCCGGAAAACGGCCGCACCGTCTATCGCGGCCATCTGTTCGTGCACGACGCGCTGCTCAACGAATCGGGCATGCAGAACCATCCGCTCACGCCCATGCGCGACGCCAACCTGGTGCGCGTGCTGCAGCGGCAAAGCGCGGGCAAGGTGGGCCTGATCGGTGCGGCCGACGTCGGCCGCGGCCCGATCGCGGTGCGCGAGCGCATGGCGGCGCTGCGCAAAGAAGGCGTCACCCTGGCCATCGCCGATGCCATCGCCGACAACGACCTCTACACCCTGGGCGAGGCCTGCGCCGGCATGCCGCTGGTCACGGGCGGATCGGGCGTGGCGCTGGGCCTGCCGGGCAATTTCCGGCGCGCCCGCCTGCTGATCGACGAGGGCGCAGCCACGCGCGCGCTCGAAGGCCTGGACGCGCTGCCGCCGCGCGGCGCGGTACTGGCCGGCAGCGCCTCGCAGGCCACGCAGGGCCAGGTCGCACACTGGCTCGCCCGACGCCCCGCCCTGCGCATCGATCCCTTGGCCCTGGCGCGCGGCGACGACCTCGTGCGGCAGGCGCTGGATTTCGCCCAGGCGCACGCCGATCAGGCCGTGCTGATCTACGCCACGGCCGCCCCCGACGAGGTGAAGACCGTTCAAACGCAGTTGGGTGTCGAACATGCCGGTCATCTGGTGGAAGAGGCGCTGTCCGCCGTGGCTAGGGGGCTGCGCGAGCAAGGCGTGGCCAGGCTGGTGATCGCAGGCGGCGAGACCTCGGGCGCCGTCGTGCAGGCTCTGGATGTGCGGGCCTTGCGCATCGGCCCGCAGATCGACCCGGGTGTGCCGGCCACGCTGGCCATCGATGCCGGCGGCCGGCCGCATTGCGCGCTGGCCCTGAAATCGGGCAACTTCGGCACGGTGGATTTTTTCGAGAAAGCCCTGCGCGCCCTGGGCGCCGCGCACTGATCCGACGGAGCGCATCGCATGAGCCACATCACGGATAGCCAGACCGCCGACGAAAACCGCCTGCGCGAAGAAATCTGCCGCGTCGGCGCCTCGCTCTTCAACCGCGGCTACACCGTGGGTTCGTCGGGCAACATCAGCGCCCGCCTGCCCGACGGCTGGCTCATCACGCCCACCGATGCCTGCCTGGGCTGGCTCGATCCGGCCCGACTGGCCAAGGTGGCCGGCGACGGCAGGCAAATATCGGGCGACCGCGCCTCCAAGACCCTGGCCCTGCATCGCGGCATCTATGCCGGCAATGCGGCGGCCTGTGCCGTGGTGCATACGCACTCGACCCATTTGGTCGCCTTGAGCCTGGCGGGCGTCTGGAAGCCCGAGGACGTGGTGCCGCCCATCACGCCTTATTACGTGATGAAGGTCGGCCACGTGCCGCTCATACCCTATGACCGCCCCGGCGCGCCCGCCGTGGCCGAGCAGGTCGCCGCCCTGGCCGGCCAGGTGCGCGGCGTGCTGCTCGAACGACTGGGCCCGGTGGTATGGCACGAATCGGTTTCCAGCGCGGCCTTCGCGCTGGAAGAGCTGGAAGAAACCGCCAAGCTGTGGCTGATGTTGCGCGACAAGACCTCGCCTCTGAACGCCGCGGCCATCGACGATTTGCGGCAGGCCTTCCAGGCCCGCTGGTAGATCGGCAATCACGATCACCCATCGGCGCTGACCCCGCCATCGACTTCCCGGAGCCGCGCATGAGCTTGAAATTCGCCGCCAATCTGAGCTTTCTTTACCAGGACCTGCCCTTTCTGGATCGCATCGCCGCCGCCGCGCGCGACGGTTTCGAAGGCGTCGAATATCTCTTTCCCTACGACTTCCCCGCGCGCGACATCAAACAGCGTTTGAACGACGCGGGCATCGCGCAAGCCCTCTTCAACGCCCCCGCGGGCGATTGGGCCAAGGGCGAACGCGGCACGTCCTCGCTGCCCGGCCGCACCGACGAATTCCGCGCCGGCGTCCTGAAAGCGCTGGACTACGCCGGCGAGCTGGGCAATACGCGCGTGCACGTCATGGCCGGTCTGCTGCCGGTCGATGTCGACCGCGCCCAACGCCGGGACCTCTACCAGGCCAACGTCGCCTGGGCCGCCGAGCAGGCCGCCGGGCGCGGCATCATCATCGTGCTCGAACCCATCAACCAGCGCGACATGCCGGGCTATCTGCTCAGCTATCAGCAGGACGCCCTGGCCGTGATCGACGCCATCGGCGCGACCAATCTGCTGGTGCAGTTCGACTGCTACCACTGCCAGATCATGGAGGGCGACATCGCCATGAAGCTGCGCGCCATGTTCGAGCTCATCGGCCACGTGTAGATCGCCAGCGTGCCCAGCCGCAACGAACCCGATGGCCAGGAGCTGAACTATCCCTTTGTGTTCCAGCTACTGGACGAACTGGGCTACGTCGGCTGGGTCGGCTGCGAGTACAAGCCGCGCGCCGCCACCAGCGCGGGACTGGGCTGGCTGCGGGCGTACCGGCAATCCGTGGGCCGCTGAAGCGGCGCCGCAATATCGCCGCGGCGCCGATGCAAAGACAATACCGATAGATTGGAGACAGGCATGACCCACAAGGTGCTGATCACCGGCGGCGCCGGCTTTCTCGGCAAAAAACTGGCCAGGAAACTGCTGGAGCGCGGCGAACTCGACGGCCGCCCCATCGACAGGCTGGTGCTGCTTGACATGGCGGCCCCCGCCGATCTGAACGACCCGAGAATCGAAACGCTCGTCGGCGACATCGCCGATCCCGCCCTGCTGGAGCGCGCCATCGACGACGATACGCAGTCGATCTTCCATCTGGCCGCCGTGGTCAGCGGCGCCGCCGAGGCCGATTTCGACCTGGGCATGCGCATCAACCTGGACGCCTCGCGCCGCCTGCTGGAACGCTGCCGCGCGCTCGGCCATGTGCCGCGCGTCATCTTCACGAGCTCGGTCGCCGCCTTCGGCGGCAAGCTGCCGGCCGTGATTCCCGACGATTTCGCGCCCATGCCCATGAGCTCCTACGGCGCCCAGAAGGTCATGGGCGAACTCCTGGTCAGCGACTACAGCCGCAAGGGTTACATCGACGGCCGCACCCTGCGCATGCCTACCATCAGCGTGCGGCCCGGCAAGCCCAACGCCGCGGCATCGAGCTTTGCCAGCGGCATGATCCGCGAACCCTTGAACGGCGAGGCCGCCGTTGCGCCGGTCTTGCCCGAGACGCGCATGTGGCTCATGTCGCCGCGCCTGGCGATCGAGAACCTGATCCACGGCCACGACATCGACGCCGCCGCGATCGGTTTTCCGCGCAGCATCAGCCTGCCGGGCCTATCGGTATCGGTGCACGATATGCTGGCCGCGCTGCGCGCCGTGGCCGGCGACAAGGCGGCCGATCTGGTGCGCTGGGAACCCGACGACGCGATCAGGCGCATCGTCGAATCCTGGCCCGGCGAGTTCGCAGCCACGCGGGCCAAGGCCTTGGGGTTCAAGGCGGATGCGAACTTTGCGGATGTGATCCGGGCTTATCTGGCGGATGAGTTGGGGCGTTGAAGTCTTAGACGCCGATCAACTTACCGCAACTCAAACCCCAAATTCGCCAGCGCCTCGCGCAAACGATCGCGCCCGCTCAACGACTCCGGCCCGCGCACGCGCCAGGTCGCCAACTGCGACCAGGATCGCGACTTGCGGTGCTGGCTTTCGTTGAAGGCATCCATGCGCGCGTCGTAGTCCTTGATTTGCTCGGCTTCGTTGCTCGCGTCGTAGCGCTCGAAATGCAGCACTGACGCTTGCGACAGGCGCGGCTTGATGCCGGTCTGCTCCGAGGGATCGGGATAGCCCACGCACATGCCGAACAGAACCGTGCAGCCCTTGGGCAGGCCCAGCAACTCGGCCACGGCTTCGGGATGGTTGCGCATACCGCCGATGTAGACCAGGCCCAGGCCGTAGGACTCCAGCGCCACCGCGGCGTTCTGCGCGGCCAGGGCCGCATCCACCACGCCCACGGTATGCATCTCCAGATAATCCGTGGCCAACGCGGGGGTATTGAGCGCGTCGCCCAGACGGCGCAGGCGCGACAGGTCCACGATCCAGGCCAGGAACAGCGGCGCGTCCGTCACATGCTGCTGGCCGCCCGCCAGTTCGCCCAGTTTGGCCAGCGTGGCGCGATCGCGCACGGCAATCACGCTCCAAGCCTGCAGGTTGGAAGAGGTCGAAGCCGATTGCGCGGCAGCCACCGCCACGCGCAGGATCTCGTCGCTCACCGGCTTGTCGGCATAAGCGCGCACCGAGCGATGCTCCAGCAATTGAGCCGACACATCGTTGAGCGGACCGGGCAGCGCATCGCTGCCGTAACGCGCCCGCAGGGCTTGCGCCGCGGGGGACTGAAAAGACGTCATCGAATCACCTTGAGTGCAGGGACCGCAGGCGCGAATGCGCGCCGGATCCTCTCTGAAAAATTGCAAACCTTGACATTAAAAGCGCCGAACAAGGTTTGCATACTACCGTCAACGAAGTACAGGCTTCCCAAAAACCCCTCTCATGAGAGATGATACTAATTCGAAAAAAGTGTTAATAAACACGAATAGAATGGGAACAATGACACCGAAACGATCGTCGTTGCCCCGGGAGATTTTGCATGACGTATACCGATGATGCATTGATCCCGTTTGCCGACGACGAGTTGGCCGACTCGGGTCAGGCCTCGTCAGCCGCCGTTTGGCAGGTGCTGATCGTCGACGACGAGCCCGACGTGCACGCCGCGTCCAAGCTCGCACTCAAGGGCATCCAGGTAGAGGGGCGCGGCATCGCCTTCAGCCATGCACACACCGCGGCGCAAGCCATGGAGCTGCTGGCGCAGCCCAACGATTTTGCCGTGGCCTTCATCGACGTGGTCATGGAAAGCGACGATGCCGGCCTGCAGCTGGTGCGCCAGATCCGCGAAACGCTGGACAACCAGGCGCTGCGCATCATCCTGCGCACGGGTCAGCCGGGCTACGCCCCGGAAATCGACACCATCCGGCAATACGACATCAACGACTACCGCACCAAATCCGAACTGACGCAGGTGCGGCTGTTTACCTGTCTGACGATGGCGGTGCGTTCGTATGCGCAGATCCGCCAATTGGAAGCCGGCCGCCGTGGCCTGGAGCAGATCCTCGCGGCATCGGCCGAACTGGGCAAGCCGGTCGGCCTGAAGAAATTCGCCGCGGGCGTGGTCACCCAGCTCTGCGCCCTGCTCAACGTGGAGGCCCAGTGCCTGGTGTGCGCCGCCATGAACCCGGCCGACCAGACCCCCTACGTGCTGGCCGCGGCCGGCGACTACGGCGCCTGGATCGGCCTGCCGCTGGACGAGATCCCCGAGCCGCGGGTCAGGCACAATCTGCACCAGACGCTGCGCGAGCGCCAGCATTTCCTGAAAGACGGCGCCAGCCTGTACTTCCAGGGCTACAACGAGCAGGCCCTGGCCGCCTTCGTCGATGTGCAAAGACCGCTGCAGGCGCTGGAAAAAGAGCTGCTCGAAGTCTTCTGCAGCAATATCTCCGTGGCGTTCGAGAATCTGCAGCTTTATCTGAACATCAACGACCTGGCCTATAACGACACGCTGGTGCATCTGCCCAACCGCAACGCGCTGGTGGAAGCCATCGATGCACGCCTGGCCCGGGAGGGCGCGGTCGCGCTGCTCGACCTGGACAGCTTTGCCGACATCAACAGCATTCTGGACGACAGCTTCGGCGACGCCGTGCTGCAATCGGTCGCGCACAAGCTGCGCGCGGCCTTTCCCGCCGAAACCCTGGTGGCGCGGCTGGGCAGCGACCTGTTCGGCCTGTACGGCCCGGCGCAGCAGGTCACGCCGGAGAAAATCGCGGCCGTGTTCGACGAGCCCTTTGCGATAGACGCGAACGAACCGCTGCGTCTGTCGGCCACGGCGGGCCTGGTGAGCCTGCAATCGAGCATGCAGACCGGGCTCATCGTTCTCAAGAACGCGAGCGCCGCGCTCAAAGAGGCCAAGCGCTTCCAGCGCGGCAAATCGCTGTATTTCGAAGCCAACCAGGCCGACGCAGCGCGCGATCGCATCCGCATGCTCAACCGCCTGCGCACGTCGTTCTCGGAAGAGCGGCTGTTCCTGCACTACCAGCCCTTCATCAATCTGCAGGACGGGCGCGTCGTGGGCGCCGAGAGCCTGCTGCGCTGGAAGAGCACCGAGGGGCAATTCATCTCTCCGGAACTGTTCATTCCCATCGCCGAGCAATCGGGCCTGATGATCCCCATGGGCGAGTGGGTGGCGCGCACGGCGATGAAATGGCGCGCCGGCCTGAGCGGGCAGGTGGACGAAGACTTCCGCGTGGCGATCAACGTATCTCGCACGCAGTTCGCCGAGCCCGATTTCGCGCAGAAATTCCTCGATGTGCTCGACGAAGTGGGTTTGCAAGGCTCGCAGGTCGAAATCGAACTGACCGAATCGGTCGCCATCGAAAATCTCGAAGACCTGGCGGTAAAGCTCGCGATTCTGCGCGGGCGCGGCATCCGGGTGGCGATGGACGACTTCGGCACGGGCTATTCGTCGCTGAGCGTGATTCAGCGCCTGCAGCTCGATCACCTGAAGATCGACCGCAGCTTCGTCAGCGGCAGCGGCGTGGAGTCTTTCGAAATCGCGCGCACCATCATCACCATGGCCGATCATCTCGCCATGACGACCATCGCCGAGGGCATCGAAACGCAGGCGCAATGCGATGCACTGCTGGCCGCGGGCTGCGAACAAGGACAAGGGTATCTGTTCTCTCGGCCCATGGATGAAGCGCAATTTCTCTCGTGGCTGCAGGACCGGAGAAATTTCCGCTGACCCGAATCCGCCTTGCCTGAACACTCGGAGGAATCGCCATGAAGAATCGGATCGGGGCCTTGACGTTTCTTCTGGCGAGCTGCCTGCTTTCCTGCACAGCGGGCTCGCAGCCGCAAAAAGTGTGGCACGTCGGCGTGCTTTACTGGTCCAGCACCATCCCCGGTCAGGTGGCCATGCGCCAGGGCCTGGAACAGGAAATCGATCGCATCAACCAGGCCGCGCGCCGGTCCGGCGCGCCAACGGTGCAGTTGTGGACCGAGGTCGCGGGCGACGGCCCGCAGAGCGTGGACAGACAGATCGCCCAGATGCACAAGATGGTCCAGGCCAGGCCCGATCTCATCATCGTCCAGCCCACCGACAACGCGGCTTTGACGCAGCCCCTACTGGAAGCCGACAGAGCGGGCATACCGGTGGTCGCCTATGACCAATACATCTCCGGCGGCAGGCTGGCGGCCTACGTCGCGTCGGACAACTATCAGGCCGGCTATCTGGACGGCGAATACCTGGTCTCGCTGTTTCAGAAGAAAACGCCGCTGCGTCTGGTGCTCGTGGAATACCCAGAGATTTCTTCGGCGGCAGATCGCGTGAGCGGCTTTCTGGATGCCCTGCAGAACTATGGCCGGGCCTATACCATCCTGAAGGCCTACCGCGCCTTCGATGCCCTTGAGGGCGCGAAAGTCGGCGCCGCCCTGCTGCGCGACTTTCCGCAACAAGGCAGCATCGACGCCGTCTTCACCGTCAACGACGGCGCGGGGCTGCCCGTCGTCGATGCGCTGGCCCGGGCGGGCCGCGACGAAATCGACGTGGCCACGGTGGGCGGCAACCCGGCATCGGTGCAGAACATTCGCGACAAGCGGCTGACGCGTATCGATTCGGCCCAGTTCTGCGGCCCGCTGGGCGCCCGGACGGCACAGACCGCCTACGCCATCTTGAGCGGCAAGGACGTGCCGGCGCGCATTCTGGTTCCCACGTTTCCCGTCACGGCCGAGACGCTGGACAAATACCCGGGCTGGAGCGGCCCCATCCCGGCGCCGTTTCAAAAACCCTGGCCCGCCCAGCATGCCATGTGGCAAAACAAAGCAATGGGGCCGCTATGACGCAGCCGATTCACGCGGGGAGAGCGGTCGATGCAAAGCGCTTTTCCAATATCGACCGCCGCATGGCGCTGGCGTTCGGCCTGGTCATCTTCTGCCTGATGTTGGCCGTGCTTCTGGCGGGCGGATGGTATGTGCGCGGCATCATGCAGCAGGATCAGAACCGGCTATCCGCGATCACGACGCAGATTTTGTCCGATGCCGTGGGCCGCATCAGCTTTTCCGGCAAATATCACGTGCGCCTGTTTCTGCAGCAAGTCAGAAAAGAGCGGCCCGACATCGCCTATCTGCGCCTGCTGGACCAGCAGGGCAACGTGGTGGCCGACAGTTACGCCAACGACAAAGAGCGTCTGCTGAACAACGACACGCAGACCTCGCTCGAGCCGCTGCTCGCAGGCAGGACGTCGCTGCTTGCGCGCGATCTGCAGGAACCCGACGGCACGCTCGTGCATGAGGTCAGCGCACAATACCGCGGCGGTTTCAACAACGAAGACCAGGGCGTCATTCAGATCGGCATTCTGGAAACCGCCATGCAAGACGCATGGCACAAAGCCGTGTTAGCCACGATCTCGATGCTGTTCGTTCTGCTGCTGATCGGCATCGCGGTCACCTACCGGATCAGCGCCTATTTCGGCCGTCCCGTGCGCAGACTGGCCGCGGACATGGATCGCGAACGGCAACGCCTGGCGAACATATTGGCATCCATGCAGGCCGGCACATGGGAATGGAACATGCAGACCGGCGAGGTGACGCTCAATGAACGCTGGGCCGCGATCGCCGGCTACACCCTGGCCGAACTGCAGCCGATCGACATCCAGACCTTCATCAAGCTGTGCCACCCGGCCGACCTGGCGGTCAACAACGAAAGACTCAAGGCGCATCTTTCGGGCAAGGAAGATTTCTACGTATCCGAAATCAGAATGCGTCACAAGAACGGGCATTGGGTCTGGGTTCTGGACAGCGGATGCGTATTCCAGCGCGACGCGAGCGGCGCTCCCTTGATCATGATGGGCGCCCGCCAGGACATCACCGAACGCAAGCACGCGGAAGAGTCCCTGCGCAGCGAAAGCGCGAGATTCATGGAACTGGCCCGAGTCTCCAACACGGGAGTGTGGGAGTGGGACAAGGCCAATTCGTGCCTGTGGAGCAGCCCGGAATATTTCAGCATGCTGGGCCTGAACCCCCAAGACTATGCCGCGCCGGGCAGCATCACCCTGCAGAACGCGTGGATCGACCTGCTGCATCCGGACGACATCGAACAGGCGCGCCAGAGCTTCGCGCAGTACCTCGCCGACGAACCCTCGCACATGTACGAAACCGAATTTCGCATGCGCCACGCCAACGGGAGCTGGGTCTGGATCCTGTCGCGCGGCAGCATCCTGCGCGATGCCAACGGCAAATCCACCGGCAAGATGCTGGGCACCCACATCGATGCGACGTCGCTCAAAAACGCCTTGGCGCAGTTGCGCGACAGTCAGGAGCAATTGCGGCGGATCAGCGACAACCTCCCCGACAGCACGGTCTACCAGATCGATTGCGGCGGACCGCACGGGCCGCGCCGGTTCACCTATTTGAGCGAGGGCATCCAACGCGTACACGGCCTGGCGGTCGAAGACGTGATGCGCGATCCGTCCTTGCTCTATGACCAGATGAATCCCGAAGACCTGGTTTTGATGCGGGCGCTCGAGAGCGAATGCATCGCCAATATGACGGACTTCAAGGCGGAAACCCGCTGCACGCTGCCCGACGGCCGCCAGTGCTGGATTTTGATCACGTCTTCGCCGCGCAAGATGAGCAACGGCCACGTCGTGTTCGACGGCCTGAGCATCGACATCACCGAACAGAAGCAGCAGGAAGAAAGAATCCACGAACTCAACACCCAGCTGGAGCAGCGCGTGCAAGAGCGCACGCTCAAGCTCAGCTCGGCGCTGGACGGCCTGCGCCGCACGCAGAAAGAACTGCTGCAAAGCGAAAAGCTGGCGTCCCTGGGGGCCCTGGTCGCAGGCGTGGCGCACGAACTGAACACGCCCATCGGCACCGCCGTCACGGTGGCCTCGACCCTGGTGCAGACGCACAAGCGCTTCAAGGCGCTGACCGAAACCGGCCTGACCCGCAGCGCCCTGGCGGAATACTTGAACGACGTGCAGGAGGGCGGCCTCATCATCGAGCGCAACCTCGAGCGCGCGGCCGAACTGCTCGGCGGATTCAAACAGCTCGCTGTGGACCAGACCAGCTATCAGCGCCGCTCGTTCTCGGTGCACGAAGTGGTGCAAGAGATCATGCTGTCCATGCGGCCGACGCTGCGCAAAACCAAGTTCGAACTGGTGACCGACATTCCGCGGGACCTGGTCATGGACAGCCTGCCCGGCCCGCTCGGGCAGGTGTTGATCAACCTGATCAACAACGCCCTCGTCCATGCCTTCGGCGATCGGGATACCGGCACCATCTCGCTCGGCGCGCGCGCCACCGATCCGGGCTGGCTGTCGGTGACGGTCCGCGACGACGGTCGCGGCATACCGCAGGAACACCAAAGCAAGATCTTCGATCCCTTCTTCACCACCAAGATGGGCCAGGGCGGGTCGGGACTGGGCCTGCACATCACCTATACCCTGGTGACGGGACCGCTGGGCGGACGCATCGAGCTGCACAGCGCGCCGGGGCAAGGCACGAGTTTCGTGCTGCACCTGCCGCTGGCGGCGCCGACCTTTGCGACGGAGTCGGTCGACGAGGCGCAGGCTTGACGGCAAACCGGCCTCAACCGCCGGGCGCGCCCCTGATCATGGCCGCGCAAGCCGCCGGTTCACGGCAGCCATGTCCGCAGGCTTGACCCTGCCCAGCAGCACATTGTGCAGCTCGGACATCAAGGGAGACCATATGGCTTCCCGGCGGCTGAGCAGCACGATTTGACGCCATAGCGGCTTGTCCATGACGACAGGCAACGTGACCAGATCGCTGCGCGGCTCCAGCGCCAGCACCATGCTCGGCAACGCGGCCAGCAGGGTCGAGTTGACGATCAGGCGCAGCGTTCCGGCCGAGAAATGCGCAACCTCCAGCGCCGCCGCGGGCAATGCGATGCGATGCGCATCGAACCGCGCGTCGAGCACCTTGCGTGCAACAGAGCGCGAATCCGGCAGAACCCAGCGATAGCCGGCCAGGTCCGCCAGCTTCAGCTTCCTGCGCGCCGCAAGCGGATGCCGGCGGCTCGCCACGATGCACAGGTCGTCAACCTTGATCGTCTCCTGCGCCAGCGTACTCGGCGTCTCGACATATATCGGCGCAATCGCCATATCCAGAGACCCCTTCTCGACGCGATCGCGCAAGTCGTCGGACAGGGCAACCTGCAGATCGACGCGCAGCGCAGGGCGTTTGGGCAGCAGCTCGGCCAGCGCCGGCAGCACCACCGTGTCGAGCGTGGCGCCCGTGGCGCCGATGCGCAGCAGCCCGGCCTGCCCGACGCGCAGCTCGCCGGCATGGCGCACGGCATCGCGGTATTCGGCCCAGAGCTTTCTCGCATGCTGCAGAAAGACCAGGCCCGCCGAAGTCAGCTGAATGCTGCGCCCGCTGGCGCGATCGAACAGGACCAGCCCGGTGTCGGCCTCCAGCCGCTTGAGCGATTTGGACAAGGCCGGCTGCGACACGGCGCAGCTTGCCGCCGCGCGGGCCAGGTTGCCGTGATCAACGGCAGCCAGAAAATATTCGACGTCCCGCAGCGACAGATTCATAACATTTATTCATGTTTTATATAAAGAATGGGAATTTTTTACGCAAGGCTAATCCCTAGAATTTTTTCCAGGCACTGTTGATAACCCGCAATCGAGACTGGAAATGCCCCAATCGCCCCACATCGTTCTCATCGTCGCCGACAACCTGGGTTGGGGCGAACTGGGCTGCTACGGCGGCGGCGCCCTGCGCGGCGCGCCCACGCCCAACATCGACAAGCTCGCCACCGAAGGCCTGCTGCTGCACAACTTCAATGTGGAAAGCGATTGCGTGCCGACCCGCTCGGCGCTGATGAGCGGCCGGCATCCCATACGCACCGGTTGCCTGCAATCGGTGCCCGCGGGCCTGCCCCAGGGCCTGAACCGCAACGAGATCACGCTGGCCCAGCAATTGTCGGGGCAGGGCTATGCGACCGCCCACTACGGCAAATGGCATCTGGGCGACGTTCCGGGCCGCTATCCCAGCGACCGGGGTTTCGACGATTGGTACGGCATTCCCCGCACCACCGACGAGAGCCAGTTCACCTCGACACTGGGCTTCGATCCGTCGGTGGTGGACCTGCCCTACATCATGGAAGGCAAAGCCGGCGCAGTCTCGCGACAGGTCAAGGTCTACGACCTGGACACCCGGCGCGGCATCGACGCCGAACTGGTCGAGCGCGCCACCCGCTTCATGACGGAAAACGTTCGGCAAGACCGGCCTTTCTTCCTGTATCTGCCGCTGGTGCATCTGCACTTTCCCACGCTGCCGCATCCGGATTTCGCCGGCCGCACCGGCGCGGGAGATTTCGCCGACGCCATGGTCGAGCTGGATCACCGCGTCGGCCAGATCGTCCAGGCGGTCGACGAACTGGGCATCCGCGACGATACGGTCTTTATCTTCTGCAGCGACAACGGCCCGGAATTTCGCCGGCCTTACCGCGGCACGGCGGGCCCCTGGCGCGGCACGTATCACACAGCCATGGAAGGCAGCCTGCGCGTGCCCTTCATCCTGCGCTGGCCCGGCAAGGTGGCGCCCAATCGCATCTCGAACGAGATCGTGCACGTCACGGATCTGTTCACCACGCTCTCGCTCATCGGCGGCGCGTCGATTCCGGACGACCGGCCCATCGACGGTATCGACCAGCGCGACTTCTTCACCGGCGCATCGGAAAAATCCCTGCGCGAAGGCTTTCCGTTCTACATCAAGAACGAGCTGCGCGCCGTCAAATGGCGCCACTGGAAGCTGCACTTTTATTGGGAGCCCGAAGTCAACGAAGGCAAGGGCAAGCTGGAGTCGCCCTTGCTGTTCAACCTGATCCAGGATCCCAAGGAGGAGACCGATGTGCTGATTTTCAACACCTGGGTGATGAACCCGATACTCAAGATGGTGCGCCAGTTCAATCTGTCCTGCGCGGCGCATCCCAATACCGAGCCCGGCGCGCCGGACAAAGACTAAGGCCCGGAACCCGCGAGGAAATCACATGAAACACCGCTACTGGATCGCCGCGCTGGCGGCCTGCGCCGTCCTGCCCCTGGCAGCGGCCGGGGCAACACTGGACTGGCCCAGCGACCGCATCGACTGGATCGTCGGCTTCGCGCCCGGCGGCACGTCCGACGTGCTCACGCGGATCGCCGCCAAGGAACTCTCCAGGCGCACCGGCAAAGCCGTCATTGTCGAGAACAAGACGGGCGCTTCGGGCGCCATCGCCCTGCAGTACGTGGCGCATGCCGCCCCCAGCGCCGGATTGCTGCTCACCGTGCCGGGCCCACTGATCTATCCGGCCCCCGAGCCCGAGCTGGGCAAGGATCTGCAGCCCGTGGCCCTGCTGGCCGACGGCCCCATGGTGATCGTCGGTCCCGCCAGTTCGGCCAAACCGTCCATTCAGGCGATCGTCGACGACGCGCGCGCCCATCCCGGTGCGTGGAGTTTTGCCAGTTCGGGCATCGGCACCTCGCAGCATCTGGCGGGCGAGCTCCTAAACCAGATGGCTGGCACGCATATCGTGCACGTGCCGTACAAAGGCGGCGGCCAGGCCGTGACGGACGTGATCGGCGGACAGATTCCCCTGGCCATCCTGGGGCCGACGCCCGTCATGGCGGGCATCCGCTCGCATCGGCTCAAGGCCTATGCGGTCACCACGACCTACAGGCTGCCCAGCCTGCCCGACGTGCCCACCATGCAACAGGCCGGGTTCCCCGGCTACGACGCCAGCCAGTGGATGTCGGTCGCGGCAACGCCGGGCATTCCCGCGAAAGACCTGGACGAACTCAACGGCCTCCTGCAAGACATCATCAAGACGCCCGAGTTTCAAGCGGCGCTGGAGAATGCAGGCATGATCGCGCAGCCCGGCAACAGGCAGGCGCTGCTGGATTTCGTCACGCAAGACAGCGCCAAATGGAAGACGCTGATCCAGCAGGCGGGAATCAAACTGACGCAGTAGTGCCGGCCGCCTATCGGCGCGGCTCGGCCTCCAGCGCGACCGACTGCAGCCAGCCGCGAAACGCCTGCAGCGCAGGCAGGCTGGCCTTCTGCTGCGGATAGCACAGGTAGTAGCCCTGGCGCGCAAAAATGGGCAGCTGCACGGGCACGATCAAGCGGCCGTCGCGCAGCTCTTCTTCGATCAGGCAGCGCGGAATGAGCGCGACGCCGAAACCTGCCGCGGCCGCCTGCGACAGCAGCGCATACTGATCGAACCGGGCGCCCTCCAGGGCGCGGCGCGTATCGCAGCCGGCCTGCGCGAGCCAGTCCGGCCAACCGTCCGGCGCCGAGGTGTGGTGCAGCAGCGGGTATGTCAGCAGTTGCGCCGCATCCACCTGCCCCGGCGGCATCAAACGCGGGCTGCACACCGGCACGACGTCCCGCCCCACGATGTAGTCCGCGCCGCTGCCCGGCCACGCTCCCTCGCCGAAGCGCACCGCCGCGTCGAGCTCGGGCATGGAAAAGTCATAGCCCTGCCGGTGCGGCAAGAATTCCAGGTGTATGTCCGGCCGCAGCCGCATGAATCCCGCAAGGCGCGGAATCAGCCACCGGGCCCCGAACGTCGGCATGCTGGTCAACTGCAGCGTGCCGCCCTGCCCCCTGTGGGCGATGAGTTCGACGCTGGCCGCCTCGATCTGCCCCAGTCCCGCCCGCACCTTGTCCAGGTAGCCGCGCCCGGCCTCGGTGAGCACCAGGCCTTGCTTGCTGCGCACAAACAGCACGACTCCCAGGAATGCCTCCAGGTGCTTGACCTGCTTGCTGACCGCCCCCTGGGTAATGCACAGCTCCTGGGCCGCTCGCGTGAAATTGCAGTGTCTGGCGGCCACTTCGAAGGCCTGCAGATCGGCCAAAGACGGACAGAATCGGCGCATGCGTTGAGGTCGACCCGAGGCCAACCATGACCAAATGGAATAGTTTATGGAGAATCTTTCGTTTGTGTAAAGCGACCGGGCAAGGCCAGAATCGCCACGCGGTCGCCGGTGCGCCGGCGCCGCCACCACAAATCAAAACCTCCAAGGGGAATTTTTCCATGCACCGCCGCCATCTCGTTCTGGGCCTGTCGCTGACCGCCGCCCTCGCCTGCGCTCCGCTGTCCGCCGTCCACGCCCAAGACACCTATCCCAACAAGCCCATTCACCTCATCGTGCCCTTTCCGCCCGGCGGCACCACCGACATCGTCGCCCGCCTGTTCGCCGAAAAACTCGGCCGCGAGCTGAACGGCGCGATCATCGTCGAGAACCGCGGCGGCGCCGGCGGCTCGATCGGCAGTTCCGTGGTCGCGCAGTCCAACCCCGACGGCTACACGCTGGGCATGGCCACCGTGAGCACGCACGGCATCAACCCTGCCGTTTATCCCAAGCTGCCCTTCGACGTGGAGAAGGACTTCACGCCCATCTCGAATCTGGCCGCCGTGCCCAACATCATGACGGTCAACCCCGACCAGGTGCCCGCCCGCAACATGGCCGATTTCATCAAGCTGGCCAAGAGCGAGCCCGGCCGGCTCACCTACGCGTCGGCGGGCAACGGCTCGCTGGCGAACATGATGGGCGAGCTCTTCAAAATGACGGCGGGTGTGAACCTGGTGCACGTGCCCTATCGCGGCGTGGGTCCGGCGCTCAACGACACGCTGTCCGGCCAGGTCGACGTGCTGTTCGACAACCTGCCCTCGTCGCTGCCGCATGTGCAGGCGGGCCGGCTGGTGGCCCTGGCCGTGGCCTCGCCCACGCGCGTGGCGGCCCTGCCCAATGTGCCGACCTTCGCCGAGGCCGGCCTGGCGCCGCTGAACGACATGTCCTGGTTCGGCCTGGTGGGTCCCGCCAAGCTGCCGCTGGCCGTGGTCGACAAGCTCCATCAGGCCATCGTCAAGGTCAGCGCCCAGCCCGAGGTGATCAAGTCGCTTGCAAACCTGGGCGCCGCGCCCGTGGCCAATACGCCGGCCGAGTTCGCCAAGCAGATCGCCGACGAGGTGACCAAGAACCGCCGGGTCGCCAAAGAGGCCCACATCAAGGTAGAGTAAGGGCATGCCTGTCATCCACCCGCTTTCCTACCGCCTGGACCACATGCCGGCGGCGAGCCTCTCGCCGCTGGTGCTGGATTCGCCGCACAGCGGCACCGCCTACCCGCCGGATTTCGCCAGCATCGCCCACATCGGCGTGCTGCGCACCGCGGAAGACACCTGGGTCGACGACCTGTGGAGCGGCGCCGTGAACCAGGGCGTGCCGCTGCTGGGCGCAACCTGCCCGCGCGCCTATATCGACGTCAATCGCGGGGTGCAAGACATCGACCCCACGATGCTGGATGCGCCCTGGCCCGGCCCGCTCTCGGACTCGCCCAAGGTGGGCCTGGGCAAGGGCCTGATCTGGCGCATGCTCGACGACGGCACGCCGCTGTACGACCGCAAGCTTTCAGTGGCCGAAGTGCAGGCGCGCATCGACCAGTGCTGGCGGCCCTATCACGACGCGCTGCGCGCGCTGCTGGACGACACGCACGCGCAGCTGGGCAAGGTCTGGCACATCAACTGCCACTCCATGCCCAGCGTGGCCGGCGCCTACGCCACCGGCAAGCCCGGCACCGCCCACCCCGATTTCGTGCTGGGCGACCGCGACGGCACCACGGCCGACCCGGCCTTTGCCGCCTTCGTGGCCGACTGGCTGGGCCGACGCGGCTACGACGTGGCGATCAACGACCCGTACAAGGGCGTGGAGCTGGTGCGCGTACATGGCCGGCCTTCCGAAGGTCGCCACAGCCTGCAGATCGAGATCAACCGCAAGCTGTATATGGACGAGGTCACGCTGCGGCCCAATGCCGGGTATGACAGGCTCAAGAACGAACTGGGCGAGCTGACGTCGGCCATGCTGGCGTGGATGCGCGCGCAGGTGGCCGGCATCTGACTGCTTCGAAGCGCCATACCGTCACGGTTGGCGCCTGCGCAGCAAAGCGTTTTTGCCAAACGGGCTCTCCACCAGGTATGCGCGCATTGCGCACAAACATTTCTCGTGCGATGCGTGTGGCGACTACGCTAGCCCGACGTTTCCCTCTTCTCTTTTCAGACCATGCATACGCAATCGACATCGCTTATCTCGCCGGCAATCGGAACGAGCCGCGAGATCACCAGCTTTCACTTCGGTCCCGCGGACGCCAGCAACGCGAAGCAGAAAATCTACATCCAGTCGGCGCTCCACGCCGACGAGACGCCGGCCATGCTGGTAAGCGTGATGCTCAGGCGCCGACTGGCGCAGCTCGATGCCGCCGGAGAGATCGGCGACCAGATCGTGCTGGTGCCGGTTGCCAATCCGGTGGGCCTCGCGCAGCACGTGCTCGGTCATTTCATCGGCCGCTTCGACCTGGCCAGCGGGCGCAACTACAACCGCCATTTTCCTGCCTTGGGCGGCTTCGACGAGCCGCTCGAAACCCTTCTGGGCGCGAACGCGCAGAACAATGTTGCCGCCGTGCGCAAGATGATGCGCGCAGCGCTCGCGCAGCAGCAGCCCCGCACCGAGTTCGAATCATTGCAGCATGCATTGCTGGATTTATCGCTTGACGCAGATGTGGTGCTCGATCTGCACTGTTCGCTCGAAGCGACGATGCACCTGTTCACGAGCGATGCGGCATGGCCGCAGTTCGAGCCCTTGGCTCGCTATCTCGGGTCGCAAGCGTCGCTGATCGCGACGGACTCGGGCGGACAATCTTTTGACGAAGCGCACAGCCTGCCCTGGTGGACGCTACAGGAACGGGTCGACAACGCAACGCCGCTGCCGCCGGGCACGATCGCGGCGACGATCGAATGCCGCGGCCAGAGCGACGTGAGTTACGAAACGGCAGCGCGCGACGCTGACGCGATCATCGATTTCCTGCGATTTCGCAGCGCCATCCGCGGTGCCGCGCGGCCGCTCCCGCCCTTGGCGCACCAAGCCACGCCGCACGCGGGGAACCAACAAATAAAAACCCCCCCGAGCAGCAAAAATGTGAAAAAGTAAGCAATAGGGGTCCATATAAACATAAGCGATA
>NZ_JBQCER010000060.1:0-9021 GCF_051960075.1 Bordetella sp.
CCTGGCTCAAGGCCGACAGCCTGCGCGGCAAACGCGATCGGCGCAGCGACCTGGCGCTGTTTGAGGCCATCAGGGCATTGGGATACCCTGGCAGCCGGGGCCCGGTACAGGTGTTCTGCAAGGCCTGGCGAGCGCAGAGCAGCCATCCACGCCGTGCCGGCTTTATTCCCCTGAGTTTTGAGCTGGGCGAGGCGTTCCAGTTTGACTGGAGCACCGAGTATGCCTTTGTCGGCGGACTGCGCCGCCGGCTGGAGGTCGCGCACATGAAGCTGGCCGCCAGCCGCGCCTTCATGCTGGTGGCGTACTACAGCCAAGCCCACGAGATGCTGTTTGATGCCCACGCCCGATGTTTCGCCGCGCTCGGCGGGGTTCCCCGCCGTGGCATCTACGACAACATGAAGACGGCGGTGGACAAGGTAGGCGCGGGCAAGCAGCGCAGCGTCAATGCGCGCTTCCAGACGATGGTCGGCCATTACCTGTTCAAGGAAGAGTTCTGCAACCGCGCTGCCGGCTGGGAGAAGGGGATTGTCGAGAAGAACGTGCAGGATCGGCGGCGCCACATCTGGCGCGAGGCCAGCGAACGGCGCTGGGCAGACCTGCAGGCGCTGAACGATTGGCTGGCTCAGGCATGCAAGGATTCCTGGCACACGTTGCCGCATCCTGAGTGCAAGCCTCTGACGGTGGCCGACCTGTGGCAGGACGAGCAGGCCAGGCTCATGCCATGCCCGGCGCCGTTCGATGGCTACATCGAACACCCGGTTCGTGTGACGTCCACTTCACTTATCCACTTACACCGGAACCGCTACAGCGTACCGTGCCAGTGGATCAACCAGGTGGTAAGCCTGCGGGCCTATCCGGACAGATTGCAGGTGGTCGGCCCGCACGGTCAGTGCGTCACCCTGGCGCGCAGCTTCGAGCGGGATATGACCTTTTACGACTGGCGCCACTATGTCAGTCTGCTCGAACGCAAGCCCGGCGCGCTGCGCAACGGCGCCCCGTTCAAGGACATGCCCGCGCCATTGCTCGATCTGCAGCGGCAATTGCTCAAGCATCCTGGCGGCGACCGGGTCATGGTGCAGGTGCTGGTGGCGGCCACGCTGCACGGCTTGGAGGCGGTGCTCGTGGCGGTCGAGCTTGCCTTGCAATCCGGGCGCATCAGCGCCGATCACGTCTTGAACGTGCTGGCTCGCTTAAAAGAGGATGCCGCGCCGATATCGCCGCTGCAGGCCTCGGGCCTGGTTCTGGCTGAGCCGCCTCAGGCCGATGTGCATCGCTATGATCGTCTGCGCCAGGAGAGTGCCCATGTCCAGTGACGACATCGCAGCCGCCCTCAAATCGCTCAGCCTGCATGGCATGGGCAACGCCTGGCCGGAGGTGCTGGGCACCGCCCGCATCAAGTCGATGGATCATGAGGCGGTCATGCATCAGCTTCTGAAGGCCGAGCGGGCCTACCGCGACGTGCGCTCGATGGCTTACCAGATGCGCGCGGCGCGCTTCCCCTATCACCGCGACTTGGTGGGCTTTGATTTTGCTCAGGCGCAGGTCGATGAGGCGCTGGTCAAACAACTCCATCGCATGGACTTCATCACGACGGCCCACAATGCCGTCTTGGTCGGCGGACCGGGAACGGGCAAGACGCACCTGGCGACCAGCCTGGGCATCGAGGCAATCCGTGTGCATGGCAAGCGCGTGCGCTTCTTCTCCACGGTCGAACTGGTCAACCTGCTCGAGCAGGAGAAGGCCCTGGGTAAAACCGGGCAACTGGCCTTGCGGCTGACCTATGCCGATCTGGTGATCCTCGATGAACTGGGCTACCTGCCCTTTACCCAGGCTGGCGGCGCGTTGCTGTTCCACCTGCTCTCCAAACTCTACGAGCGCACCAGCGTGGTCATCACCACCAATCTGAACTTCTCGGAATGGACCAACGTCTTTATCGACGCCAAGATGACCACGGCGCTCCTGGATCGCTTCACGCATCACTGTCACATCGTCGAGACCGGCAACCAAAGCTGGCGCTTCAAACACTCAACCGCAAAGCCCGCTGCATCCAAGCCTCGTTCACGCAAAGGAGATCAAACTCACGAAATCCCGATAGACTTATCCACAACCGAATAACCTGAATATCGATAAATCAGTGGCTCAATATTCGGCGTGCTGACCGGCTCAGTTTGTCTGGTGATTCAACAGTAGCAGCTCAGGCAGTTCCTTGGCATCCAGGCGGGCGTAGTTCTGCTTCTTGCGCATTTTCAGCACATCACTGGGACGGATCTCCGTTGCCGGATTACGCGTGGCAAGGCCGTGGGCGATGGCATAGCGAAAGACCTGGCCGCAGGTCTGTAGCGACCGCTTGGCAATGTCCAGGGCACCTCGCTTTTCGATGGCCTTGGTCATCGCCACCAGTTCAGGGGCTTGAATCTCGTCGATGGGGCGATCCCCCAAGGCTGGAAAAATGTCGGCCTGAAGGCGGCGCAGCACATAGTCGGCATGTCGTTCGCTACGAGCGGATTTCCAGTGTTCCCACCATGAGGTCGCGATTACCCGGAAGGTGTTATCGGCAGCATGCTGGCGATTGATCTTGTCCACCTTGCGTTGGGCCATCGGATCGGTGCCAGTGGCCAACAGCTTGCGGGCCTCGTCGGCCATTTGGCGAGCTTGCGCCAGGGATATATCAGGGTAGATCCCCAAGGCCATCAGTTTTTGCTTGCCATCGAAGCGGTAGGCCCAGCGCCAGAGTTTGGAGCCCGTGGTCGTGATGTGCAGTTGCAGGCCGCGCCCATCGGAGAGCTTGTACAAGGCTTCGCCGGCCTTGGCGGTACGCACGGAGAGGTCTGTCAGGGCCATGGTGCCGGCCATCCTGTTGGTATTTTGACAATACCAACGAAAATAGCACCAAAGTACCAACATAACTACCAACAAATTTGCTGGCTTTGGGTGGACTTGGTCGGACGAGCCTGGAAAGAAAAACCCCGCAGAACATTGATTCTACGGGGTTTTATGGACTGTCCTGGACAGTTCCGGACTATTCTTTGGCGGACAGAGGGGGATTCGAACCCCCGATACGCTATTCACGTATACACGCTTTCCAGGCGTGCGCCTTCAACCGCTCGGCCACCTGTCCTGATTCCGGCATTTTGCGCGGGCATAGGATACGCGGCGCGAAAAATCGGTAATCTGCGATTCTAGCAGAAATCCCCCACGCCCGTATTGGTTCGCCCCCACGCGTTGCAAATCCACCTGGATCCGCCCTTTGCTCCCGGCAATAGCGTCCGCTCAACCCCCTATGAGGCCTGGCGCTCCGATTGTTCAAAAAATAGAACTATGCGTGCAGATATCGCTGCCTACCGCTTTGATCATGCCGTCCCTATTCTCTCTACATCTACCCGCGCGCATTGCGCGAAGCCTCCAGGAGATGAAGATGAAGCGCATTCTCGGCGTCTACAGCGCCCCTCGCCAGCACTGGGTCGGCGATGGCTTTCCGGTACGCTCGCTGTTCGGCTATGACGGCCTGGGCCGGCAACTGAGCCCCTTCCTGCTGCTCGATCACGCGGCGCCCACCCGCTTCGAACCAGCCGCGCAGCCGCGCGGTGTGGGCCAGCATCCGCATCGCGGCTTCGAGACCGTGACCATCGTCTATCAGGGCGAGGTGGAACACCGCGACTCCACCGGCGCGGGCGGCCTCATCGGCCCCGGCGACGTGCAGTGGATGACCGCCGGCGGCGGCATCATTCACGAAGAGTTCCATTCGCGCGAGTTCACCAGGAACGGCGGCACCGTCGAAATGGCGCAGCTTTGGGTCAATCTGCCCGCCAAGGACAAGATGACCGCGCCGCGCTATCAGACCTTGCTGAGCGCGCAGATTCCCTCGGTCGACCTGCCCGACGGCGCGGGCCGAGTGCGAGTAATCGCCGGCGAGTTCGACGGTCGGCGCGGCCCGGCCCTGACCTTTACGCCGATGGACGTGTGGGACGTGCGCATCGCCAAGGACGGCGCTGGCCGCTTCGAGGCGAAGGACGGCTGCACGCTGGCGCTGGTCGTGATGCGCGGCACTGTGTTGATCAACGGCAACGATGTCGCGCGCGAAGGGCAATTGGTCCATTTCGACCGGGCAGGCAGCGGCGTGGAGATCGAGGCCAACAGCGACGCGGTCTTGCTGTGGCTGTCCGGCGAGCCTATCGACGAGCCCGTGGTCGGGTATGGCCCGTTCGTGATGAATAGCGAAGCCGAAATCCGGCAGGCCGTCGCCGACTTCAACAGCGGCCGCTTCGGACGCATCCCGCCTGCGCAGCATGGCGGCACGGCGCCGCAGACGCAGGCTGCCTGAGGCGACCGACGCAGTCCGGTTTTCCGTACCCGGGGTCTGTACCCGAGCTCTAGTCCGGCGCGGAAAACCGCGGTGCCGGAGCGGGATGCAGCACCTGCCCCACGTTGCGGAAATTGCCGCGGGCCGCGAAATGCGGATGACGGCTGGCTTGCGCCAGCGAAAGCACCGGCGTGACACAGGCCTCGGTGCCCTCGAAGACCCGCAGCCAATGTTCGCGCGGATGCCGCGCGAAGATCGCCGCGAACTTGGCGCGCATCTGCGGCCAGGCCGTCTGAACGTGCTGCGCGGGCAGTACCTCCTCTTGCAGGCCCAGGCCTTGCAGCAGGGCCGCGTAAAAACGCGGTTCGATAGCGCCTACGGCAACCGCGCTGCCATCGGCAGTGGCATAGGTGGTGTAGAAATGCGCGCCGCCATCGAGCAGGTTGCTGGCGCGGCGATCATGCCATTGACCCGCCTGCCAGCGCCCCAGGATGGGCGCCATCATGGCCAGCGCGCCATCGACCATGGCCGCGTCGACCACCTGCCCGCGGCCGCTGACGCGCGCCTGCAGCAGCGCAGCCATGACGCCGACCAGCAGCAGCATGCCGCCGGCGCCGAAATCGCCGATCAGGTTCAAGGGTACGGCAGGCGGACCCTCGGCGGGCCCGATGGCATGCAGCACGCCGCTCAGCGCGAGGTAGTTGATGTCGTGGCCTACCTCCTGCGCCAAGGGACCGGATTGCCCCCAGCCCGTGACCCGGCCGTACACCAGGGCCGCGTTGCGTTGCCAGCAGGCCTGCGGCCCCAGCCCCAGCCGCTCCATCACGCCGGGCCGCAGGCCTTCCAGCAGCACATCGGCATCGGCCGCCAGGTCCAGCACCGTGTTGCGTCCCGCCTCGGTTTTCAGATCGGCCGTTACCGACGTTTTGCCGCGCAAGGTCAGCTCGAAGCGCGCATCGCGCGCAATGCCCATGTCGGCAGCCACCGGCCGCGCGACGCGAATGACGCTCGCGCCCATATCGGCCAGCATCATGCCCGCCCAGGGCACCGGACCGACGGCCTCCATTTCCAGCACCCGCACGCCGGCAAGAGGCCCGCTCAAGCGGTATCTCCAAAATCGACCAGCGTGCGTCCCAGCGCCGCGCCGCTTGCCTGGCGCTCGGCGTGCGCCGGCAGATCGGCGAGACGTATGCGGTGAATTTGCAGCAGACGCAGTTCCGGCCGCCAATCGCCGGCGAGCCTGCCCCATAGCCTCAGGCGCTGCGGCCAAGGCGCGTTGGCCATGATGCCGAACATCTGCACCTGGCGCATGATGAAAGGCAGCACACTGCCCTCGTAAGTATTGCCGGCCGCGTTGCCGACCGACGCGAGCTGCCCGCTGTCGCGCAGCGACCGCAGCAGCCACGAGAGCGTGGCGCCGCCCACATTGTCGATCGCCGCCGCGAAACGGCCCGCTTCCAGCGGTTTGGCCGAGCGCGTTGCGTCGGCGTCGATGATTTCCGTTGCACCCAGCTCGCGCAGCGTGTCGGCTTGCGCGGGCCGGCGCGTGATGGCGGCGACTTCGTAGCCGGCCCGCGCAAGCATGGAGATCGCCAACATGCCCACCGCGCCCGTCGCGCCTGAAACGGCGATCGGCCCGCTGTCGCGACGCAGGCCGTTGGCTTCAAAACGCTCCAGCGCCATGGCCACGGTAAAACCGGGCACGCCGATGGCCGCGGCCTCCAGCGGCGTCAGCCCCGAGGGCAGCTTCTGCAAATGCGCGGCAGGTACGCGCATGCGCGCACTGAAGCCGCCGTCGTAGGCGATGCCGGTCTGAAAGCCGTGCACCAGCACGGCATCGCCCGGCGCGAAGCGCGCATCGGCCGACGACAGGACGTCGCCCACGGCCTCGATGCCCGCAATGCGCGGAAACTCGGCGATGATCTTGGCGCGCCCCGTGACCGCGAGGCAGTCTTTGAAGTTCACCCCGGCATAGCGGGTGCGCATCACGACCTCGCCCGCCGACAACTGCTCCAGCGTCAGCGTTTCGATGCGAGACTGCACGCCGGCTTCGCTTTTGCGGCAGACCAGGGCATCGAAGGTATCCGTCATGGAATACGAAGACATGAGTCGACCTCAGATCACGTTCTGATCGCGCAATTCGGTCAGGTCGGCGGCGTCCAGGCCAAACTCGGCATAGACCTCGACGTTGTGCTCGCCGACTGCCGGTCCGGAGCGGGGTATCGGCATGTCGCGGCCGACGACGCGCGGCACGATGCAGGGCGCGGGCAGGCTGCCGTAGTCGGGATCGGGCAAGCGAATGATCGCCTGGCGCGCCTGAAAGTGAGGATCGGCCTTGATGTCCCGGATGTCATACACCTTGCAAAAGGGAACCTGATGCCGCTCGAGCTGAGCGCTGATCTCGGCATAGGGATGCTCGCCGAACCAGCGCGCGAATCCCTCGTCCAGGGCATCCATGTTCTGTACGCGCTTGGGCAGTGTCTCGAAGCGCGGATCGCTCACCCATTCGGGGCGATTGACGGCATCGCACAGGCGCACATAGACCGCCTGCGAAGACGCCACCAGCGAAAAATACACGCCGTCGCGGCTGCGATACATATTGGACGGCGCGGTGTAAGAGGTGCGATTGCCGACGGCGCAGCGCACCTGGCCCAATTGCTCGTGCTCGACCGGCAGCGGATCCAGCAAGCGGAACAGCGCCTCGGTCGCAGACAGATCCACCTCGGCGCCCGCAGCGCCGGGGTCGCCCCGCAACCGAGCGACCTCGGACGCGATGGAGAACGCGCAGAACACGCCGGCGATGGCGTCGCCCAGCGGGAAGTTGCTGTGCAGCGGCGAACCGCCAGCCTCGCCGGTCAGATTGGTGAAGCCGCTCATGGCCTCGAACACCCGCGCAAAGCCTGCCCGCGAGCGATAGGGCCCGGTCTGGCCGAAGCCGGTCAGGCGCACCACGATCAGGCGGGGATTGGCCTTGTGCAGCGTTGCGATGTCCAGGCCCCAGCGGTCCAGGCTACCGCTGCGAAAGTTCTCCACCAGAACGTCGAAGCTCGGCAGCATCGAAAGAAAAATCTCCCGCCCCTTGGGCTTGCGCACGTCCAGGGTGATGCCGCGCTTGCCGCGATTGGCCACCTTCCACCAGAGCGGCGAACCGTCCTTGATGGGCTGCATGTGCCGCAGCGAATCGCTGCCGTCGGGCAGCTCCAGCTTGACGACGTCGGCGCCCTGGTCCGCGCACAGCGTCGCGCCGCTCGGCGCGGCCAGGACGGTCGCCATATCGAGTATTCGCACGCCGGCCAGGGAGCCGGGATTCGCCGTCTTTGAATTCATGGGTGAGCCCGCACAGAAGTTTGCATCGAACCTCTTTATGCCCATGTCGTTTCGCGTCGACAATAGGTTGTTTCGCACAGCGAAATAACTTGCCGCAAACCATTGACCCTGGATTTCGAAGCGCGAATCATGAACGCCACCACTCGCCCCGCCCCGAAAGTCAAAGTGTCCACCATCACGTTGCCCGGCCTGGTCGATCCTCACGACCTATCCTCCGACCGCCAGTTCTCCATGAACCTGGCGCGCGGACTGGAAGTGCTGCGCGCCTTTTCGGCGTCGACGCCATTGCTGGGCAACCGCGAAATTTCCGACCGTACCGGTCTGCCCAAGCCCACGGTGTCGCGCCTGACTTATACGCTGACCTTGCTGGGTTATCTGGCCCGCGACGGGCAGTCGCAAAAATACCGGCTGGGTCCCGGCGTGCTGGCGCTGGGCCATCCCCTATTGGCCAGCATGCACGTGCGCCAGATGGCCAAGCCGCTGATGGAATCGCTGGCGCGCACCACGGGCTGCACCGTCAACCTGGGCATGCGCGATCGGGGCACCGCCGTTTATATCGATTCGGTACGCGCCGACACCGCCAATCAGCATCTGCCCGACATCGGCACCTCGCGCCCGCTGCTCTCCAGCTCCATCGGGCGGGCTCTCATCCTGGGGCATACGCCGGCCGAGCGCACCGCCATCCTGAACTATCTGAAAGTGCAGGACAGGACGCACTTCGACCAGTGCAAGCCGCTTTGGGAAGCCGACGTCAAGCGTTATGCGGAACGCCGCTACTGCCTGTCGCGCGGAGATTGGCAAAAGAACATCCATGCGGTGGCGGTTCCGGTCCGCCAGCCGCCGGGCGAGCCGCCGCTGGCGATGAACTGCACGATCGCGGCGCACCGCGCGCAAAAAGACCGGCTCGTGCGCGACGTGGTGCCGCTGCTCAAAGAAGCGGTGCACCAACTTGAATTCGCGCAGGGACTGCACTGACGCAATACACCATGCAAGGAAAACCATGATCCGAGACGCCCGAAAGTTCGAAGCCATGATGCGGGAGATCCGCGGCTTCCTCGACGAAGAATGCCTGCCCATCGAACAAGAAGTGGACCAGGCCGACCGGATTCCCGATCCGGTGGTGCAGCGCATGCGCGAGCTTGGGCTGTTCGGCCACAGCATCCCGGAAGCGTACGGCGGCGCGGGCCTCACCACCGAGGAACTGGCGCTGGTCAACATCGAGGTCTCCCAGGTCGCGACGGCGTTTCGCGCCCGCTTCGGCGGCAACACCGGCATTGCCTCCGAGTCGCGGGTGGTCGACGGCACCGAAGAGCAAACGCGCCGCTATCTGCCCCTGCTGGCGAGCGGCGAGGCCACGGGCTGTTTCGCCCTGACAGAACCGCAGGCCGGTTCCG
>NZ_JBQCER010000061.1:0-5348 GCF_051960075.1 Bordetella sp.
GCCGGCGGGGCTGCCCAAACCCCCCCCCTTTGCGGGCCGCCCCGCCGCGCGCACCGGCCGCATTCAATTCCCCCCCCCTGGCGCGCCGCCCCGGGGGCGCGCGCCGCCCCCCCGGTGGCGCCGCTGTATACGGTGTCGGGAGACGAACCGCTCCTGGTCATCGAAGCCATCGACGCATTGCGCGCCGCAGCCCGCCAGGCCGGTTACGCGGACCGCACCTCGCTGGTCATGGATGCACGCAGCGACTGGAGCGCGGCCTTGGCCGCCACGCAGACCATCTCGCTATTCGGCGACCGGAGCCTGCTGGAGATCAAGCTCGACAGCGGCAAACCGGGCAAGATCGGCGGCGAGACCCTTGTACGCCTGGCCGAACAGGCCCGAGCCCAACCCAATTCCGACGTCCTCGTCATCATCGCCCTGCCGCGGCTCGACAAAGAAACCCGCAACAGCAAATGGGCCCAAGCCCTCGCCGCGAGCAGCGTGATGGTCGACATCGCCACCATAGAACGCCCGCAACTGCCAGCCTGGATAGGCTCGCGCCTGTCACGCCAGAATCAACGTGCCGAAAAGGCCGCGCTCGAATGGATGGCCGACAAAGTCGAGGGCAATCTGCTGGCAGCGCACCAGGAAATCCAGAAGCTCGGTCTGCTCTATCCGGAAGGCGAGCTCTCGGGCGAAGACATCGAGCGCGCCGTACTCAATGTGGCTCGCTATGACGTTTTCGGCCTGCGCGACGCCATGCTGGCCGGCGACAGTGCGCGCACCCTACGCATGATCGACGGCCTGCGTGCCGAAGGCGAAGCCGAGCCGTTGGTGCTATGGGCTGTCGGCGAAGAGATCCGCCTGCTCTCGCGGCTGGCCGAAGCCCGCCAACAGGGACAGGATCTTGGCGGCCTGATGCGCCGCCTGCGCATCTTCGGCAACCACGAACGCCTGGCGCTGCAGGCGCTTTCGCGCGTGTCGCCCAAATCCTGGCCTGCCGCCGTGCAACACGCGCACGACGTAGACCGTCTCATCAAAGGCTTGCCCACCGCCGGCCGGCTCTCGGACGCCTGGGAAGAAATGGCTCGCCTCGCATTGCGCGTCGCGGCTGCCGGGAATCGAGGTTGATTCACACCCGCTCGACGTTTTGAACCGCCGATTTGGTTCTCGAGGCGCCTACGGCGGCTGAAGAACCCAGCGATTAAACACCGGCTAAACTCGCACCCATGAGCACCATCGAACAAACCATGCTAGCCATGGGCCAGCGGGCGCGAGCCGCATCGCGTCACACCATGCTGGCCAGCACCCGCCAGAAAAACCATGCCTTGCTGGCCATGGCCGATGCCATCGCCGAACACCGCGACGCGCTTCAAGCCGCCAACGCCGAAGATGTCGCCGATGCCAAGCGCGACGGCCTCGACGCAGCCTTGCTCGACCGCCTCACGCTGTCTGATCGCCATGTCGACCAGATGCAGGAGGGCCTGCGCCAGGTCGCCGCGCTGCCCGACCCTGTCGGCGGCATCACGGCCTCGACGCTGCGCCCCAACGGCATGCGCGTAGCGCAGATGCGTGTGCCGCTGGGCGTCATCGGCATCATTTACGAATCGCGCCCCAACGTCACCATCGACGCCGCGGCGCTGTGCCTGAAATCCGGCAACGCAGCCATCCTGCGCGGCGGCCGAGAAGCGTTGCGCTCGAACCTGGCCCTGGCCAAGATCGTCAGGCTGGGCTTGGCCGAGGCCGATCTGCCGCAAGAATCCGTTCAGGTCGTGGAAACCAGCGACCGCGCCGCGGTCGGCGCGCTCGTCACCATGACCGAGCACATCGACGTCATCGTGCCTCGCGGCGGCAAGGGACTCATCGCCCGTCTGGCCCAGGAAGCCCGCGTACCGCTCATCAAACATCTGGACGGCAACTGCCACGTCTACGTCGACTCGGCCGCCGATCACGACAAGGCGCACGAGATCGCCTATAACGCGAAAACCTACCGCTACGGCATCTGCGGCGCCATGGAAACCCTGCTGGTGCATGCCGCCATCGCGCCGGTCGTCCTACCCGAACTGGGCTATGCCCTGCATGATCACGGTGTCGAACTGCGCGGCTGCGCGCGCACACAGACGCTGCTGCCTTACGCCGTCGCTGCCACCGAAGAAGACTGGGGCGCCGAATATCTGGCGCCCATTCTTGCCGTCAAGATCGTCGACGATATCGACGAGGCCATGGCGCACATCGCACGCTGGGGCTCGGGCCACACCGACGCCATCGTCACTGAAAACCTGGCGGCGGCGCGGCGCTTCCAGCGCGAGGTCGACTCCAGTTCCGTGTATGTCAACCTTCCTACCTGCTTCGCCGACGGCTTCGAGTACGGTCTGGGCGCGGAAATCGGCATTTCCACCAATCGTCTGCACGCGCGCGGCCCCGTCGGGCTCGAAGGGCTCACCACGCTCAAGTGGGTACTCGACGGCGATGGCCAGACGCGAGGGTGATCCATGAGCAACCCGGCATTCATCCCCCTCTTTCAGCTCACATTCGGCATCTTCTTGCTTTGCTTCGCCGCTTTGGTCATTTGCGGCATGCTCCTGTTCTACATCAAGCACGACAAGGTGAACGCCGTCATGCAGCATCCCTATCTGCAATACAAGCCGTTCAAACAGCTGCCACTCACCATCCGCGCCACCATCGTCCTTGATTACTATCTCCATCTGGCGTTTCCCAAACGCCGCTTCTGGATAATCGGACAGGCCAATTATCTGCTCTCCCACGTCGATCCGGCTCAGGTTCCCAAAGACGTCAAATGGCTGATCTACGGATTCTGGAGCGCCTGCTGGCTGGGCATGATCGACATGGCTGCGCTCTGGGGAGTCCTCACGCTAGGACAATAAAACGAATGAGCAGGCTCCCACGCAGCGCCTTCGGCTTGTTGCCCGTTTCGCAGCTTGCATGCCGCTCCAATTCGCCAGTCACTTCGGTGTTCGCAGGTTACGGAGCTCAAGCATGATCGACATCACTCACGACGAATCTCGAGGCCGTTTCGCCTGCATCGTCGATGGCTACCACTGTGAACTCGACTATCGCGTGGACGGCCAGCGCATGGTCATTCTGCACACCGGCGTTCCGCACCAGGTCGGCGGCCGCGGCATCGCCGCCGATCTCACCTGCGCTGCACTCGATACGGCGCGCAGCCGCGGCTGGAAAGTGCTGCCGCTGTGCTCCTATGCCGAGGCGTATGTGCGACGCCATCCCGAGTACTCAGATCTGCTCGCATGAGCCGTTCCTTCGACATACCGGGCAAACCCAGGCAATCGGTCATCCATGCAGCCTGTCCCTGCGGCTCGGGCCTTGCCTATGCCAGCTGCTGCGGCCTCTGGCACGAGGGACCTCGGCATCTTCAAGCTCCGACTGCAGAAGCCCTTATGCGCTCGCGCTATGCCGCCTTCGTGCTGGACAGGGTCGATTATTTGCTGCAAACCTGGCACCCCGACACGCGGCCCCACGCCCTCGAACCTAATCCTCCAGGATGTAAATGGCTGGGCTTGCGCATCGTTGCCCATGCGCAGCAAGATCCTGATCACGCCACAGTCGAATTCGTAGCGCGCAGGCGCGACGCCGGCAGGGCCGCGCGCCTGCACGAAATCAGTCGCTTCGTGCGCATGAACGGCCGATGGCTCTATCTCGACGGCGAATTTCCAGCATAAGATGATCCGCCAAGCGGGCTCTTCGAAAAAGCCTGCGCTTCGCCCTTAAATTCACTTTCGGACGCAACTTCATGACTGCCCTGTCTCGCTTCGCCGTTACGCGCAAATGGCCCGCGCTCCACCCTGATCGCATCCAGCTCTATTCCCTGCCCACGCCCAACGGCGTAAAGGTTTCCATCATGCTGGAAGAGACAGGCCTGCCTTACGAGCCCCATCGCGTGGATTTCTCCGCCAACGACCAGATGTCGCCGGAGTTTCTTTCGCTCAACCCTAACAACAAGATCCCCGCCATCCTCGACCCGAACGGCCCCGACGGCAAACCCCTGGGGCTGTTCGAATCGGGTGCGATCCTGCTTTATCTCGCAGGCAAGGCCGGGCAGTTCATTCCCGCAGACACGACCGGCCGCTATGAAACCCTGCAATGGCTGATGTTCCAGATGGGCGGCATCGGACCCATGTTCGGCCAGCTGGGTTTCTTCAACAAATTCGCCGGCAAGGACATCGAAGACAAGCGACCGCGCGATCGCTATGTAGCCGAGTCGCGACGGCTTCTCATCGTGCTCAATCAGCACTTGGAAGACCGTGACTGGATCATGGGCAAGATTTACACCATCGCCGACATTGCCACGTTCCCGTGGATCCGAAATCTCATCGGCTTTTACGAAGCGGGCGAGTTGGTGGGCATCGACGACTTCCCCAACGTGAAGCGCGTACTCAAGGCCTTCCTGGCCCGTCCGGCGGTAGTGCGCGGCTTGACCATCCCGGCTACTGTCTGACCGCTTTTGCCTGTCTTCGGAGCCTTGCCGAATCGTATCGGCGAGGCTTTATCGTCTGCGGCACTGCTGAACATACTGTTCCATTGGCGCTCATTGTTGCCTGTCGGCAAGACGCGTAGAGTCCTGGACATGGCCGTATTCCTCTGCGGCCCCTCATCACTCCAGGAGTTTATTCATGACCAAAACTGTCGTCGTCTACTTTTCCGGCTATGGCCATACCAAACGTGCAGCGGAAGTCGTCGCCCAGGGCGCTGACGCCGAACTGCTCGCCATCGACGCGGAAGGCAATCTGAGCGACGAAGGCTGGGCCTCTCTGGATGGCGCCGATGCCATCATTTTCGGTTCGCCGACCTACATGGGTTCGGTGGCCTGGCAATTCAAGAAGTTCGCAGACGCCACATCCAAGAAGTGGTTCACTCGCGCCTGGCAGGACAAGGTCTTCGGCGGCTTCACCAACAGCGCCAGCCTCAACGGCGACAAGCAGGTCTCACTGATCACGCTGCAAACCCTGGCTTCGCAGCACGGCGGAATTTGGGTCAGCCTGGGCCTGCCCCCGGCCAATACGCAAGCAGCCACCCGCAACGACGTCAACAACCTGGGGGCTTCGGTCGGCGCGCTGATTCAGTCGCCTTCGGACGCCGGTGCCGATGCCATGTCGTCGGGCGACCTCGAGACTGCCCGTCAATACGGCGCCCGCGTTGCCGCCATCGCCAAACGCCTGGCTCACTAAGTTCTTAACGCCAGGCATGCCGCCCTGCAATAGCGGGGCGATACGGAGCAAAAGTCCCTTGCTGAGGCATTTGGCGAGGGATTTTTGTTTATTGGAGCGTGGCGGAGCGCCGGTATTTTTATATACGGTTTGGGTAGCGCGACGGGCTGGAGCCGGCGTGGGCGG
>NZ_JBQCER010000062.1:0-55040 GCF_051960075.1 Bordetella sp.
AGCCGCATGCGCCGACGACGACGCCTCGGACGTGCTGCACGTCATGGCCGAGTGGGAAAGTCTGGGCGCCGCGCCGCTGCCGTTCGCGCATTATCACGATCTGTTCACCCAGAAGCGGACTAACGCCGCGCCGCCCGCGAAGCAAGCCGCAAGCGCCCCGCCGCAGCCGGCTGCCACCGCTCCGGCACCGGCGGCGCCGGCAATGCCCGTAGCTGCCGTCGCGGCGCTCGCAGCACCGGACTTCAGCGCCGCGCATGCCGAGCTCGCCAAGCTGAACCAGCAAACGCAGTCCCTGATGCAAAAGCACGGCCTGACCGAAGCCGACATCGCGCCCTACTTGCAGCCCGAGCCGGAAAGCCCCGCGCTGTCATTGGACGAGGTGCAAAAACAGGTCGACGCGCTAAACAAAGAAACGCAAGCGCTGATGAGCAAGCACAACATCACGCAAGACGACCTCGCGCCCTTGTTGCAACCCGAGCCCGAACCCGAGCAGGCCACGCTCAAAGACATGAAGACCATGCTGCGCGACCTGAGCCAGGATACGCAGGGACTCATGCAAAAGCACGGCCTTACGGATCAGGACGTGCAGGCCCTGTTGCAAAAGGCGGCCCCCGAGGCGGAGCCCTGGAAAGGGATGGCCGATCTGACCGCGCAGATCGAAGCCGTGCCGGAAGTCATGCCGCAACTGCCGGCCGCGGCGGCGATGGCGGCCGCGCCCGCCATCACGGAAGCGCCGGTCCCTGCCCGGCAACTGACGCGCGAAGAAGTCGTCGCGCGCCACACCGCCAAGCAAAGCCTGAACGGCTACGACCTGTCCGGCGTGGATTTGTCGAAGCTGGATTTGTCCGGCGCCGATTTTTCCGGCTGCATACTGGCCGAGGCCGTTTTTTCCGGCAGCAAGCTGCGCGGCGCAAAGTTCGAACTGGCCCTGCTGCAAAAGGCCGATTTCAGCGATGCCGACCTGACGCAGGCCACGCTCAGGCAGGCCAGCGCGGGCGAAGGCAAGTTCGCCAAGGCGATCCTGCAAGGCGCACAGCTGGCGCATGGCGACTTCACCGGCGCGGATTTTTCCGAGGCACACCTCACAGGCGGCGCCGATCTGACAAACGCGAGATTCGACGGCGCATGCCTGAGCAAAGTCCGCGCGAGCGGCTGTGGAGCGCAGCAAGCCAGCTTCGGCGGCGCCGATCTGAGTGGCGCCGATTTCAGCCAGGCCGATCTAAGCCAGGCCAATTTTCTGCAGGGTAACTTGGCAGCGGCCGACTTCAGCGGCGCGCAGTGCCTGGACGCCGATTTTCATGGCGCGCAGGCGGAAAAGGCCAAATTCCATGCCGCCAACCTGCGGGCCTCGCGCGCCGGTCTGGAGGCGCGTTTCACGCAAGCCGACTTCTCGGACGCGATACTCGAACGGGCCAATTGGGATGGCGTAGTCTTGAGCGGCGCGACCTTCGCGCGGGCCAATCTCGATCATGCCGATTTCAGCAACGCCAAGGCCGATGCTGCCAACTTCCAGCGCGCCTCGGCCAAGGGCGCCGTTTTCGGCAAGACCGATCTGAGTCGCGCCGACCTGAGCGGCATCAATCTGTTCAAGGGCTCGCTGCGCAAGGCGGAGATTACCGGCGCCCTGCTGCGCCAGGCCAATCTGTACGGCGTAGACTTCGACGGCACCCGCCCCACCGTCGCCATGCTGGAAGGATCGAACATCGACAACACCCTTCTGGCTGTGCGACCGCCGGCAGTATAGGAAAACTCCATGACTACCGATCACGATTCGGCCTGGGCGGAACTGCAGCAACACAAGGCGCTACGCGGCGTCGATCTGCGCGGCGCAGACTGGTCTGGTCGCGACCTGTCGGCCTGCGCGCTGCGCGAGGTGCAGCTCGACGGCGCGAACTTGCGTGGAGCGAATCTCTCGTACGTCAGTTTCGACAGCTGCGGTCTGACGGGTACATCGTTCGCGGGCGCATCGCTGGAACGCGCCGACGCCTACGGCTGCGCGTTCGGCCGGAACGATTTCACGGGCGCCGACCTGACCCGCTGGACGGTGCTGGGCGGCGATCTCTCCAGCGCGACATTCGACCGCGCGACGATGCGTCAGACCTTGCTGCAAGCCTGCGTTCTTACCGGCCAGCGCTTTCCGGACTGCGACCTGACCATGGCGATGTTCCGCGGCTCGCAACTGCAGAAAGCCGATTTTTCGGGAGCGGAGCTGAAGCAGGTCAATTTTTCCGGCACTGACTTGAGCACGGCAAACCTGAGCGGCGCTCGCGGCCAGTACGTGTTGCTGGTTGGCGCGAAACTGGCGCAGGCCGTCCTGGAGGGCGCGCAGATGGAGATGAGCAATGCCAGCGAGGCCGATTTCAGCCAGGCGCGGGCCAACGGCTCGCGCTGGACCATGTCCGTATTTCAGCAGGCCAAATGGACGCAGGCACAAATGAAGAACACAGTCTTCACTCATAGCGACTTTTCTCATGCCGACTTGAGCGGTGCCGATTGCTCGGGCGCAGATCTGAGCGGCGCCAATCTTCATGCCGTGCGGCAGCAGAATACGCAGTGGAACGGTGCGAACCTAAACGGCGCGCGCCAGACCGATCCGGCGCTGGAACGCGCCGAGCAATGGCAGCCGGCGCGCTAGCGCCTATCGAACACGAATACGACGAAATACGAGGACGCATCATGCAGAATCTGAATCGCTTGCCGGCTTTTCCCCATCGCGACGAGGCCGAGACGCGCATGACCTATGCCACCGTCGCCGGCCGGGTCGGCGCCTGGTTTTTCCTGGACGGCGTGGGCGACCCCGCGCTGGAACGCGCCCAGCGCGCGACGAGCTGCCTGATCGAACCCGAGCGCGGCGATACGGTGCTGGCAATCCACGACGGAACGGCGGCCGGCTCGTACATCCTGGCCGTGCTGGCACGCGCCGAACCGGGCAAGGCCGAACTGCTGTTGCCCGGCGGCGTCGCCATGCAGGCCGACGCGGGTGCGCTGACCGTGCGAGCCCGGCAGGTGAACCTGGAAGCCAGCGAAAGCGCGGCCATGCAAGCCCCCAGCGTGGTGTTGAGCGGCATTAGCGGCACGCTGCGCTTTCAACGGCTCGAAGCCGCTGCGCAAAAAATGCGCGCGCATTTCGGCGCTGTACAGGGCATGGCTCAGAGTATGACTGCGACAGTAGGCCGTCTGGTGCAGCGCGTGGGAAACAGTTTGCGCTGGATCGACGGTCTGGACGAAACCCGCGCCGGGCGCGTGCGCATGCAGGTGGAAGATCGCTTCGACCTCGAGTCGCGTCACGTCTCGATGCGGGCTGTCGGTCAAGTGAAGATCGACGGCGAGAAAATCGACCTGGGTTGAGGAGTCCGACCATGTTCGCAGTCACCCTACAAGCCGGCCAGTGCATGGCCATGCCCGACGTGTGCAAAGTGCCTGCGCCGCCCGCGCCGCCGATTCCTACGCCGTTTCCCAACATCGGCATGCCCATGATGGGCAACCCGACCACCATGAAGGTGTTTATCGGCGGCATGCCGGCTTTGCACAAAGCCTCTCAGATCCCGATCACCAACGGCGATGAAGCAGGGGTCCTCGGCGGCCTGATGTCCGGTTCGATCATGGGGCCGGTGCAATTCGTGATGGGCAGCATGGCAGTGAAGCTCGAAGGCAACCCGGCCGTGCGCCTGGGCGACCCGACCAAACAGAACAACGGCAATGCGATGGGTGCGGTGCTCGTGCCGAGCCAGGCCATCGTCATGATCATGAGCTGAGGCGATAAACAATGAAAACCGCATGGATCAGCGCCCTGAGCAAGAACGAGCCGCGCGTGGCCGCGGTGTCGCAGGTCCTGAAAGGCTATGGGCTGGACCCGAAAGGCCATTTCTGGGTAGACGACAACGACAAGATGGCCTGGCGCGCAGCGCTCGATTCATTGCTCGAAGCCAAGGCCGACGTGTGGGTGGTGCTGGCCGACAACGAAACGGCCGCCACGCCCAGCGTGCGCTATGCCTTGTCCCTGATGGCGGCGGCGCTGCGCGAAGCGCGCGGTTACGGCTTTCCCATCGTCGTGCTGTGGAACGACGCCTCCGCCCCCGAACTGCCGCCTGCGTTCCTGCCGGCGACCGCGCTGCAAGAGCAGCAAGCCTCCTGGGCGGCCAAGATCGTGGCCAAGGCCAATATGCCGGCCAAGGGCGCAGCGCCCGAATACCGTTTCAGCGTGGCGGGCGACGAGCGCCTGGGGCAGTGGTTCGAGCTGGGCCCGCGCGCGAACTCGGGCGCGGCCGCGTGGCATGGCGTCGTGTTCGGGGTTGCAGGCGAAGGCGCCGAGATCAACTTTCAAGCGGTCGGCCCGCAGGGCGGTCTGCCTGAAAAAACCGTGCTGGAATTCGCGCAGGAAGGCATGAAGCTTCAGGCAGGCGGACTCGACTTCACTGCTTGGGCCGTGCGCAACGAAGTGGGCACCGGCGACTCTTACTACGCGCGCGTTGCCGGCAGCCCGCAGGCGGTGCTGTTTCTGCCTTACTCCGACGACGGCGAGGCCGAAGCCACGGTGTTGCGTCTGTCGTAGCCAGGCTGCGCCCTGCTCCGTCAGTAAGACAGGCTTGCCTTGCCCACGACGTTGCCTTGCGCGTCCAGTCGCAACGCCTCGCCGGGGTCGTAGGGCAGCGCCACTTCGCGGTCTTCGCCCTTGAAGCGATAGCCCACGCGATAGTCCGACGCCGAGGGCGTGTCCACGCGCACAAGGCCGCACTCTTTCTGCTGCATGAATGTCTCCGCCTCGATGACGCCGTTGGGATCGTCAACCAAAACCGAAGGCACATCGGGCGGGAAGATGGCGTTCCACAGTGCAATGCCGCCCGCCGCGCCGATCAGGCCGCCGATCAGCGTGGGCTGCCAGTTGCGCGGGCCCAGATCCAGGTGCTTGGTCTTTTGGCCCAGGCCCACCCATTTGCCCACATCCAACCCCGTGTTGTAGAGCAGAAAGCCGCCCGCCGCAGCGCCGAGCGGCCCGCCCGGCCCGGTCTGGTAGCCGGCCAGCCCGCTGCCCAGCATGACGGGCAAGGCCCAGATCTTGAACGCAGCGGCGCTCACCAGATTGTGCAGCAGCCACACGCCGCCGAGCCCCCCCAGGGCGGCGCCCAATATGGCCTGCCAGTTGCGCAGAAAGAAAGGCTTGGCATTGTGTCGGGCCAGCAGCACGTCGCGTTGCGGCATCAGCGTCTGCCAGCACTGCTTGCTGACGGTGGACGTGTTGTTCAGGCTGGCGTAGACGTACTGCACCGGCACGACCTGCTCATCGGTTTTCGCGACAGATGCTGCCCAGGCCGCGGACGAATCGACCGCGCCCCAGGCCACGGCGACCGCCAACACCATCGCTAGCCGCGCGGCGCCCGGCTTCTTGGACGAAACAGCGGCGCGGCGGGCGGCGTTCACGGGCTTAGTGCTGCGCGGGCGTGACAGCCTGAGCCGGCGCGCGCGGCGCTGCGGCCGGTCTGGCCGCTGCCGCCGGCGGCAGCGTGACGGCGCGCGTCACCAGCTCGCGGATGGTGGCGGTCACATCAGGTTTGCTGGACTGCGCCTGTTGATCCCAGCAGACCCCGATCTGCTGCGGCAGCGAGACCGTGACGCTGGGCGACTGCGGCGGCATCTGCACAGCGGCGATCTTCTCCTGGATCGCCTGCTGGGCCCGCTTGAAGTCCGCGTCCTGCAGCTGCTGCTGCGCATCCTGCGTCGCCTGCTGCAACTGATCCAGGCTTTCGAGGTTTTGGCCGATGGTGATCACGCTGTCCTGGCCGTCGAAGTTGTAATGCACCGAAAGCTGCGTGACCTTGAGCGCCTGCAGCTTGCTCTTGGCTTCGGGAAAATCGGATGCGTCGAAGCGATGCGCGCCGTTGTGGAAGTCCTGGAAGAAATGCGCCAGGCCCAAAGGGCCGGGATAGCGCTTGGAGAGCACCAGCGAGTCGATCTTGATCTGCAGGCTGACCTCTCCGCATAGTCCGGCCGACCACGGGAAGCTGACGCTGACCGGGAAGTTGTAGTTGTCCAGCCGCTGCGCGCCGGCGGCGCATTGCACCGTCAAGGACGTCGCATAGGGCTTGGACAGCGCCCCCGGGTTGACGCCGGTGGGCTGCCCGGACACCGTGACCTGAACGACCTGAGCCTTGAGCTGATCGGTCTGCGGTTTGATGGTGGCCATGGTCTGGTCGAGTTTGGTCTTGGCTTGCTGCGCCAGAAGCTGCTGCTGCTCGGCCTGCAATTTGGCGGCCTGCTTCTTCGCGTCCTCGCGCTGCTGATCGATCAATTGGCCCACGCGCTGGTCTACGGCATTGTTGAGCGTGGGCAGGAAGTCGCTGGTGAACGGCACGCTGTAGCCCAGCGTCTGCACCACATGGAAGCTCTTGCCGTCGCGCTCGATAAAGGGCTTGACGACCCCGTCGGCGAAAGCCCATACGGAGCCCTTGTCGCCATAGAGCTGGTTGAGCTGGGCTGTCTGGTCGGGCACGGTCTGCAGGGGGAACAGCACCTTGCCCTGCCAGTCCTTCTGCACCTCGCACGAGGCCTGCTGCTCGACATAGCTCAGCGCGAAATGCAGGGGGCCGCCGATCAGGTTCCAGACCGGCTCGTCGTCCGCTTCGGTATGGCCGACGAACTGGCGCACCTTGGCCAGCCCGCTCAGGGCGGTATAGACGGACGAGGTCTTGACGGCCGGATCCACCGAGTAACGGTGAAAGTCCGAGGCGATCTGGTAGGCCTTGCCCGTGCCGCCGACCGCCTCGGTGGCGATCTGATTGACCTGGCTGAAATACTCGGCCAGCGCCTCGGCGGCCGCCAGGTTGTTGCTCAGATCCTGGCCGCCAACCTGGGCCGAGATGCCAAGGGTGTCCTTGATCGCTTTGCCGCCGACCGAATCGATGACGCCCACGACCTTGGCCGCCTTGGACGAATCCAGCGCGGCTTGTTTGCGCAGACGCCCGACGTCGCGCGCGAGCACTATCCAGTCGGGCAGGCCGGCCGCCGGGTCGTCGGCAAACTCATGGTTGAGCCGATCCAGCACGCGGTAATACGGGCTGCGTCCGCTGGTGATGCTGCCCAGCGCGACGCGCCAGTCGGGCTCGCCTGCCAGCAGACTCTGGGTGGCCGTGAAGTTGGTGATGAAGTTCTGCCACGCCAGGATCCGCTGTTCGCGGTACCAGGTATCGAATGCGCTGCGGAACCGGGCGAACCGGACATGGTCCTCCACGCTCTTGTCCATCTCATCCAGAAAGGCGTCGATGATCTGACGGCCCGCACGGGTATAGGCGGCCGACACCATCGGCATGGGCGACTGCGCAACCCCTATGGCGCGGGTGTTCCAGAAATCCGACGCATAGACCGGCGACACCGGCCCGCCCTTGTCGGGCACCAGCCCGATGATCCAGGCCATCTGCGGATCGGCGTAGGCCACACGGTCGAGCAAGGCCCGGTCGGCGCGCACGCGCGCGGCCAGGAAGGGATCGTTCGCATCGCTCCAGGCCAGGTGCGCAAGGGCCAGCTGATTCAGCTGCTGATAGAAGGACGCCGCGTAGCGCGCCGTGCGCTGCCGCTGCGGCATGGCCGCTAGCGCGTCGAGTCCGGCGCCATGTTGACGCGCCACATCCAGATTGATCGAGCGAACCAGATTGCGCAGCAGGAAGGGTTTTTCGTCGTTCGGATCCCCGGCCTGGACACGATCGAGGTCTTGCTGCTGATTACGCAGCACTGCGGGCAGGATGGCGCCGCGGTACTTCTCGACATAGTGCTGCCTGAGGCGTTTTTCGAGTTCGTCGATGCGGGTCGTGAACACCATCCACTGTGCCATCCAGCCCGCGTCTCGGCGCATGACCTCGGCCAGGACGTCGCGCTCGTTCGTCAGTGCGGGCACATCGTGATCCAGCCGGCCGGTGAGCACGGCATCGTAAGGGTGCCGGGCGCGCAGCAGCTTTAGGGTGTCGATATTGTCGATAAAGGCCAGCGTCAGCAAAATACCCAGCGCCGCAGTAATCAGCCACCAGGCCGCCACGCCGAAGTACTGCGTGACCCGGCGCCAGTGATTGACGAGTTCGGCCGGACGGGAACTATGGCGATCCTGCGGCAGCACGCGGCCGAAGAAATCATGCAGGAACAGGCCGGCGCGGGCGCTGGGATGCGGCGGCACCGGCGGCAGCGCGCTGTCGAGCACCGTGGAAACGGCACCGCCCTCCTGCTGGCCGCTGCTCAGGAAGAGCCCGCGCAGGAAGGGACGTTCCAGGTAAGGGTTGTCGGCCAGGCAGGCATGGACGAAGACTTCCAGCCTTGGCCGCAGGCGTTCGAGTTCGTTGGGAAACAGCAGCAGCTCGGGCGCCACCGCCGCGCTGCGCGCAATCATGGCAATGCGCAGTTTCTGCAGGCGGGCATCGATGCTGGCGAAGGCGCGCTCGAGAAAGGCGACCTCGCCCCCCTTGCCCGATGTCGGGTCGGCGGGAATCTCGTCCGACAGGAACCCCATGGCCTGTTCCAGCGCATTGCCCGGCAGCTCGCGCGCCCAGGCTTCCAGGCCGTAGATCTGATCGCACTTGGTGACCAGCACGTAGATCGGGAAACGCTTGCCGAACATCTGGATCAACTGCTCGATACGCGTGCGAATGACGCGGCCTTCTTCGATGAGCGCATCGGTATCGGCCGAGGCCAGGCGATCGGCGGCAATGGCCAGCACCAGGCCGTCCACCCCTTCGCGCGGCCGGTAGCGCGCCAGCAGATCCAGGCTCAATTCCCATTCGCGGCGATCTTGTTCGAGGTCCTGCGTATCCACGTAGCGGCCGGCGCTGTCGATGACGACCGCCTGGTCGAAATACCACCAGTCGACGTTGGCCGTCTGCTCGATCGCCGCGGACTGGTCCACCTTCTGGATGGGCGAGGTGAGCCGCGCCCGCGTGAGCGCGGTGGTCTTGCCGGTGCCGGAACGGCCGATCACGATGTACCAGGGCAGCACGTACAGCGGATCGCCCAGGCGCTTGAGACTGGACTTGCGCAAGGTGGCGACGGCGGCTTTCCATTTGCGCGTCAGGGCGGAGGCGGACGTCGCCTGTGCAGCCGTCTCAAGCGGCGCGCCGAGCCGGGCAAGCTTGCTGCGCGAACGCAGCACGATATAGAGGCGCCGCAGAAATTTGATCAGGAGATAGAGGCCGATACAGCCTGCAAACAGCGCCACGGCGAACCACAGCGGCCATTCCAGATACAAGGCCAAGCCCCAGCACAGCACGCCCAGGACGGCGAGCGCCAGGAGCCACAGCAGAACCTTGCCTAGTACTTTCATAGGTGTATTTGCGGCAGGAGACTGACGACCAGCCGCCAGACGGTGAAATGATAGATGCCGTACATCGCCAACAGCATGGCCAGCGGCGCGAGCAGCGCGCCCCAGGTAAAGCGCGAGAGGGAAGGCCGCCGGGCGCCGCCTTTTCTGGCGCCCGCCTCGTCCAGCAAGGCGCCGTAGCCATCGGGGAACATCAACAGATTGCCATCGCCGGGCAAGACATCGTCGCCCTCGAGCAGCGCCGTCAACGTGGCGCGCTTGATGTCGGTCAGCGCCTTCTGGTTGCGGTCGTAGCCGTATCGACCTGCAAAGCCCAGGCCCAGCGCGAGACCATAGACTTCGCGCACGGCCGTCCGTTCGGGTGCGAGCCTGCCCAGGCGCTCGAAGAACGCCACACCCGCATTGGAAACCGAGAAATAGCGCCGCTGCAGCAGATGGCGCTGCCAATCGGCCGCGCTGCTCCAGCCCGACGCGGCGATCAGCGTTTCATCGGCCCAGGCCGCGGCGGCGAACAGGGCCTCGTCGATATCGGCGTCGGCATAGCCCGCGTCGCGCGATCGATTGCGCGCATCGTTCACCATGCCGTCGAGCCGCGCGGAGAGCGCGGCGGCATCGCCTTCGGGCGCCGACTGGAAGTGGCGCACCAGCGCAAAAAAGGGAATGAAGCAGTCGATGAGTTTCATGGCGTGGCGTTACCTGCGCAGCACGACGATCTCGGCCTTGATGTCTTCCGGCGCGTCGAGCCATTGCAAGGCAATGCGGCCCTGCTGCTCGACCGCATCCCACAGCTGACTGACCTGTTCGATGCGGAAGTAATACGACGACGCGCGCCGGGGCAGGCCTTGCGGCGCGGCCGCCATGTGGATCAGTTCCAACCCGGGCAACGCATGGCCGACCAGGCCGGCGATGTCGTCGGCCGCGGCCAGGCGGGCATCGCGCAGCAAGGCGTCGGTCACCCGATGCGGATCGAGCGCGGTGCGCACCACGAGGTAGAAGCGATTGCGGCGATCGAAGAAAGCGCGCGGCAACTCGCCGGCATAGACCCCGTGTTCGTATTGCAGCATGACCAGGTATTCGGGCCCGATCGTGATTTCGTTGAGCAGGCTGCTGATGAGCGCGCGTGCGCGCGTGAAGCAGTGGCCCAGATTGGCGTGGTCGTACGGCGGCAGGCCGGGAGCGCCGTCTTCGGACTCTCCGAGCATGTTGAATCGCAGCGAGAACGAACTGAGTTCTCCGACCAGCTGGCGCAGGGCGCCGTAGACCAGCCACGGATGCGCCTGCGGCGTTTCGATGAGATGGAACAGATACGGGCTGGCGCGATTGAGCGACTGCAACGCGAGCAGAAAGGTGAGGTAGCTCGGATCGAAATCCGTCTTGACGCTGTCGCCCGACGATTTGTATTCCTGCAGCTGACGCGCCCGGCCGGCCAATTCGTCGCGTATGTCGCGGATCATCAGCGACAGCGCTTCGGAGGCGCCCAGCGCATAGCAAGGCGCAATGAAGTCGCCCGCGAGCCGGATGGCGTCCCCATCGCGCGCCAGGCGCGCGATGGGGATCAGGTCGTAATCGCCGAGGTCTTCCAGTTCGCCGTCGAAGAAAATGCGCACGACGTGCTGCAGCGTGCGCACCTGCGCCGATGGGCCTTCGGAGTAAAGATCAGGGACTTCGGGCGGGTTGCCCACCGACACGTAACGCGTAGCCACCGCGGCGGCGGGCAATGCGTCGGACAAGGTGACGTTCTTTTCCTGGATGCTGAGTTTCTTCAAGCCCAGGTACACGGACAAAGGCTTGTCGGTTTCGGTCCAGGCCGCGTCGAACGAACGCGCCGCGATCACCGCATTGCCGGGAAACTCCACATAGCTGTGGTCGGGAAACAGCAGCTGAGCGCGCGTGATTTCGATCGTGCGATTGGCGATGGCGGACTGCGACAGCTCGAGGTCGCCCACCCCCCAGAAATGCGGCAGCCCGGTTTCCATGAGAGGCTTGCTGCGGAATTGGGCATGCAGATCAGCCAGCTGGAAATGCTGCGGCTGCATGAACATGCCTTGATACCAGTAGATCCCCTGCTTGTTGTTCATTGCCTTCAATTCCCGATCTTTTGAAGCGTTTGATGCTGCTGCACCGCGTCCTGGATGGATTCGTCGGTGAGCTTGATTTCTTTGCCGCCGCCATCCAGCGGCACGGCCTCCTGCATCTTCTTCGCCGCAGGATCGTGGTTGAGCTTGTCGGCATTGAGAATGCCGTCGGCGCCGAAATTCATGCGCACCGCCAGGGTCATGGGCGCCGCGCTCCAGGTCGTGGTGATCAGGCCGTCGCTGGACACCGAGAGCGGGATTTCGAAGAGCCGAGCCGCGGTCGCGCCGGACAGCTTGTAGTAGCCGGCGACCAGGCCGATGTATTTCGCCTTCTGCGCGCGGTCCAGGATCAGGATGGAATGCTGGCCGGGCGCGACGATATAGCGCGTGAACTGCACGTAGGCATCGCCGCCCTTCTCGCTGCTCAGGCTCTGGGCCAGCGCATTGGAGTCGGCCAGCATCTTGTAGAAGGGCGCGGGGTCGGCCATCTGGTAGACCCCCAGCAACAGCGTGTGCGACTGGCCCGCGTACTCGTTCAGGTTCGGCGCAGCGGCCACCTCGACCATGACAGCGTCCTTGGCGAACTCCCAATTGACGTTGGCCATGACCTGCTTGCGGGAGGCATCGGGGCTGCCGCCCCCGCCGCAACCGGCCAGCAAGAACGCCGACAGCACGCAAGGCAGGAATGCCGCCAGCCTGGGCAGTAGGGACTTACCGGGGAGACTTGCTGGCAGTGGGTTCATTCCTGCTGACTCATTCCTGTTCGGTGGCGGAATTTGGCGGTTGATGGTGTGAGTGGGCATTCATGCAAAAAACGTTCCATTTCCGTGCACGGGTCCGTCAGGTGACAAGATTGACGGCGGCCCGCGCGTCCAGCGCTGCGATGCGCGCCAGCAGCGCGTCGGCGCGCGGCTTGCTGCCCTCGTCGCGGGCCAGGATAGGATAGGCGGCAACCAGGCCGGCCAGGGCCAGCGGCGGATCCCAGGCGACCAGGTCGTGGCGATCGATGTCGGCCAGAACGGCCTGGGCGAAGGCTTCGATATTGGCGCCCGGCCGCTCGGCGAACAGCAGCTCGCACAATAGCGTGCGCAGCCGCAGCCGCGCGGCAGGCGCTGCGGTCTGCGCAATAGCCTGCTGCAGGCCTGCGGCCGCTCCCGACAGGTCGCCATCGGCAGCGCGCGCGCGCGCCGCGCCCATCGCGCCGGCCAGCGGGTCGGCCGTCGGCGCCGCCGCATCGCCGCCGCCCAGGCTTTGCAGCCATATCCGCGTATCGCCGTCGGCAAAAGACGTGCCGTCGGCAAAGGCCAGCTGCGCCAGGTCGGGCAGTCGGGTCAGCAAGGCCGCCGTCTGGCCGCACACTTCGCGCCGCGCCATATCGTGCTCGTCGCCCAGCCGGCCCAGCGCCTGAGCCGCAACGCGGTTCAGGTCGAGCCAGAACGGAAAATTGGGCAACTGAGTTTCGGCAAAACGGATCAGTTCTTCATTGGCCTGGGCGTTCTCCAGATTGCGCAAAGCGTCCTGCACCGGCTGGACGGGCGCGGGCAGCGGGGTCCGGCCGTCCTGCACAGGCGGCAGCACGTCGATGCCGCCCCAGGCGGCGACGCGATTCAGGCGAAACGCCATCGGCGCGTTCGAGCCCGCATCGTTGAACCAGGCCGCAATGTCGGCCAGACGCGACAAGGCCTCGCCGGCGGCTTGCTCTGCGTTCTCGGCGGAGTCGAGCGGCGTAGCCGGCAGCGTGGCGCTCGCGTCTGCCGTGCCGGCAGCGACCGGCTCGGCGGCGCTCGCGGCGGCGGCCGGCGCCGCAGGCGGCTCCTTGACCGAGAGATTGCCCACCAGCGTGAGCAAAGGCCGCATCGAGGGCGCTTCGCCGTCTTTTTCGGCGGTGACGGCATCGATGGCCCGCATGCAGGCGCGCAGGCCCTCGACCAGTTCGGGCTCTTGCGGCGGCAGCGACGACCAGTCGTGCTCTTCGCTGTGCGCCGTGACGCGCTCGATCAGCCACTGCAGGGCGTTGCGGCGCCCGCGCAGGCGCGCCAGCGGCGGAAACAGCGTGTCCCAGTAGGTCTCGAGCATGTCGCCGACCACGCGCAGACCGTCCAGCAGACCGGGCAGATCGCGCGTTTGCAACAGAGCGCCGGTCAGGTAACTAGCCACCAGCAGATCTTTGCTCTGGGTGGACAGAATCGTTTCGGACAGAGTGACGACTTGCTGCCAATCGATCGAACCGCTGGCGACGGGATTCGACATCTTGCCGATCTCGGCCTGCAGCGTGTCGTAGTCATCTGCGTTGCGCACGTCGCTGCCCGCGGGCTGCGCATCGCTGATGGGCTGCTTGCCGAGGGTCGAGTAGTCTTGTTCGCCGCTCAAAACTCCACTCTCCGGTTAAGAAATCGTCAAGGGAGGTTTTGGGCCGCCCGGGGTTCTTGTCGCCCGCAAGCTGGCGCTGCGCCAACTCCTCATGCAGCTTCTGATGGACATACGCTAACTACGTGCTGCAAAAGAAATAATTCGTATCATAGTGCCAAAGTACAAGAAAAGCGGGACTGAATCCAGCCTCCAAAACCCAGGCCTTCGACTGCCGCTGGCCTGCCCTACGTGCCGCACGGCGCAAGAGGCCGGCGTCGACGCCGGGCCGCATGGGCAGAAAGGAGGGCGCGCGCATCGCCACACTCCTCAGGGGGCCTAATTAACTCTTTGATTTATTTAATATAATTTGGATTCTTGCCGGCACCGCCGTGACGTCGGCGACGATGGTTTGCGCCGTATCCACGCTCAGGTCGGTAACGACGACGTGCATGCCGGCCTGGGCAAGGCGAACCGCGACCGCACTGCCGAGGCCGCCCGCCGCGCCGTTGACCACTGCGACACGCGAGTCAGCCCGAAGATTCGCTGCCGTACGAGCCAGATTTTCCAGTTTCCGGGAAGGCCGCGCCGCTACGCCTGCGCAAAGGCTGTGGGTTCGACCATGAGCTCGAATGTCACGAGGACCGGGTTCTCGCCCCGCCGCAGACGGCCTTCGCTCAGGCCGCCGAGGTAGTCGACCAGAGACACGTCGATCTGCGCGGCAAGGCCGCCCTCCTGCGCCGCCGAAATGTGTCCGTCGCGAATAAAGACTTCCGTCGCGATGGGATGCACCTGCCTGCCGTCGTCGAAAGTGGCGCCGATCAGGCTACCGACGCCGCCATGCACCCGCGCCTGCGCGATTCCGCGCGCCTTGCATTCGGCTTCGAGCGCGGTGCAGAAGTCTTCGTTCGGGCGTATCGACATCGCGAACGGACTGCTTTTCTTCGGGGAAAACGGAGGCACCGCAACCGGCTCGAACAAGGAGAAGCCCGTTTCCGGACTCGGCACGACGTCGAAAGTCGCGCCGTCCATCAGCCATACCGAAGCCTCGATCGGTTCGGCGATCACCGCGTCGTCGGGCAGCACATGTCCGCTCAGACGCCGGCCATTTGCGTCATGCCAGATGCCGTGACAGTGGAGCCACGGCTCGGCATCGCGTCGGCCTACCGTCACGCACGCGCTTTCCAAGCGGACGGATCCCGGCAGTTGGTGGCGCTCGCTGAAGTAAACCGCATGCTCCGGCGTCGAGGACAACGCCGGCATGCAGTACGCGAAGGGCTCAAAGCGGCCCCCGCGCAGCCTGGCGACGGCGCCCTGCGCGCGATTGATCTCGAGCACCGACGTGAACGCCGCCAGCAAGGTCGTGCCTGCTGGCAGCTCGATCTCGACATGCCTGATATCGCAATTCACCGTGCGGCGCCGCTGGGCGGCGACCGGACCGGGATGTTCAATGTGACGCATCGCTCTTCTCCTTTGCGATGCTCACGATACGCCTATGGCCTTGGCCAGCAGCAGCATTGCTTTGTCTCGATAAGGTCCGTTGTATGAACCATCATTTTGATTAACACCTTTATTTTTTAATTCTAGGTATTAAAAGCCAGTCACTCAAATGCGTGGAGATACCAGGTCCATATATCGGACTTTCTGGCAAAAACACGGGTACGGCGCTCGGAGCATCCACGCCAGAAATGCGCGCGGCCGCTCGACCCTATGGCGTCATAACCATCTCGTGCCACGACATCCCGCCGTGATCCCCGCCTGTCTGGCTGATTCAGACGCGCTCATCTTTTCGCAGCCTCGAATCACTGCTCGAGGACACTCTCAAATCGGGCCAGCCCAGCGACGCCCCGCGCGACAACGCAGCATAGACTGCCCCATTGCGGTTGCTGGCAGAAAGACGCAGGTAGATGGCTTCGGTATGCGTTTTGACCGTGGCGAGCGAGATATTGAGCTCACGACTGATTTTTTTCATCGGATAGCCCCGGGCCAGCAACGCGAGCACCATGTACTGGCGAGGTGTCAACTTAAGCAGCGCCGCTTCGATTTCGATCAATTCGGTGGACGGCAGCGGCGCCGACGGGTCAGCCCGCGTTATGGGCTGCAGGGTCTGCGAAGAAGGGGCGAGACCGTTCATGGGGCGGCACGGCTGACCCGGTTTCGCTAGCAAATTGGCCGGCATTGGGTGCGCGGGTTCGCCGTTGAGTATTGGCGACGCAGACTGCTCATACCAACGGCGCCTGGGCGCGACACCATCGCGCGGTCGAGTGCAAATCTGGCCGGCAGTGACGGATGAGCTGGGAACGCAGGTCCCTCCGGCCAGCACGACGTTAATCGACTCCATCATCATATCGGCCGACGCGCACTTCGAGATATAGCCGCTCAGAATCGGAGGCAAATCGGACAGGGAATAAGGCAGGATCGGCGTCTCCGAGAGCAGCACGATGTGTTGCGGTCGATAGCTGCGCTGTGCGATCTCCACCAACTGGAGCGTGAGCTCGATCGTATCGGGCACCGCGAGCAACATCAGATCGATTTGCGAATTGCCGCTACCGTTGAAGAGTTGCGTGTAATCCAGTTCAACGCAAAGGATGTCATCAGGCAGGGTTTTCAGGACCTGTTGAATGCCCATGCGTATCAGTGCATTCGGTTCGACAATTGCAATAGTGACCATCGCTTCCACCCCGCGCAGGAAAATGTGGATCTATGGCCCATTATTTTTGAAACCCATGCCGATCAATTGATCATGCTCAATATCCTGGCGGCAAAGAGAGTGACAATGCTTAACAAGAGTTACTGACTTGTGGCGGCATTTTGTGACTATGCCTGCGTGCCGTGACCGTTGTTGATGTCTTCAGAGCGGATCAGACGCACCTACAGGCGACGCCGTCAGCGACCAGGGGTGCGGGGGCACTCGAACTGATAGACCCCGGACTGGACACCATCGGCCAGCAGAGTCAGTTCGATGCGGCAGCTATCGTTTTTACCGACCGATAACGAAAACCTCGTCAAAGCCGTCGGCGCGTTGGCCTGAACATGCACGGCGCCGCCTTGACTGATCGTCGAGGAACCGGATCGGCCCTGCTTGACGACGTTGAGCCTGTATTGCAAATCTCCCTCTTCAGGGCTTTGCACATAAGTCGCGATAATGCCAGGCGGAGCGTTGGGCACAGTCCCAAGCCAGACGTGCAAGTTCATGTCGGCAACCATCATGGAGAGCTCCTGGTTATCCGGGGAAAGCGTAAACGCACAGATAGCCCGGCCAGGCTATCTGTACGCAGACCGCGGTAGGTCGTCGAGGCGGCGATCAGAAGCCGACCTGGGTTACGACGGAGTGGTTCGCCGTGCCGACCTGAGTCTGATGCGAGGTCAGGTACGAACCCGTCTGACTCACCATGGCGTTGTTCAGGGCGCCGACCTGGTAGATCGTGGCATCCTGATTAAAGCCGTACTTCTGCGTCGAGGTCGCTACGTTGGACATGCCGTATTGGGAAATCGACGCATCGGCATTGGTGTTGCCGGTCTGAGTTGCCATGGCGTGGTTGCCGTAACCCACCTGGACGATTTTGGCGTCCTGGCCGAAACCATAAGTCTGGTCGGTCTTGGCGTAGTTGCCGACGCCAGTCTGGGAGATGTCGGAATTGGCACCCCAGGTGGACGCCTGGTAGGCGGTCGCATGATTGCCAAAACCGTTCTGGTTGATGGTGGCATCGGTATTGCCGTGGGTGTAGTTTTGAGTGATGTCACCCTGGTTCAGGGAGCCGGTTTGACCGATATAGGCATCGGCATTGGCGTTGTACTTCTGGGTGACAGTGGCACCGTTGGCGAAGCCGAACTGATCGGTGGTGGCAGTACTGCCGGCAAAGGCAGCCGTACCAGCCAAGGCCAGTGCAACACCGACCGAGATAGCGCAAAGTTTGGATTTCATGGCAATAGTCCTCTAGCTAGAGTTGTCAAGACCTTGGTTCAAAAAACGCCGCCCAGCGGTCTTGGTACCGGGCTTTGCGGAAACGGGCTATCGATACAGCTTGAGTTGAAGGTTGTTGCCTATCTGCGTGACAGGCACGTACGGGGTGTAGCGCTGAACCACGCTGAGTTGGTTATTGGTTCCAATCTGGGTGAGATCGGCACGACCGCCGCTGAGGTACTGTTTCAACGACGCTTCGTTGCCGTAGCCGATCTGCAGGATGGCGCCAATTTCGCCGACACCGGTTTGCAGCACATTGGCCTCGTTGTTAGCACCGGATTGTGCAACCCTGCCCACATTGCTGGCGCCTACCTGGGTAATTTGCGAGTCGTTGTTGGCGCCCCGCTGCATGACCGCCGCGGTCGAACCATGCCCTAATTCAATTGCGGGCAATTCTGATGTGGGATAGAGATCCATGGCCTGCGCCTGCGCCGCGCCAGGCAACGCCAACGCCACGACCAACATGCCCAGAAATCGCCGCCAACTCGACCGGCTCTCGATATGCATTGCTAATTTCATGATGGCAACCTCCTCGGTCACGCTTTCGGCTAATGACCAGACATAACAACTTGCTCAGCCTGATCGGCCGCGCCCGATGCCTGGGGAACTGACGCTTTGACTCGAGTTTCTTCTTCATGCAGGACGCGCTGGATGATGGCCGAGTTGATATCGGCAGGGTTGCGCAAACGCCAAAGATTGTTCTCGATACCCTGCACGGTCAGATGCAGCACGGCCGCATCGATAGCTGCCTTTACCGCGAGCTGAGCGGGTTCATTGCTGGTGTAGCCAGCCTCGAGTTCCAGCAAATCGTAGTAATTGACGAAGTGGTAGTACCCGGGATGGACTTCGTACGAATAAATCGTCTTGGTGGTCGAGACACTGTCCAAGATCGCGCCGGTATTCACATCGACGGCGCGCAGATTGACGGTGACCTGGTCCACGCTGAACTGCGTCGACAGACTGATGCCAAGAAATTTGGCCCCCAGGCCGCCGGTGCGAGTATTGGTGTCATACCCGACGATGCCGCCTTCGAAGATGATCGACGCCGGTATCAGGTTGGGAATTGCAGTGGCCGGCTCCGTCGCGGGCGGCTTGCCGTTGGGCCCCGGCGAGACCTCGATGGCGCGCAGCACGCGACGCTCGGTCAGCAATGACTGCAGGCCTTCGCGCTCCACCGGGGTATACCAGCCCGAGTCCCGTAGCGCCTTGATCAGAAAAGCAGACGCGCCTTGGGTGACCGCGGTTGAAAACGCGCTATCCGGCGAGGGTTTGTATTGTCCGGTCTCGTCGCGAAAACCGTAGACAGCCGCAACAATCTTGCGCTCCGGCGGCGGCAATTGCATCAGCTCAACCATCGACGGAGAAGGCGGTGTGAGCTTTGCCGGTCCAGACGCATCGGCGGGCTGCCTAAGCGCTCCGCATGCCGACAAAGCGATCGCACACATGGCGGCGAGGCTCAAGCAGCGGATGCGCGCCGCATAAGCGGGGATGGGGACCTCCCTATACGCGCTCATGGCTGTACACCCGTCGTCGAAAATTGATTGAAATTGATCAGCGTCAGCGTCCCGGTATCGATGTTGTAGGCGTAGTACTCACTACCCCTTTGAAAGATCAAGGTGTTGCTCGTCTGGGCGACAATGCCGTTATCGAAGGTGGGCAGGCCGGCCGTAGGCAACGGGAATCGCTTTTGCGCCTGAGCACTGTTCAAGAGATTCGGGCCGTTGAGCGGATTGCCGCCAAAATCCGGATTGACCGGGGTATAGAGCAGCTGCCCGGCCAGCGCCGCGCCTGGCGCGACTGTCAACATTGCGGCACCTGCCAAAAGAGCCAAGTACGCGCCACGCCTGCTGCTTGATTGTTGTTGGTTCACACGCATGATCACAGCTCCTCAGGGCCCAGATCAAAATCCTTGAAGATCTTGCGTTGGACTTCGATTCTGATGATGTTGTCGCTAACGACTTGCACCGCCTGGCTGCTTTGCTCCTGCACGCGCGAGCGCGTAGGCGGCAGAAAGACGTGATAGACGACCGTGTCGTTCGCGAAAGTTATCGAGATCTCGCTGCCGAACTGGGCAGTCGGACGTTCGATGATCGTGAGGTTGTCGCGGGATTCCGGATGCAGCGACGACCAGAGAGACGCGAAATTGCTGTAGAAATCCCAGCCCAATACGGTTTTGGTCCGGTTGATGACCAACCCGGCCAGGGGTTCGGAATTAATGTCGCCCTGATCATTGAGCTTGCCGTTGGGGGGGTTCGGCTCGGCCGGATTGGACGCGGCCGTGTTGGGCGCGGTCGTTTTTGGCGCGAGCTTGACCGCAACCGCCGAAGGAACCACCGCGGCGGCGAGCACGAGCGCTCCAAATTTGATCGCAAACCGCAACATTTCTCTCTTCCCTTAACAAGGCCTGACGGCCTGTTGCATGGAAGAAATCTTATGTCCGCATTTGTAAGCTAAATATCAGCCAAACTTCCTAGGCCTAGCCGTGTTGAATCCCTAGGAGATTTGCCTGATATCCAAGACCTGCGTCCTGGAGCTTGATGTGGGATTGCCCCATCTCTCCAGGCTCGTCGGATAACTTGGTGCTGTCAGGAGAGATAGGGCACTGCCGGGAGAGATGGGGCCATCTGAGACCAGCCGATCTGGTCGTGCACGCCGAGAGTATGGGTGCGGTGGTCATGGCATCTACGGCACATTTGCGTCACGATGCCTCGCCAGAAACACAAACGCCACCGGCAAAGGTGGCGTAGGCGTCTGATTGCTCAGGAAAAAAACTGGTGGGTCGAGCGAGACTCGAACTCGCGACCAACGGATTAAAAGTCCGCTGCTCTACCGACTGAGCTATCGACCCCCGTAGAAGCCCGCGATTATGGCATATCTCGGAGAGTCCGGTCAAAAAGGCCCTGCCCCGATCCATCGGGATGCCCGCCGATCGGACACGCTTTTACAACTGCCCCATCACCACCTGCACGAGCAGGCTGCTGATCGATACCGCAGCCCAGACGCCCAGGCCCAGCAGGATGGGCCGCACGCCGGTCTGCGCCATGCGCCGCAGGTTGGACGACAGGCCGATCGCGGTCAGTGCGACGACGATCATGACTTCGGCTGCGTAATGGATGACGGGCAGCGCGCCGGACGGAAACGCCCCGGCGGTGCGCAGGGCCGATGCCACCAGGAACCACAGGATGAACCAGGGAAACACGCGCGAGAGCTTGAAGTTGTTCTTGCCGTGGCGCTTTTCGCGGTAAGCGACGATGACCACCAGTGCCAGGCAGATCGGGATGATGAGCGTGGCGCGCGTCAGCTTGACGATGGTGGCGAAGTCGCCGGCGGCCGTGCTGTAGCTGTAGCCCGCGGCCACCACGGACGAAGTGTCGTTGATCGCAGTGCCCGCCCACATGCCGAAGCCCGCGTCGGACAGATGCAGCATATGGCCCAGCGCCGGAAACAGCAGCACGGCGACGATGTTGAAGAGAAAGATCGTCGAGATCGAGAACGCGGTTTCGTGCTGGTCGGGCTTGATGATCGGCGTAATGGCGGCAATGGCCGATCCGCCGCAGATGGCGGTGCCAACGCCGATCAGCAGCTTGAGCTTGCCGCCCACCCCCAGAAAGCGCCCCAGCCCCCCTGCGGAAAGGCCGGCAACCGATATGGTCACGACCGTGACGGCCAGCGAGTCCAGACCGGTGTGAGCGACCTGAGCAAGACTCAGGCCGGCGCCCAGCGCGATGATCGACCATTGCAGAACGTACTTCGACGCGAAGCCGATGCCGGGGTTGAAATGCTCGCCCGGCGCGAAGAAGGCGCGTACCAGAATGCCCAGGAGGATGCCGAAAACCGGGCCGCCGATCACCGGCTCCATATTCCCGAGCCAGAGCGCGACGCCGGCCACACCCAAGGATAAGAACAAGCCTGCCGCGTTGGCTCGCAGGGGAAGACGGCTCATGACGGAAATCCTTTTCAAATTCGTTGGCGGCAGGGGAGACGACATTGCGCAGCATCCGCGCCACACCCGTGCTTAAAGACGGAACGAATTATGACTGCCGGTTATGTATAAATAAAATACAATTATATGATGCCACCCATATAAAAAATGCATATGAACCTTCATCACCTGGCCATCTTCAATGCGATCGCCGAGACAGGCAGTATCTCCGCCGCCGCGCAGCGGATGCATATCTCGCAACCCGCCTTGTCCCGTGAAATCAAGGATTTCGAAGCGCGCCTGGGCGTCACGCTGTTCGAGCGCATGCCGCGCGGCATGCGCATGACCCATGCCGGCGAGGTGCTGCAGGAGTATGCGACGCGCCTTTTCGACATCTCCCGCACGGCCCAGTCCGCAATGCAGGAGATCTCCGATGCGCGCATGGGACATCTGTCCATCGGCGCCAGCAACACGAACGGCACGTATGTTCTACCCCAGCGCCTGGCCGTATTTCGCCGCGACAATCCGGCTGTGCGCATCACCATGTTCGTCGGCAATACCGAACAGATCTCTCAAGGGGTCGCGGACATGCGCTTTGCGCTCGGCTTCATCGAAGGCCCTCTGCATGTCGGCGGGCTGGTGGCCGAACCGTTCCAGCAGGACGATCTCGTGCCGGTGGTGGCGCCGAACCACGATCTGCTGAAACAAAGGCGAGTCATGGCGACCGACATCGACGGCCTGCCGCTATTGATGCGCGAACACGGCTCGGGCACGCGCGAACTCATTGCCGATATGCTCGAAGCCAACGGCATCCGGCAAGGCAGTGTGATGGAGTTCGGCAATACCGAGGCATTGAAGCAGGCCGTGATGTATGGCGGCGGCATTGCATGGCTGCCGCGCATCAGCATCGCCAGGGAATTGAGCGAGGGGATGTTGGCGGCGCTCCCCGTCGAGCACCTGATGATCCGTCGCCAGCTGAGCGTCATCCGCCGCGCCAACGCGCACCTGAACCCCACGAGCGAGGCGTTTCTGCAAGCCTTGCGCGCCAGCCTCGGCGCATGACGAGGCAGGCCCGCCACTCGCAATCAGAAAGGCTGCGCGGGGGCCGTGCCGCGCCTATTGCACCGCCGGCAGCGCCGTCGGCTGGGTCGCGGTCTCCTCGCCCCGGATGCGGGCAGCGATGTCCCGCGCCGCCTGCTGAGTCGGTACGCCGAAGGCCAGCACCCCGCGGTTCAGCGGTTCGGTGATGCGCGGCGACGCCACCAACTGGCGACCCACCACCAGAGCCAGCATGCGCCCGATATTGCTGGAACTGGCCGCGGCCAGCTTGCGCGTGCCCGCGTCGGTAAAGCGCAAGCCCACGAAATGCTGCCCTTGCTGATCGATCATGGCGGCCGCATCGGTCAGGTCCGCACGGGTCAGCACCGGAATGCGTTGCACGTAGATCACGCCACCCGGCACGGTCACGGCGTTCAGCCCGGAAGCCGCCTGCGACTGGGCCACATAAATATCGACCGGATCCGTGACGACGACCGGCGTGGCGACGGCTTGAGGGCCGCCTGCGCCGTTGCTCGACGGCACGTTGCCGCAACCCGCCAAGGCCGCCATCAGCGCGGCGGGAACCAGGATGTAAGCAAGCGACCGCAGGGTCCTTTGCATAGGGGGCTTCCTTCTGTGTCGGACAGATCGTGCGAGTGTACAGGCTCAGGCCAGGCCCATGCCGGGGGGCAGGCCGCCGGGGGTGAACGCCCCCGCGGGCGCCGTGTCGGCGTCCTGCAGCGGGCCTCCGGCATTGGCCGCCTCGATACGGGCATACCAGTAGCCGGCGGTATCGACGAAGCGTTCGATCCACGCGCTCAGCGCATCGACGTCCAGCGCGGCGCGCGCGCGCCGGTCGGCCAGGAAGATTCGGCCGGTGTCGGGATCGGCGCTGAACGTGGCGCCGTTGGCGCCTTGCCACAGCACGTTGGCGGCCAGCAGCATGCCGTAGACGACATCGCGCCGGTCGGGGTCGACTTCCTGCAGCCGGCTGAACAACACGACGGTGTCTTCTTCCGCCTCGTATTGGAGATGGACGTCCCGCTTGTCGATGGTCAATCCGATGTAGCCGTCCTCGCCGGCCGACATGCCGGCCATGCCCAGCGATTGACCCAGTTCGGCGACCAGCGCCTGGAATGCGGTAAGGGACATGATGACTCCTTGTGGATGCTCGTGATCGGATTGTCGTCAGGCTTTGGCGAACGCGCCCAGGCCGCAGAGATACTGCCGCACTTGCGGATCGGGCAGACGGTCCTTGAGGTGTCCGGCTTCTTTGCTGCCCGGCAGGCCGGTGTTCCAGCGCTGGTTCTCCAGCTGGCCCGAACTGGAACTGACCGTGTAATAGACGCCCTGGTCGTCGCCCTGCAGCGTCTCGTCGGGATTCATCTCGCCGCCCATATCGCGCAGGATGAGCTTGGACTTGACCTCGACGTCGGTGACGCCGCCGCGGTCCTTGTCGCTCTTGCAGCCCTTGGACATGGTGCCGGCCAGATCGGCGGCCCCGACCCGCTGCAGCCCCTGCTCGGCCATGCCTTGCAGCACCAGGATCTCGCGTCCCATCTTGGCGGTGTCGCCGTTGCCCGTGCGAAAGGCTTCTTCGGTGAACATGCCGCGGACCAGGTCGGTCTGGGCACGCAGCTGCCCCATCATTTCCTGCGCGACCGCGTGGTTCGGGTCGTTCGCATCGTTGGCAACCCGCTCCAGCCTGTCGTAGACATCGCCGACGAAGCCGCCGGGACGCGCGCCGCGCGCGCCGAACCGGCCTTCGCCCAGATCGCCGACCAGCTTGATCATGTTCTGCGTGTTGTGCTCGTGCACATTGCTCCAGGTACGCATGAACTTCTCGCGCGTGCCGGTGGCGATGGCATTGATGCCGAAGGAAAAAGTGATCGTGTCCACGTCGACCGTGGCCGTACGATTCTGGTGATCGCCGCCCAGCAGGCGCAGCGTCTTGTCCGTGCCGGAATTGGACTCGAAGGCCTCGAACTGATTGAAGGTGTAGGTCCGCTCCTGATAGGCATTCACGCCCAGATTGTCGCGCAGGCTGTCGGGCGAGATCAGGTTGACGCTGACGTGCACCAGCCTGGGGTTGGGGCCGGGATTGAGGGGATCGCGCGTCTCCAGCGTCGTGCGCAGCCGGTCGTTGCTCGACAGCGCGAGCTCGAGCACCTCCTTGGCACCGGTTTCGTTCGACTGCCTGCGCGCCTGCGGATCCTGCACGCCCCACATGTCGAGCACGCCGTGGCCTATCATCGTGGTCATGGGCTGCCCATCGGTGCCGATAAGTTTGCTCACCTTGAGATTGCGCGCGTGATCCAGGCTGTCGGTCACGCCGGCGCTGGTGCCGCCCACTCTGCCGTTCGGGTCGACCACGCCCAGGCGCGGGTCGATCAGATGCCCCGGCGTGATCTCGCTCTTGTAAGTGCGCATCACGCCGTCGCGCATGACGACCATGTCGCGGCTTACCGGCTGCCAGGTCTCCATGGTGGACAGCGCCTTGGGCTCGGCCTGCTTCCAGGACTTGTCGCTGAGCAGATCCTGGAGCGCGTCTCTGGGAACGCCCACGCCCTCCAGCAAAGAGCGAAGCTGGTTCTGGATGTCCTGCTTGCCTTGCACGATCGGATGGTTGGTTTCCTTCTTGTTGCCCGAAATGGATTGCAGGTCGCCGTTTTCGCTGTCCTGATACGTCCGGCCGACTTCGCCGATCTTGTCCTGCCAATCCAGCCGCGCTTTCTGCAAGGCCAGGCGCTGCGCGCCGTCCAACTGCACGTCGCCGTCCTCGATGGCCTTGTCGAGCCTGTCTAGCAGTACGTTGCCGGCATTGGCCCACACCAGATTGCTGTGCTTGACCGAGCGGTCGCTCAGCGGGTCGTTCAGACGAAGCTCGTCCACATAGGCGATCTTGCTGTCGATCAGGCCTAGTTGATGGTGGAGGTCTTCTTCCATGGCCAGCAGCAGATTGCGCGTCGGAATCAAGCTCGCCTTCTCTTCTTTCGCGGCGTCGATCTGATTGATCAGGCCATCCCGGCCGGGATCGTTCCTCGGCAAGGTATCCAGTTGCTGCTCAAGCGTAGCGATCTGCGTGTCAAGCGCGATGATCCGATCGCCCAGCACGATGTCGCGCTCGATGGCCTGATTGATCAGGCCGTCGACCTCGGCACGCTTGTCCGTCAATTGCTGCCCCAGGTTCTTGAGATCGGTCTGGTTCCAGGCGCTCTGGCCCAGCAGCGCGGTGGTTTCCTGCATGGCCGCCAGGCCTTTGGTCACCACCGGCTCCTTGGCGCCGAAGGTGACGGCGATGCCGCCCAGCAGGGACTTGGGTTCCAGGTCGACCTTATCGAACCCGCTGCCGGGTTGCTTGACCAGTCCGCTCAAACCCGGGAAGCGCTTTTCGCATTCGCCGGCGCGTGTGCTTTCGTATTTCTCCAGCGCCTGATCGACCAGATCGTCGATGTTGCCCTGGGACAGTTTTTCGCTGCCGTAGCGCGGATCGGACTTGATCGCGCGGGCGACTTCGGCGCGCGCATCGCGCAAGCCCGGCTCGTTCAAGCGCGAATTCTTGATGACATCGTCGAGCTGCTTTTCATTGTGCTTGACGCAGCCCATGCGGTACTCCTGAGCCTTGTCCAGTACCAGGCTGACCGTGCGGGTGGTGAGCGGCCGATCGTTCGTGAGCCAGTTGCCCAGTCCGTTTCCGACCACGGCGCGCATGGCGCGCTGGGCGCCTTCGCGGCCTTCGGTCTTGACCAACAGGTCATAGAACTCGCGCTTGACCCCGGCGCGGCTGACGTGCTGCAGCTGCTGCATCGGCGCTGCGGGAGATTTGAAAAAACCCTGAATGCGGGCCGACAGGCGGGACGAGCTGCTCTGGCGCACGCCGCCGTGATTGACGTCGCGCTTGACCTCTCGGTCCATGTCCAGCATGCCGGTGCCAATCTGCCGAAAGCCCTCGATTCCAGTTGCCATGCCGTCATCTCCTTGCATTCTTGTCGCTCGCGCCTGGACGCAAGCCTTGGATGCCGACTGAGTAACCCGGCAGGCGAAAAAAGTTCCGGCAGGGTTGACTCGGCAGCCCCGCGCAGCCGCCCCGAAGCGACCGCCTACACGCGCCCCGCGAGAGGGAAAAACGGTTTGCGGCCTTGCGACGGGGTCATCGGGCTCGCGCCCGTCGACAGCAGATCGCGCCAGCGTTCGGACACATTGACCATGGCATCGATGATGGAATAGAGCCCGGCCCCGAGCTCGTCGTCATCGCAGCGCCGCTGCAGAACCAGCGCACCGGTGCCGGGCTCGATCGCGAACACGCCGGTATCGACATGCGCCCAGCCGAAATGCGCTGCCAGGAGGTCGGCCATCTGCATGGGCGTCGGCACGACCTTGTCCAGGCAGATCATCAGGTTGATGCTGCCCGATTGCGGCTGGTAGCCCATCTTGACGAGCAGCGCGCCGCCGTCGAGTGCCAGCAGGCAAAGTCCCTGGTCATCCAGCGCCAGGCCGGCCAGGCCCAGAACTTCGCCGAGCCGGGTGATGTGAGCGTCGGCCTGTGTGCGGTCCATGTGGGTTTCGCTGCGCGGATCAGGCCAGGCTGCTGATGGCGTCTTCGCGCGTGTCGCGCACGGGCAGAATGGCCAGGAAGCCGCTGATGTCGAATACTTCGCGCACGGCAGGTTGAATATTGCACAACGACAGCGCTCCGCCGGCCTGCTTGAGTCGCTTGGCCAGCATCAGCACGACGCGCAAGCCCGCGCTGGAGATGTAATTGAGCCGGGCAAGATCGAGCACGATCTTGTACTGACCTTTGTCGACATACCCCATCAGGTCGGCTTCCAGGCCAGTGGCATTGGCGCTGTTGATCTGCCCTTCGAGCTGTGCGACGAGCACGTCGCCGACTTTTTCTACCGCGAGATTCATGGTGTGGTTGCGCCGTCCAATGTTGTCCGGTTGTTATTTGGCCGATAATACAACGACCTGCCGGCCACACCCGAACCTGTCGACCATGTCCGATACGCTCGAACTGTCCCCCGACGACGAAGCGATACCGCGCGCCCTCCAATGGCTGGAGGACATCGCCGAGCGCGAGGGCTGGTCTCCCGCAACCGCCTTCGGCCTGACGCTGAGCCTGGACGAAGCGCTCGCCAATGTCGTGTCGTATGCCTTCGATCCGTCTACCGGCAGCGCCGCACCGGCGGCCATCACCCTGGAATGCCGCCGCGACGGCAGCCTGATCGAAGTCGAGCTGCGCGACAACGGGCGGGCCTACGATCCGACAGGGAACCCTCCCGCCGCATTGGTTACCAACCTGGACGACGCCGAGATCGGCGGCCACGGGATACGACTGATGCGCCACTATCTGCATGACCTGGTCTACAAGCGCGAAGCCGGCTGGAACTGCCTGACTCTGGTGATGGAAACCGCGCCATGAGCGGCGTGCCGCACGGCATGATCCAGACAGCGCAGGCGCAAGCTCATATCGACAGCAAAGCGGTTGCGCACAATCTGGCGCAGGTCCGCAAACGGCTGGGCACGAGCCGCGCCCGCATCTGGGCCACGGTCAAGGCCGACGCCTATGGCCACGGCATCGCACGCGTGCTGCCCGGTCTGAGCGACGCCGACGGCCTGGCCGTGCGCGATCTGTCCGAAGCGCAGGCATGCCGTGCGGCCGGCTGGCGCGGTCCCATCCTGGTCTACGGTGGCCTGCACCGCCCGGACGAGACTGCGCTGCTGGGCTCGTCCGACCTGCATCTGGTGATCTCGCATGCCGATCAGCTGGCCTGGCTGCAGGCGGCCGCGCCCTCGGCGCAGCCGCCCTCGGTGTGGCTGCGTTATGCCGGCGACACGCGCCTGGGCGGGTTCGACGACCAGGACTATGCGCTAGCCTATGCGCACTGCGCCGCGTTGCGCGAGCAAGGCCGCGTCGCGGACATCGGCCACCTGAACCATTACGCGCGCTCTGAAGATGCGGACGGCATCGCCGACGCCGATCTGCATTTTCGCCGCGTTGTCGCGGGCCGCCCAGGTCCGATATCCACTAGCAATTGCGCCGCGCTCCTGTTGCATCCCGAGCATGCCGCGCAAACCGACTGGATCCGGCCCGGCCTCCTGCTCTACGGCGCGAGCCCCATACCCGACCTGCACGACGGCCCGGCCCTGGGCCTGAAACCCGCCATGCGATTCACGGCTCGCCTGCTCGCGACGCAGACCCTGCCGCAAGGCGCCAGCCTGGGCTATCGCGCAGCCTTCACCGCGCCCATTGCCATGCGCATAGGCCTGGTCGGCTGCGGTTATGCCGACGGCTATCCGCGCCATGCCCAGACCGGCACGCCCCTGTTGATCGACGGCCAGCCGACTCGGCTGCTGGGCCGTCCCGCCATGGACACCCTGGCGGTCGATCTGACCGATATCGACGTTTCCGGCCCGGACGCGGTCGTCGTGCTCTGGGGCGATCCGCGCAACACGGTGGAAGCCGTCGCAGCTTCGGCCGGCACGATATCCGCGGCGCTGCTCACGGGCCTGACGCCGCGCGTGGCCATGCTTGGCGATTAAGAAGAAGATGGAAGCGCGCCGCGGGCGCGCAACGCCGGCGCAAACAGCAAAAACAGCACGGTGGCCGCAAGGTAGATGCCGCCCGTCAGCGCCAGTCCCAGGCCAAGCCCATGCGCGCCGAACAGCACGCCTACCACCAAGGGCCCGGCCATCTGGCCCAGCTTGTCGGCCGCGCGCAGCACGCTGGTCGCGCCTGCCACGCCGTAGTCCTGCACGTCCGACAGCGCCAGCATATAGGGCGTCTGCGCCGCTCCCGTACAGCAACTGGCCAGCGCCAGGGTCAACACCGCCAGCGCGGCAGCCAGCAGGCCGCTGTCGAAATACAAACCCAGCAGGCCCAGGCTTCCCACCACGCCGCCAGCCACGATCCAGTACTTCTTGACCGCGAACCGATCGGCCAGCCGACCCATGAGCGGCCCCACATAGATCACGCAAACGCCGTAGATCATCAGCACTCGGCCGACACTGGACGAAGCCGAGCCCTGCGCTTCGAGATAAAGCGGCAGCGCGAAAGACAACAGGCCCACCTGCGCGACGGAAAACGGAATCACGCTGCCCAGCAGCAGCAGGCCGAAATCGCGCGTAGCCAAAAGCTTGAGCATCGCCGACAGGCGCACACGCGCCGGCGCGGCGACGCGCGCCGCATGCGCTTCGACCCGGACCATATAAGGCCGCATCAGAACCAGCACACCCATACAAGGCAGGATCAGCATCGCCGCCCCCACCACGAACACCGAGCGGAAACCCAACTGCTCCATCAGCATCGCGCCCACGGCGGCGCCGGCCATATGTCCGGCAAACAAACCTGCGACCAGGCCGGTCATGTTGCGGCCGCGCGATGCGGCCGGGCTGCCGGTCACCACGAAGCCCTGCAGGCCCATCCAGGTCAAGCCGTAGCCCAGACCCACCAGGCCGCGGGCCGCCACGAACCACGGCAGGTCGGGCGCCGCAGCGCAGGCCACGAAGGCCGCCAACGAAATGCCCAGCCCCGTCAGCACCGGCACCTGCCAGCCCTTGCGATCGGTCAGACTGCCCGCCAGCAGCGAGGCGATCAGGCCGCACGCCATCTCGACCGAAATGGGCAAGGCCATCAACATGGCAGGCCGCAGGTGCAGGCCTTCCGCGGACAGGCTGCGCGCATACAAGGGCAGGAACCCCAGCGGCAAAGCCCAGGCGAAGAGAAAACCGAACATCACCGGCCGGGCGATGCGACCCACGTCGGACATGTCTTGCGCGCGGCGCGGCGCATCGTCGCGGCCGAGCGCGCGTACGGCGTAGGCGCGGCTCATCAGCAACGAGAGCAGCAACAGCATCTCGACGGCAGCCACCACCGACACGACCACCACGGTCGCCGCGTCGAGCATGCGGCTGCGCACCTGAGCCGCGATCGCGCGGTCGTCCAGGTGCACGACCAGATTGGCGCGCGAGGACCCGCCGCTCAACGGTAGAACCAGCGTAAGCGCATCGGCGACGGGCAGAGTCCGCGCCAAGCCGTCGACAGGCTGCGCACCGCGCGCGTTGGCCCGATCGAGCACGCGACCGGAGACGTCGATCAAGTCTATCGCCGTGATGTTGGGAAAATAGCCGGCCAGCCGCCGAAACGGCACGTCCACGCCGCGCAGGCGATCGGGCGCAATGCCGTAGCCCAGCACGCGGTCGAGGTCGCGCTGCAAGCCTGCGGCGGCAGCGGCCACACTGTCGTGCGCCACGCGCAGCGACGTATCGCGAAACGTGGTGATCGTCGAGGCCGCGTAAATGCCCTGAGCCAGCAGCAGCGCCGCCAGCGGCACAGCGAACCGCGCCCTGCCGCCTTCGGTCAACTGCGCCGGCGGCACGATCCATTTGAAAACCACCGCCAGCGCGAAACCCACGAGCGCAGTGGCCAGGAACAGAACCAGAAGGTTGTGGACGATGAGCGCGCGGCTGGCTGCCGCGTCCTGCTCGATGGCCAGCACGACGGCGCCGGCCACGGCCTTGTCTTCGAACAGCGGCACGGCAAGCACCACTTCTCCCTGAGCCCGGCCCGAGGCCTCATTCTTGCCTCGGCGCATCATACCGGCGGGCATTTCGGCGTTGGCCACGCCCGCCAATGCGCGGCCCAGCTCGGCCGCCTCCGGCACGGTCTGTCCTGCGGATTCGAGCACGCGGCCATCGGCCAGCACCACCGCCACGCCGCGCGCTCCGCTCGCGTCGGCCATGCCGTCGCGCAGGATTTCGTTCAGGCCAAAGAACTGTCCGAGCGGCTTGCCCAGCCGCAAGCCGTTCTGAATATTGCCCACGATGCGCTGGGCGGCCACCTCGGCGCGGTCCGCCACGGTGTCCGTGGCCAGCCGGTTCAGCGCCGACAGGCTCAAAGCGCCGATCAGCGCCTGGGCGAGCAGCAGCACGCCCAGGCAAGCGCAAGTCAGCTCCAGCACGGGACGGCGGTGCAGGCCGTTCAACAGCTTCCGCAAAATCGAGTCACGCGCGATAGTCAAGGCGCCATCCCAAAGAGAAATGCGGCAAATTCACCCCGAAGGCTGGCCCGCATTTTACAATCGGTAAATCAAATACGCGCAGTCTTACCACATACCCATCCCTCCATGTTCATCCGCTCCCTTCGCGGCAAGGTCTTTCTGCTGGTCTTCGCGATCTTGCTCGTGGTGGCGGCCGTCGTCATGCCGATCACTCAGCGCGACGTCACCCAAACCGTGGTGGCCCGCGAAGAGCACGCCGTCGACAACACCCTGAACCTGGTGCTGAGCGACACCGATGCGCGCTGGGGGGCGCTGCTCGACGACAAGATCAACGTGGTGCGACAGGATCGCAACGACCTCATCGAGCTGGGCAATATGATGAACTCGGTGCTGTCTCGCTATGCGGCCCTGACCGACACGGGTCGCCTGTCGACGCCCGCTGCGCAGCAGCAGGCCCTTGCGTGGATCGGCAGCCTGAAGTTCAACTCGCTGCGCTACGCCTTCGTCTACGACTCGCACAACAAGGTGCTGGCTGGCGGCGCGCCGGACATGGCCGGCCTCGACCTCTCCGACATCCGCGATATCAAGGGCCAGCTGCTGGCCAAGTCCATGGCCGACGAAAGCCGCCTATCGGGACACGGCTTCGCGCTGTTCCGCTGGCCGATTCCCGGCAGCCAGGGCGGCATGGAAACGCGCTACGCCTACTTCGGTTATTTCCAGCCCTGGAACTGGGTTTTCGCCATTTCCGACGATGCGCGCACGCTGCTCACACTGACGCAGACCCAGCGCCAGAACATGGAAGCCGCCGTGCGCGCCTCGCTGGCGCGGCTCACCCTGGCCAAATCGGGGTTCGTCTTCATCATCGACAACAACGGCCGGCTGGTGGCGCCGCCGCCCGCAGAACGGGCCGATCTGCTCCATGCCATCGACAAAAACACCGGCAAGCCGCTCTCGGCCATGTTGACCGAAGCCCGGCACACGGCAGGCCGGCTGCAATTCAGGCTGGACGCAACCGACAAAGCCTGGGAAATCGAGGCGGTCTATCACAAGCCGCTGGGCTGGACTCTGGTCGCGGCCGTGCCGCGCAGCGACTTGACCGAACCGGCCCATCGGCTGGTGAACCGGCTGGCGCTGTTTTTCGCCGGCCTGCTCGCGCTGGCTCTGGCAGGCGCCTGGCTGATGGCCGCGCGCATCACACGGCCCTTGGATCTGCTGACCGACTACGCCCGCCAGTTGCCCGAGCAGGATCTGACCGCTCCCGCCGAGACGCCGGCTCGGATCGCCGCTTTGCCCGGGCAATATCGCGACGAGGTCGGACGGCTGGCAGCCTCGTTTCTTTTCATGCAGGACAAACTGGGCGAAAACGTTGCCCGCCTGATGAGCGAAACCTCGTCGCGCCAGCGTATCGAGAGCGAACTGAACATCGCCCACGACATTCAGCTGGGCCTGCTGCCGGTGCCATTGGCCGGCGAAATTCGCCTGCGCGTGGATCTGCACGCCGTGATGCGGCCGGCCAAGGAAGTGGGCGGCGATCTATACGATTACTTCGAACTGCCCGACGGCCGGCTGTGCTGGGCCGTCGGCGACGTGTCGGGCAAGGGCGTGCCGGCAGCACTGTTCATGGCGATTACCCGCACCTTGATCCGCGCCACGGCGGAGGACGAGACCGACCCGGCCGTCATTGTGCACCGGGTCAACAACCGCCTGTCGGCCAACAACCCCAACATGATGTTCGTCACGCTGCTTTTGGGCGTGCTGGATCTTGCCACCGGCGCGCTGTCGTGGGCCAACGCCGGCCATCCTCCGCCGGCCGTCATCGGCGCCGACGGCGCGGTGCGCCTGCTGGAGGGCCGCAGCGGCCCGGCCTGCGGCGTCCAGGAAGATCTGCCCTACCGCCGCCTGGACACGCAGTTGGCACAGGGAGAGACCCTGGTGGGCTACACCGATGGCATCACCGATGCCATGAACCCGGACAATGAACAATACGGCGACAAGCGCATGCTGAGCCTGCTCGCTGACGCGCCTGCCGCGGCAGCCGACCTGGCCGGTCGCCTGGTCGCAGACGTGGACGCCTATGCCGGCCAAGCCGAACAATTCGATGACATCACGCTGGTGGTGATACGACGCCTATGAAATTCCTGCTACGCATCCTGCTGCCTGCCGTCCTGCTGTCGGCCGGTTCCCTGGCGCAGGCGGCCGCAACCGCCGCCGCAAGCGCGCCGCCGACTGCCGAGACGCGCGTCTTTCCCACCACGCCGCACGCCCGGCCCGATGGCCGCAGGTGGCGTCTGGGCTATTACGACGGCGGCAACTATTCGGAATACCCGCGTACGCTGCGCGCCGTCGTCGATGGCCTGCAAAAGCTGGGCTGGCTGACCCTGCCGCCCATTCCCGCGGATCTGGACTCGCACCAGATGTGGCACTTCATCGCCACCAATGCCAAGAGCAACACGCTGCAATTCGTCGACGACGCCTGGTGGCAGGCGGGCAATTTCGACGCGGCCCAGCGGCCCGTCATGCGCGCCGCCATCGAGCAACGAATCAAGGACAAGCACGACATCGATCTCATCATCGCCATGGGCACCTGGGCCGGGCAGGACATGGCCGCACTGGGCGCTCCGGTGCCGACCGTCGTCGGCTCGACCAGCGATCCGGTGGGCTCGGGCATCATCAAGAGCGACCAGGACAGCGGCATGGACAATCTGTTCGCGCGCGTGCAGCCCGACCGCTACCAGCGCCAGGTGCAGCTGTTTCACCAGATCGTGCCTTTCAAGACGCTGGGCCTGGTCTATGAAGACAGCCCCGAGGGCCGCACCTATGCGGCCGTCTCCGCCGTCGAACAGGTGGCCAAGGAAGACCACTTCAAGATCGTGTCGTGCAACGCCCCTGCAACCAATATCGACGCCGCGCAGGCCACGCTCAATGCGGTCGATTGCTACCGCAGGCTGAGCACGCAGGTCGACGCCATGTATGTCACCGCGCAGCGCGGCTTGACGCCCGACGCGGTCACGCAGGTGGCCGACATTCTGCGCCAGGCGCAGGTGCCCAGCTTTGCCATGCTGGGTTCGGATCAAGTTCGCGCCGGCCTGCTGATGAGCCTGGCCCAGGCGAGCTACTCCTACGTTGGCCTGTTCTATGCCGAGACCATCGCGCGCATCTTCAACGGCGCCAAGCCGCGCCAGCTCAGCCAGATCTGGGTCGACCCGGCCAAGATCGCGATCAACCTCGCCACCGCGCGCGCCATCGGTTTCGATCCGCCGGTGGACATTCTTCTCGCGGCCGACGAGGTCTATCAATAACCGAAAGCACGCTCACTGAACATCGCCGTCGCTTCACGCAGCGACGCCCTTGCACTGTTGTGCCGATCTAAAGCGCCAGCACCTCGCGGCGCTCGAGTACCCGGGCTAGGCGATCGCTGCGGCCTTCATGTTTGCGCCATAGCGCCAGCAGACGATCGGCGCCGGTGCGGCGGGTCTGCAGTGCGTAGTCGGCATAGGCCAGCCAATGCCGCTCGTCCGGCGGCAGGCCGGCGCGGGCCACTTCGAGCACGTCGCGCGCCAGCGCCTGCACGACATCGTCGTCGAGCGCATGGCGAACGGCGTCGGCCCGCATCTCGCGCAAGCGGGCCCAGCCCCAGTCGCGCCAGAGCTGCTCGGCCTGATGCAGATTGCGCATCAGGCCCAGCTGCAGCGCGGAGGGCGCCACGACCGCGGTACGCGCAATGTCCGCTCCAGCCTCGTCCAGCAGCTGCGCATCGGCGAACACCGCGCCCGGCGCACGCCCTTCGATATAGCCGTCCACGCCGCAGCGTTCGTATAGGATCTCGATGCCCTGCGGCCGGCTCCAGGCGTCGAGCAGTTCGCCCAGCGGCGGCGCCTGCGTCAATCGATAGCGCCAGCGCGCGTCGAGAAAATGCGCGAACTGCGAATATTCGAAATACCCTCCGTGCGGATGCAGATCGACGATTTCACCAGTATCGATGCGCCGCCCGGGCCATGAATCCGAGCGCAGAAAACGGTCCAGCGGCGGATCGTCCTGCAGCTGCACCGAAGCGACCGACTTGTAGCCCGCACCAAGCGTCAGCGGCAGGGCGCGGCTGGCTGTATCAGCACCGAACATCCAACGAAAATAATGGCCCAGGTCTTCGAAAGGCCGCTCGGGCAATTGCTGCAGGGCATAGTCGCCGGCGAAACGCCCGGGACGAAAGACCCGCTCCCATAGCGTCAAACGGTTTTCCTTCAGACCCGTCGCACGTCCGGATTCGAGCGGACTGTTGGCGAACAGGGCGATGCTCGCCGGCCCCAGCGCCAATACGGCATTGAGTGCGCGCGCTGCCTGCGTCACGGGCACAGACGTGCACGGCCCGTTCTGAGCCTTGGCGTCGATGCCCAGGCGATGCAGCCAGCCCCGGTAGTCGACCAGCTCGCGATAGATAGGCCTTGGGACCCGTACCGCCGCATACCAGTCCGGCTCCAGCGAGCAGTCCGGATGTTCGGACGCATTGAGCAGCGCCGCCCCCTCGGCGTCCAGAGCCTGGCGCACGTCGTGCAATTCGCGCCCGATGCGTTCGGCCAGCCTGTCCAGCCCGCCGACCCCGCCCGCCACCGGAGCGAAAGAAGTTTCGAGCAGGTTGTAGCCGTTATCCAGACTGCTCTCGCCGTGAGGGCCCACTACGCCCATGACGCGTTCCGCGAGAAAATCGAAAGCCGCGTCTTCTCCGCGCCCGCGCTTGCATGCGGCCAGCGCCTCGAAATAACGATCGCCCACAGGGTGGCTGCGGCCGTCGTCCCGACGCACCACGGGCATTTCCATTTCCAGGCCCAGCTTGCAGCCCGCTTCTTCTATTGCCATGTTCACAGTGAAATCACCCGATGGCGATCCGTTACCCTTGCCGAAATTGGTTCAAAAACCCTGGTATCAGGCCCCACATGATGGATCAAAGCCGATTGGATATGGCCCTTTTATTTTTTTTGACCGAGCAGGGAACTGAATCCGACGCGGTTGCCACGTATAGCAACCGCTGGTGAAAGCCGGCGCCGCTTCCTTCCTGTTTTAGTACCGAACTTGGCCCGACCGTTCCCTCCCGCTGTATGACCATCAATCGAATCGTCCAGTCGCCCGATGTTTCCGGCCTGTCGCTCGATGCGTTCAGCGAAGCGGCGCGCACCGGCGACTCCGTACAGGTCTCCGTCGACGGGCGCTCCCTGCAGGTGCTGGGAACCGGTGCGACCCCAGGAGGGCGCAGCGTCGCCTGGGTAGCGCCCGATGCCGATACCGTCGGCTTGTTCACCAAGGCCCTGGGGCAAACCTACGGCCACGGCGTCGCCGCCCTTGTCGCCCATGAATTGAGCTTGACGCCCGGAGCAGGCAAGCCGCTGTCGGCGCATACCATCGAGCTGGCCGTCGACCTGGCGCAGACCAAACGCTCCGTCATGGACGGCGTCGATTTCGTGACCCAGCTAGGCCTCTCCGCCCACAGCAAGGGAGCCGATTTTCTGGACGTCTGCCGCCAGGAGCGCGTGTCTTCCGACAGCCTGGATACCGCGGCGCGGCAGCGCATCGACGCGGCCATGCAGCAAAAATTCGACCAGGCCCACCAGTCCGAGACGCAACCGGTCGACCCCGCCACGGCGCGCGGCTGGCTGCGCGAGCTGCTCGCGCAAGCGCAGTAGCCGAAACATGACGGAAGTCATGCGCGGCAGCGCCGGAAAGGTCGAGCATTGCCGTTTCACCACGGCCGGCCTTGCCCCTGCAGATCAGTGGCGCACCTATTGCGACCAATTGACGGTCGTCACCGTGCCGGTTTCGCGCTCGGCGAGGCTGGCGGGTTTTCGCGCGACGATCGATCGTTACGGCGCCGGCGACGCGATGTACATCGAGGCTCGCACGGACGCCTATACGCAGAACCGTTCTATCGCGCAGATTTCGGTAGACAAAATGCAGGCCTATTGCTTCCACGTGCTCGTGGACGGCTGCGCGGAAACCTCCACGGGCGCCTATCCGCGCCGCGCGGCGCATCAGTCCAGGCCCGGCATCCTGGCCTTGGACATGAGCCAACCGATGACCATGAGCCGCTGTGCGAGCCAGGTGCGCGCCCTGTTCCTGCCGCGCGCCGTCGTCGAGTCGGTGCTGCCGCAAGCGCAGGCGCTGCATGGCCGCCTGCTCGAATTCGACCCTCCCTCGCCCGGCGACCCGACGCTGGCGAGTGCCGTTACCGACGCCCTGACCCGACTGCGGCACCTGGGCGCGATGAACGCCGCCGACGCGCGGCAAAGCCTCGCCGACTGCGGCCAACTGATCACCGCCGCGTTCGCTCGGCGCTACCGCCTTGCCGGCAATGTCGAGACCGCGGAAAAAGCGGCTTCTTTCGCGCAGGCGCGGCGCTATATCGAAGCGCACCTGTATGACCCTGACCTGACGCCGGACAGCGTACTGCGGGCCTGCGGCCTGGCCCGTGCCACCCTGTACCGCCTGTTTCAGCACGAGGGCGGCCTGCACGCCTACATCCGTAATGGCCGGCTGCGCGCGGCGGCCAACGAATTGCTGCGCTTTCCGGACAAACCCATCATCGAAATCGCCTATTCGTGCGGCTTCGGCAGCGCGCCCGATTTTGCCCGCGCCTTCCGGCGAGCCTACGACATGACGCCTCGCGACTTTCGCCTCGCCGCGCAAAACTGGCCAAGAAGTCGCGCTGTTTGAGACAGACGGTTAAGGCTGTCATCTACAGCCCCTTAGAATCGCCACCTGACCAAGAAAATTACGAATATCTGGCAAAAGTTGTCAGAAACTAACCAATATTGCGATATTGGCGTTGTATGTAGTATTTTGTGTCGAACTCGCAATGCTCTTTTTCATTCCATTTCAGGTCGCCGTCGTTCCATGATCGATTCGTCGAATCCCCGCGTGGCAGTACCGCATGAGGAAACGATCCCTCCATGCGGCGCGATGCCCGTGATCGACGACGTGGCGAACGATCAATTGCTGCGCGATCTGGTTCGGGAACACGGTTCCCGCCTGCAGCGGTTCATCATCAAGCACATCGGCAACATCGCCGAGGCCGAAGACCTGGCCCAGCAAGCCTTCATCGAAGCCGCGCGTTCTTACCAGAGCTTTCGCGGCGAATCCCAGCTTTCCACCTGGCTCTATGGCATAGCCATGAATCTGGTGCGCAACTATCTGTCGCGCGCGCCGGAACGTCGCTACGATTTCGTCGGCGAAGAAGCGCTTTACGACCATGCCGCGTCCGGCGTCACGCCGGAGCAGGCCGTCGCGCAAACGCAGTCCATGCGCCTGTTGCAGGAATCGCTCGACGAACTGCCTGAAAGCATGCGCGACATACTGCTGCTCGTGGGCATGGACGACCTCACCTACGAAGAAGCCTCGGCACTCCTGAGCGTGCCGGTCGGCACGGTGCGCAGCCGTCTGTCGCGCGCACGCAGCGCATTGCGCGAAAAATTGCTGCGCAAGGGCCTGGAGCTCAACGGCTGACAGGCCCTTGCTCCAGTCTAGGGCATCACGCTCGTAAACGAACTGCGCCGTGCGGTGCCGCGGCCACCCTGCGTGAACGGCTCCATCGACGTGCCCACCGAGTCCGGCGCGACGTAGTCGGGCGAAACCGTCAGCGGCGCATTGCCGTCGGCTTGCTGCACACCCGGCATTACGCGCGTCTGCTGCCCGCCCACCAGGCTCAGCGAATGCCCCGCCGCCGCCTGCCCCCAGGTCGCGCTCAGCGCCAGGCCCGAGCCGTCCTGTCCGCGCGGCATCGAGATCATCTTGCCGGCGATCGCGACCACGCGCGGACGCAGCAGGAACAGTCGCTCCTGTTGTTGACCCGTCTTGCCGCGGCTGGAGAACAGCGCGCCGATGATGGGAATGTCGCCCAGAATCGGCACCTTGCTGATCTGCGAGGAATACTGGGCGTGGTCGTAGCCGCCGATCAGCAGCGTCTGGTCGTCTCCGACCACGGCCAGCGTGCTGATCGTGCTGGAACTCACCGTAGGCAGCGCTCCCACCGTCGTGCTCTGATCGATCCCGCCGTCTTCGATATCGACGGTGAGTTCGACCTTGCGATCGCCGTGGTCGTCGATATAGCGGGGCGTGACGCGCAGCGAGGTGCCCACGGTCTCCGGCGTCACCGTGGCCACGGTCTGCCCCACCGTCTGAATGTAGAACGTCGTGGACAGGTCGATCACGGCGCCCATGTTGTCTACCGTCAGAATCGACGGCTGCGAAAGAATGTGCGCCTGGCCGGAGGCCTGCAAGGCATTCAGGCGGGCCACCAGCAAATTACCCACGCTCACGCCCAAGGTACCCGGCGTGGGCGAGGCGCCGCTGACGACCGGCAGCCCTCCGCTGGGCGTCAGCGAGAGATCTCCGTAGCCCAGCGCAGCCTTGCCGGCCAACCCGCCCCAGGTCACGCCCAGCTGATTGACCAGATTGGTGTCCACGTCCACGATCATCGCTTCGATCTGGATGAGCGTGCTGGGCTTGTCGAGTTCCTCGATCAGTTGGCGATAGATGGGTATGCGGTCGGGAATGTCCTGCACGATGATGGCGTTCTGGCGCGGATCGGCCTGCACGCTGGGCTCCTGCAAACGCAGGCCGCTGGCGCGGTCCGGACGCTCCGAACCAGCCGACGCGGCGCCGGCCGCCGAGGTGCCCGACACCTGCACGTTTACATTGCTGGCGGCGACGCCGCCCGGCGCATTGGCGTCGCCGGCGTTGGTCGCGGTATAGCTGTTGAACGCAGGCGGATGCTGGCGCAACGGCGCGGCGATGGACGACAGGACCTGATTGTTGTTGCCGCTGCCCGAGCCCTGGATGAGGTTGCGCAGGATCGTGGTCACGCCGGGCATGGTGATCTGCTGGCCGCGGTAACTGATGACACGGTCCTGAACCGAGGCATACTTCAAGCGGAATACCTGCACCTGTTGACCGCCCGCGCCCAGCGGCAGCGCCGACACCATGCGCTGCACGAGCTTGACGTAGGCCGGAGGTCCCGACACCAGGGCGATGCCCTGGTCGGGCAACTCGCCCCAGCCGAAGCGCGGATCCACCACGCCCATCTGCAGCAGCGCATCGTGCATCGCGGTGATCGAGCCGCCCATCGCGCTGATCGACTTCGCGGTGATATCGCTGGCATTGCTCACGAAGAGCGTACCGCCGTAGACGAACCAGCTGAAGCCGTACACCCCACCCAGCTTGTCCATGAATTCGGTGGGCGTATTGGCGTTGAAGCGTCCGTTGACTGTGCCCTTGATGCCCGACCCCATCTGCAGGGAGAGACTGAAGCCGCTGGCGAACTCCTGCAGCACATCCTTCAGGTCTTCGCTCTTGGCGTAAAAGCTATAGGGGGCATTCGGCCAGTTGGGGGCCGCCTGCGCCGGCCAGGCGAACGCGAGGCATAGCGACAGCGCGCCCGACAGGATGATTCGCTTCAACGGGGTTTCTCCTTGCATATCAATCAGGCCGCGCGGCGGACGGCGGACGTCCAGAACGACAGGGCATTGGCGAACTGCCCGACGGCCTCGTCCACCTCGGTATCGGCAGTATCGGGCCGCAGCATCTGTTCCAGCCACAGGGCCTCTTCGTCGGGGTCGATGGTGCAGCCGCTGGCGTATTTGTTGAGCATGCCGACCGCCTGCCTGCCCAGACCGGCGAGAAAATTCTCGCGTGCGGCGCCGGCAGGCGGCAATGCGCACAAACGCGCGCTCAGTGCGACCCAGCCGTTGCGGGCAGGCGCGAAGCGGACGCGGTATTTATCGTCGATGACCAAAATGGCACGACCGTCGGCGCGCACGGCGTCGGCGACGCCATGCCGCGCCGCATAACGCGAAATCAGAGGAGGCACGAAAACGGACATGAATATCACTCCTGCGTATCGGCCAGCTTGCGCACCAGGCGCAGCACTTCGGCCACGGGTTCGATCAATTCGCTGGGGATGTAGTGGTCGGGCAAAGCATCGGCCATTAGCGCATGCGCCAGCGGAATATTCTGCATCACCGGCACGCCGGCTTCGCGCGCAGCCTGCATCATTCGTTCGGCCAACGCGCCCTCGCCCTTGGCCAGCACCACGGGCAACGGCGTTTCGTCCGGCTCGTAATACAAGGCCACGGCATAGTGAGTGGGGTTGGTGACCACCACCGACGCCTTGCGCGCGCTTTCCACGGCACCGCCCATGACCATCTCCTGGTGCAGGTGCTTGCGCTTGTGCTTGATGTGAGGGTCGCCCTCCATCTCCTTGTATTCCTGCTTGATCTCTTCTTTGCTCATCATGAGCTGCTTGCGATACTGCATGCGCTGCCAGACGAAGTCCGCCAGCGAAATGACGACGTAGGCCAGGGCCACGTTCAAAATCAGCTCGACAAGCATGCCCCCTACGCCCTTGCGCAGACCCGCCAGCCCGGAATGGGGCACCTCGATGAGCTGCGGCAGCGCGTCGCGTATCACCAGCGTCACCAGCGCGGACAAGAAGGTGATCTTGATGATGGATTTGAGCATTTCGACCAAATTCTTCTTGGCGAACATGTTCTTGAGGTTCTCGATGACGTTGAGCTTTTTGGCCGAAGGCTTGAGCTTTTCGAAGGCCAGCACGATGCCGACCTGCAGAAACTCGGCGAACATGCCCACCAGGAGAACGATAAGCAGGAAGGGCAGCAGAATATCGACGCACTGGCGCAAAGCCTCGGAGAGCGCGGTCTTGAGCGCGTCCTCGAAAGGCAGCCCGACCAGGCCGGCGGGAATCAGCACCAGCCGGCCCAGCGCCGCGATGAGATTGTTGGCGTTGCCCAGCATATAGCCGAACAGCGCCAGGATCAGCAAGGTCTGGGTGAAGTCCTTGCTGTGCGCGACATCGCCTTTCTGGCGCGATTCGCGCAGGCGCTTACTGGTTGGCTGTTCTGTCTTTTCGCCGCTCATGCGACCCCCTTGACGCTACGCGCCCTCTCCCCCGGGGGGAGCAATGAGCACTTGAGGCGGCTCGGCATGCTCATCGCGCACCCCATTGCGAATTCAGGAACGGCAAGATGCCAGGGATGCCGCGCACAGTTTCGTCCGCGTAGTCAAAGAGCGTGCTCATGTAGAGCACCAGCACGAACAGGGCCAGCGCGCTCTTGATCGGCATGGCCAGGAAGAACACTTGCAACTGGGGCGTGAAGCGGCTGGCCAGCGCCAGGCCCAGTTCGGCCAGGAACATCGCCACCATGGCAGGCGCGGCAAACAGCAGAACCAGCCTGGCCAACCGGCTGAGCTGGTCCAGGATCAGGGGGACGCTGGACATGCGCAGCGTCGGGAACCAGTGCCACAGGCTCCAGATGCGGAAACTGTCGTACATCATGGTCAGCATCAGGCTGAAGCCGCCTCCCACCAAAAAGAACACCAGGAACGCCTGATTGAACAAAATGCCCAGCGGCGACGAATCGTTGCCCGTCGCCGGGTTGAGCACGGCGCCCATGCTCGCGCCACGCTGGTTATCGACCACGAAGCCCACGGCCTCGAAGATCCAGAAGGGAATGGCGACGAGAAACCCCATCACCATGCCCACGAACACTTCCTTGACCACGATCAGCGCGATCTGAACCCCGTTGAAATCCATCGCGACATAACCGGGTTCCAGCATCGGCACCAGCACCAGCGCAAGGCCCGCGGACAAGCCGTAGCGGATCAGGCGCGGCAGCATCTGGCTGCTCAGCAAGGGCAATATGGAGCACATGGCCAGCACGCGCGGCATGGCCAGAGCCAGCGTGCCGATGAAGATATGCGCTTCTGCGTAGGTAACCCCCGAAGACATTTCGTTCCCTGGCTCCCTATCGTATTTTGTACAGGAGGTCGAAGACCGAAAGCGTGAAGTTGTAGAGCTCGCCGCTCAGCCAACGGGCAGTGAACAGAATGGTCACGAACACGGCGATCAGCTTGATGGCGAACGACAGCGTCTGTTCCTGAATCTGGGTCAGCGCCTGAAACAGCGAAAACAGCGTCCCCACGATGGCTGCCACCGCGATAGGCGGCAGCGACAGCCAGAGCGTCAGATAGAGCGCCTGGGTCATGTACGAGACGATGTCCACGCTTCCCATGCGAAGTCCTCAGCGGTAGGAAAGCACGAGGCCCTGGATCAGGCGGGTCCAGCCGTCGACCATGACGAACAGGAACAGCTTGAGGGGCATGGAGATCGTCACCGGCGACACCATCATCATGCCCATGGCCAGAAGGATGTTGGACACGATGATGTCGATGACGACGAAAGGCAGATACAGCAGAAAGCCGATCTGGAACGCGGACGTCAGTTCGGACACCAGAAACGACGGAATCAGCACCAGAAAGTCCGTCTCTTTGACGCCGCTGGACAACTGCGGGCCCCACAGCTGATGCGCGGTGCGCACGAAGAAGTCGCGCTGCAAGGGTTGGCTGTTCTTGAGCATGAAAGCCCGTAGCGGTTCGGCGGCGCGGGCCGTGGCGCCCAGCAGCAGCTCCATGCGATCGGGCGGCGGGGTGAGCGACGGCATGGACGGCATGGACGGCACACCCGGCCGCATTGCGGCCGATCCGCTCGTCTGCGCCGCGGGCGCGATCACCGCCTGCATCTCGTGGCCGGCCTGCATGATCACCGGGGCCATCACGTAGGCCGACAGAATCAGCGCCAAACCGTACAGGGCCATATTGGGCGGTACCTGCTGCACGCCCAGCGCATTGCGCACCAGCGACAGCACGATCGCGATCTTCAGGAACGAGGTCATCATCACCGCGGCCAGCGGCACCAGCGACAGCAGCGCCAGGACGACAACGAGGGTGATCGGATCGAAATGCGTCATGGCGCGGGTTTGCCCAGCGTGGCGATGGTCACGCCCACGCGACCGTCCACCTCGACCAGGCTGCCGGTGCCCAACAGCGCGCCATTGGCGCGGATCATCACCGGGCCGCCGGCCAGCGGCCGCTGCAGATCGAAGGTCTCGCCCGGCTGCAGGCGGCGCAGTTCGGCCAGGGTCAGGGTGCGCTCGCCCAGGTCGAAAGTCAGACGCACGGGAATCGCGTCCAGGTCCAACGGTTCAGCAGACTGGGTCTGGCTGGCATCTTGCCCTGTCGGGTTGGTGGGTTCTGTCATGAGGGGAGTCCAGCCTTGAGTAACGAGGTAGGAGGATTGTTCGGCGCGTATGCGCAGGCCCTGGCCCTGGGGGATGCCCAGCCATAGTTCGCCTTGCGGGCCGACGAAGTATTCGTCGAGCAATACAACGTCGCGTTCGCGCAGGGACTGCAGCAGACCCGACGGCAGCCGTGCGGCGCCGACCTCGGCGCGCAGCCGCACCGGCAGCGCATCGGTCTGCAGCGCGTTGCCCCCGGGAGCGATACGGGCCGACAGCTGGCCGGCAAGCAGCATCAGGCCCAGCGAATCGCACTCCAGAACGACGCGGCAGTTTGCGCCGCTACGCGCGGCAAGCGTCAGCGTCCAGATATTGGGCAAAGGCGCGTCGATCGGTTCGTCGAGCACGCGCGCCGGACCGCCGGGCGACAAGCCCGACAACGCTGCGGCGGCCTCGCCCAGCAGTGCTTCGAACGCGGCTGCCTGCAGCGCCTCGGGCAGCGGACCAGGCGCGAGGTCCGGCAAGCGCGCAGCCAGCCAGAGCGACGGCGCGGCATCGGGCAGGCTCAGGCGAAAGAGCGCGCCCGACCATTCGAAAACGACTTGCCGAGTCATGGCCTGGCGCAAGGCATCGGCCACGCCGGGGGTGAAGCCGAGGTGCCATACGGCGGGCTGGGCCTCGGCCGCGGCACCGCCGGCCGGAGGCAATTCGACGGTGAAATCTGCGCCGTGCCGCGCGACCAGGGAGAGGGCCTGGGCCTCATTGGCGGTAAGACGGGGCAAGGCGGCGGGCCGGGCCGGGATATAAGTCATCAGGTCCATCGTGGCAGGAACATCAGGGCACCGCCGGATCGGCGGCCGCCTCGAACGGGCAAGGGTCTTCGGGATCGTCGGTGCCGACACGCACCAGCACGGCGCGGTTCAACGAACCGGCCAGCTCGCCGGCCAACGCGGGCGCGCAGGCGCAGAGCTTTTCGCGCGAAGGCTCGCTGGCGCAGACGAAAGCCGCCACCAGCAGGCCCTGGTCTTCGTACACGCAGACCGTCACGCCGGGCAGCACGTCGTCTTTGAGTTCGATGCGCACCTCGCGGCGGCCCGAGCTGCCGTCGCCGACCAGCAGGCGCTCGGCCGCCTGCCGCAGGCCTTGCGACAACTCGCCGGGTGCGGGCGCACCGCCCGAGGCGCAGCTGGCCAGGGACGGCGCAAAGGCGCCGAACAGGGCAAAAGGGCGCGGTACGTCGACGGGGGCGGCCTCGGACGGCGTCGGCGCCCGTTCGCTCGCCATCGCCTGCTCGAAAGCCTGGCGGTCGTCCTTCGACGCCTGGCCGCGCACGTCCGCGCCGCCTGCGCCGAATCGCGCAGACGAGCCCGGCATGCCTTGCGGCACGGCCGTATCCAGGCCGATGCGCCGATCCGTCATGATGGCTCGTACTCCTCGTGTTCTTCCCAGTCCTCGCGATCGCGCCGTACCGACGCGGCCTCTTCCATTTCGAGGTCTTCTTTGCGTTCCTGCTCGAGCATGAAAGCCGCCAGATGCAAACGGGCGAGTTCGATGAACTTCTCGGTCATTCGGGTGGCGAGTTGATGGACTTCACGCCGTTCGGCCAGCGTATGCGTTTCAACTACCGTCTGCTGCTCGGCCGACTGCACGCCTTCTTCGTGGCGCCGCTCGCCGCTGCGCAGCTCAGCCACGCCTTGCAGCACGTTTTCGATTTCGCGCACACGCACTATGCGGCTGCATAGATCGTCGTACATCTCGTGCTCGCGCCGTTCGGACCAGTCGCGGTATTCGGCCAGAAGGCGAATGGCCTCTTCTCGCGCGTGTTCGGCCTCGACGAGAACCTGGCGCTGTTTGGCAACCGCGAGCTCTGCCTGGCTTTCGCGAAAACGCTTGATCGCGAGCAGGTCGTCGAACATGCTGGCCATTATGCAGCCCCCTTGGCGCCACGCGCCCTCCCCCCGAGGGGGCGCGTAGCGCACTTGAGACGGCTCGGCGTGCTCATCATTTACCACCCACTATCTTCGCCATCCCATCGAGCGCCTGAGCGAGCGTGGTGCGCTCGTCGGTACGCTGCTTGAGGAAGGTGTTGATGGCGTCGATCTTGTCGATGGCTTCGTCCGTGACGGCGTCTCCGCCGCGCTTGTATTCGCCGATCTTCACCAGCAGTTCGACCTCCTGGTACTTGGCCATGAGCTCGCGAATGCGGCCTGAGAGCTTTTTGTGTTCCGGCGTGATGACCGCGTTCATGACGCGGCTGGCCGAGGCCAGAACGTCGACGGCGGGATAGTGATTGGACGCCGCCAGCTTGCGCGACAGCACGATGTGGCCGTCCAGGATCGAGCGCGTCTCGTCGGCGATAGGCTCGGTCATGTCGTCGCCTTCGACCAACACGGTGTACAGCGCCGTGATGGAGCCATGCTGGTTCATGCCCACCCGCTCCATCAGCTTGGGCAGGGTGGCGAAGACCGACGGCGGATAGCCGCGGCGCGTGGGCGGTTCGCCCGCGGCCAGGCCGATCTCGCGCTGGGCCCGCGCGAAACGCGTGACCGAGTCCATGAGAAACAGCACGCGCTTGCCCTGGTCGCGGAAGTATTCGGCGATGGCGGTAGCCACGTAGGCAGCCTTGGCGCGTTCCATCGACGATTTGTCGCTGGTCGCGCAGACGATCACGCTCTTTCTGCGGCCGTCGGGGCCGAGTTCGTGTTCGAGGAATTCGCGCACTTCACGGCCGCGCTCGCCGATCAGGGCCACCACGGTCACGTCCACGTCGGCGCCTTTGACCAGCATGCCCATCAGCGTGGATTTGCCGCCGCCGGCCGCGGCGAAGATGCCCATGCGCTGCCCCTCGCCGCAGGTGAGCACGCCGTCGAGCGCGCGCACGCCCAGTTCCAGCGGATCTTTGATGATGCGGCGGGTGAGCGGATCGGGCGCCTCGGCGAACACCGGGTAGAACTTGCTGGCTTCGATCGGACCGTTCTCTTCTTCGTCCAGCGGCCGGCCCAGTCCGTCGAGCACGCGGCCCAGCAGGCCGTCGCCCACGGGCACCATATGGGCGCGCCCTGTGGGAATGACCTCGGTGGCCGAGGAAATGCCGTACATGTCGCCGATGGGAGTCAGCAGCGCGGCGTCGCGCGCGAAGCCCACCACCTCGCCTTTCATCTCGAAGTCTTCGCCGGGATTGCGCAAAATGCAGACCTCGCCCACCTTCACGGTAGGCACCACGGCCTTGATGATGGTGCCGATGACCTGCGTGACCCGGCCCTTGATGCGCAGCGTCGGCGTGTCCTGCAGCGCGACTTCCATCATTTCGGTGATGTAGTCGAACTGCCTGAAGCGCGGCGTCGCGACATCCTTCGACGAAGGATCGCGCACGTTCGGCGGCTGGGTCTCGATATCCATCACACTCGGCTTCCCAGCGTGCGTTGGAAAGCGCCGCGCAGCGCTTCGATCTGCCCTTCGAGGCTGGCCTCGACCATGCCGATTTCGCTCTCCAGAATGCAGGCGCCGTGCGCCAGCCGTCCGTCGGCCAAGAGGTCCAGATAGCCTACGCCCGGATAGGCGGCCAGGATGTCGTTGATGCGGCTGCGCACGATTTCCAGATCGTCCGGATGCAGGCGCAGTGTCATGTGCTTTTGATTGCGCACCACGGCCAGGGCGTTGCGCACCACGACCATGACTTTTTCCTCGTCGTCGAAACCGTCGACCACCTTGCGCACCGCGGCCATCACCAGATCGACCATTTCGTTCTCGACGCCGGCGAAATACTCGACCGTGCGACCCACGGTCTCGATCATTTTCTCGGCCTGGTCGAGCAGGGCCTCCTGCTTGCCATCGGCGTAGCCGCGCTGACGCTCGGCCTCGAAGGCATCCTGCGCACCCGCCAGAATGGCCTGGGCCTGAGCATGCGCATTGTCGAGCAGCGCCTGCGCTTCGGCCAGAACCGCGTAGTCGTCGCCGCGCAGCACACGGGCGGCAGGATCGAGGCTGGCCGCCAGGCGGCGCGGCGTCAGCGCGTCGCGAGGAATGAGGAGTGCCATGTCGGTTCGCTGATCTTCAGAACGCTCAAGGCCAGATCCAGCGCCTGAGCCGGGGAGCAGGGAGATTTTGCGGCCGGACCGGCCGCAAGCCGCAGCTCGGCGCGCAGGACCAGTTCAGGTCCGCCGCCGCGCAGCGCTTCGAGCATCACGGCGTGGCCCAGACTGTCCACGCCTTGCGCATCCAATGCGTCGCCGCTCTGCATGCCGGCAGGCAGGACGGCATTGGACTGCCGTGCAAAATCGAGCGCGTCGGGCCCGAGTCCTTCGAGCAGGCGACGCACGTCGGCGCCTGCGATCACGCGCCGCAGACGCGGCGCGCACAGCGTGGCGCCGAGCAGGCGCGCACAGCGGGCCAGGCGATCGCCAGGCAGCAGAGCCAGGGCCAGTTCGGGACGAGAGCAATCACGCACCGGGCTGCTCTGCAGCCCAAGCTTGCGCAAAATGGCGTTCGACCAATGCCGGTGCCAGGCCGGCGCCAACTCGGCCGGCACGGGTTCGGCGGGGGCGCCGTATTCGGCGTACCGGGAAGGATGCAGGGTGCGGCTGGGCAGCAGATTGAATTCGACCAGCCGCGCGCCGAACAGCGCTCGCGCATCCATCATGAGGCCTGGCCTCCGGCGGACGGTTCGCGGCGCGTGCGCGGGGCGTCCTGCAGCACATAGCGCCACAGCACGTAGCCCAGGCCGGCCGCCAGCAGCACGACCAGCAGCACCAGCAAGCCCAGCGTCACGCCCAGACCCATGGCCGAGCCGCTGTCGACCCGAAAGCCCAGCACCGACGACAGGGCCGGCGAATTGTTCGCGTCCACGCCGGGCAGGGGCTGGGCCGCCACCATGATGATGGAGACCCTGTCCTCGGTCAGACCCGGAATGGCATGCGTCACCAGGCGGCGTATCTGCGGCCTGAGCGCATCAAGGTTGATGCCCGCTTGATGCTTGATGAAAACTGCCGCCGTCGAGGGCGTGGCGGCTTCGCCCACGCCGCCGCGCTCTGGCAGAACCACGTGCACGCGCGCGGCGAGTACGCCGTCGATCTGCGACAGGGTGTTCTCCAGTTCCTGCGACAGCGCGTAGATGTAGCGCGCCCGCTCTTCGACCGGGGACGAGACCAGTCCTTCTTTTTTGAATATCTGGCCCATGCCGTCAAACTGCTCGTGCGGCAGACCTCGGGAACGCAGGATGTTCAAGGCCCGGGCTACCTGCCCGCTCTCGACGGAGATGGAAATGCCGTCTTTGAGCGTGGTCTTCTCGGCATGGATGCCGGAATCGAGCAGAACCGACAGCAGCTGGTTGGCCTCGGTTTGCGTCGTGCCCGAAAACAAGGTCACGTTCGAGCCGCAGGCGGCGAGCAGCGCGAACAGTCCGGCGGTCAACGCCAGTCGCAGGCAACGCAGGAGTGAAGCGCGCATGTCGTGCATCAGGACATCCTGACCAGCGTGTCGATATTGGACGTCGCTTTCGACACGGTCTTGCTGACCAGGTCGTATTGCACTTCCGCCTGCACGATCTGAGCCTGCACCTGCAGCAGGTCGCCGACGGACGGTTTGGCGGCGACGCGGTCGATGCTGCCCGCCAGAGTTTGCCATTGCTGCGAAACCTGCGCAGCCGACGACTGCAGGCCGGCGAGGATCTGGCTGCCCAGCGAGCCGCCCTGGGCATAACCCGACGGTTGCGCCGCGAATGCCTGCTGCAGCGTGGACTCCGGGGCCGTCTGCGCCGCCTGGGTCGCGTCAGGGGCGTTCATCATGGCATTGAAGCGTTCGGTCACCAGCGCCGAGGGAGCGGCCGGCGCCGTGGGCGCCGCGGCGGCCGGCGGCATGGCGGCGGCAAGCAAGGCTTGGGTAGCAGCGGCAATTTCCATGTTCCCCTCGTCTACTGATTGATAACAATTGTTTCAAGTCTGGCAGGCATTCTAGCTTCCTCTTCTTCCCGCCCCAACAGGCGCAACGCCATGCGAGCACCCTCGCCGGACATGGCGGCGGCCTCGTTCAATACTTTGCGGCTTTCCGCCGTCCGTCCCGTCAGCTGCAGAGCCAGTCCGCGCCAGGCATGCAGGACGCCTCGCTCCTGCGGATCGCTCGCGTCGGCATCCTCGAGCAGGCGTACCGCCTCGCCGGCGCGGCCTGCGGCCAGACGCGCCAAGGCCAGGCCTATGTAGGGATAAGCCCGATCCGGCCGCACGCGGCGCAAAGCGCCAAATATCGCATCGGCGCGCGTCACGTCGCCCGCCTCGGCGGCCAGCATGCCGATCTCGGTGAGCAAGCGTGCATCCTGTGCATCAAGCACAAAAGCCGTTCCTTGCGGAACGGCGGCTTTTTCTACACCCGATGCCTGGGGGACTGCTTCTGCCTGCATGATGGTTAACCGGATCCCCTCGCGTTCAGGCGCTTTCGCGCTGCGCCAGATCCATCAGCACTTCGGCGCGCGGCTTCCATTCGTCGTACTTGCCGCCGGACTCTGCAATGAAGCGCAGCACTCTCTCCAGCTCCTCGCGCGCCTCGGCGCGATCGCCCTGCATCAGCTGGCACTCGGCCACGCGCAAGGCCAGCTCGGGGCCGCCCGGGAACAGCACGTCGGCCATGGAGTAGATATGGATGGCTTCGGCATAGCGCTGGCAGCGCTGCAGACACAAGGCCAGACCCAGCAGATAGTGCTTGCGGGTGGGGCCGTAGTGGGCCAGGATGAAAAAGATGGGCAACGCCTGCGCATACTGGCCCTGCGTGATATGCGCATAGGCCAGCGCGTAGATCACCTCGAGCTGCTCGCTGGTCATGCGGCCGCTGGAAGGCAAGGCCGCCAAGCCCTGGAAAAGTTGTTCGCCGAACTCGCTGCGCGCGGCGGTCATTGCTTGAGACATGACTTGCTCCTATTTGCTGAAGGCTAGACGGTCGAGCGCTTGCCGATATTGGCCGTGATCTGAGCCATGCTGTCGGTCGCGCCGGCCAGCATCTTGGAAACCATCTGCATGCTTTCCTCGATTTGCTGGATGACCTTCTTCAGCTCTTCACGGCCTTCTTCCATCTGCTTCTGCAGCTTGAGCATCATGGCTTCGAGGGTTTTCTTGTCGGCCATCAGGTTCTCGGCCTCCTTGCGATTGCCGGCCGCGGCGATGCCCAGGCCGCCCTGGGTAGCCGACGTCGCGCCCTGGATGAGCTGCCCGCCAGCGTTGGCCAGGCCGTTGGCGATCTTCAGGCTCGTGGTGCCCAGGCTGGAGCCGCCGCTCATCACGGCCATGGCGATGCCGACACCCACGGCCGCGGCGATGCCGATCGCCATGCCGATGTAGCCGGCCGTCGCATCGTCGGCACCGGCCATCTTGGCGATCGTCTGCGCCATGCTACCCAGCAACTGCGGCTCGACCATCAGCATCACCGGCATCATGAGGCCCATGGCGCCGCCAATGATCTTGGTGATCTGCTCCGCCTTCTCTTTGGGCACGCCCACGGCCTCGAGGAACTTGCCAACCGTAACGTTCAGCAGATTGCCGATGCTGATCTCCGGGCCGCCGCACTCCTTGGATATCTGGTCGGCCAGTGACATGGTCGCCCCAATGGCGCCGACGATGGCAAAGGCCAGCAGCGGTGCGGCCGCCCCGCCGGAGGCCACGGTGGCCACCGCCGCCACCGCCACCGCCACGGCGGCAGCGATCACGGCGAAGACCTTGCCTATCCAGCCGAAGATCTTGGACAGCCCGCTCTGGCTGTCCGCTTCCTTGCACTTGTCTATCCATTCCTTGATTTTCTCGAGCTGCTGCTCGGTGTTCTTTTCCGCCTTGATGCGTGCGCTTTCCAGGCCATGCTGGGCCGTCTGCATCTGGGCATCCTCGTTCTTGCTGCGAAGGCTGCGCAGCAGGTCGACCATGTCGGCCGCGTTGAATTCCTTGGCGGGCGCATCGATGGCCGGCGCGCCGCGCGAGTCCGTCACCTTGGAGCCGCCCTGCTGCGATTCCGGCGTGCTCTCCAGCATCTTGAGCAGTTCGGCGAGCATCTTCTCGGATTCGACGGTCTGGGTCGAGCCCAGGTTTTGGGTGGCTACCGTGGTGGCCTGCGTGTCGGTCGTGGTCGTCAACGACGCGCCGCCGCCGTAGGGATTGACGCTGGTCATGGCCGGCTCCTCAGATATTGCGGGCGATGCCGCGGTTGGTCTCGACGTTGGACTGCTCGATGGCGCTGAGCTTGTCGCGCACGTCGCGGATCATGTCCATCATCTGCTGCATGAAATCGTTGGCCTGCTGCATATTGGTGTCGGAAATCTTGGCGCTGGTTTCCAACTCGCTTTTCTTGGCGTCGTGCTCGGAGGCCTTGCGCTCCTGCGAAGCGTTGACGATGCCGCCGATGCCGCCCAGAAGGCCCGACGCGCCCTGCCCGAACGCCTGCCGATTGCCCGCCTTCGTGGACAGATCGTCGGCCTGGCTTTTCAGGAAATTGGCGTTCGCAGTATCCAGATTGCTCTGCTTCTTAAGATCCCCGATGCGCTGCGAGAACTCCTGCCTCAGCTCTTTATCGACAAGCCCTTTGGAATTCTGGCGCAATTCCATGATGTCGTTCTGCGCGTTGACCGCGCTCTTGGACGCCTGGTTCGCTTCGGTCAGCTTGCTGGCCGCCTGCGCGGACTTGATCCCGGACGCGACGGCTGACCCCATCTGCACGACGCCGCCGGCGATCTGCATGGCGCCAGCCACGACGGCACCGACGAAGCGGTCCTGCGCCGCATTGCGGATTTCATCGGCGGCGCTCTTCATCTGGGAAACCTGCTGCTCCAGGTTTGAGTCGCGGATCGCGCGGGCCGAGTTGCGCTGCTCCTGGGCGAGCTTCTGAATCAGGGCCATGACGGAATAGATGTCCGTGGCCATGGTTTCGCTGTTCAGGTTTTTCATGGCCTCGTTCGCCCCGCCGGCGTCTTTCCTGCCGTTGGCCCCGGGAATATCCAGCAGATTTCCGTCCTGGCCTTCGCTCTGGGTCGCCAGAAACTTGAGGATCGAACCGACCTGCTCGGCGGGGAGCGAGTCGATCTCCTTGAGGAGCTTGCCCTTGATCGCGCTGAGATCGGCGCCGGGCTGGCTGGCCTCGGTCAACAGCGTCTGCAGGTTGGGCGGTAAGGACGTAATGCTGGTCATGGTTATCTCCGGGGGCTCGCCGGCATGCCGACGGGCGATGATTTTTGGGTTTCCCGCTTTGAACCGCGGCTTATCTGGCCGCCATCTTTGTCTTGAGCGCCTTCAGCAGCGCCTGGGCGCGCGACTTCAGCCCCGCGTGCTCCGTGTCTTTGCACATGTCGGAGACCATTTCCAGCGTCTCGGCCGCCTCGGGCAGCTTACCCATCGCCAGCAGGCACTCGGCGCAGTGGTAAACGGGCGCCGGATCATCCAGCTTCATCACCGTCACGGCCAGGTAGTGGCGCAAGGCGTCTTCGTAGCGGCCCAGCATCTGAGCCGCCGCACCCGCCGCCGCCTGGTAGCGGTGCTCCATGTGGTTGTAGATGGTGGCCTGCGCAAAAGCCTTGAAAGCGTCGGCGTACTTGCCCTGCTGGTATTGCGCGTGGCCAAAGGCATACAAGGCCTCGCACTCGTCGGCCGTGATGTTCATGGCATCGCCCAGCGTGCCGCCCGAGCGCCACAGGACGGCCAGATTCTCGGCGGCCCGGACTGCGTCCTGGGCTGAAAATTCGTCGCGGCTTTCCGAAGTTGCGTTCATTGCTGTCGCCTTGTGTTGTCTTGCTTGCGTATTGAGTGACCGAAACGCCAAAAAAGTTCGGTCCGCTTACACCATGTTGCGCGGCTTGCGCGCGCCGGACGACGCGGGGGCCTGCGCAAAGCTCAGGCGGGCAGCCTCTTCGGCGGCCTCGCGCTCGACGGCGTCGAGATCTTTCTGGAACATGGCCTGCGCTTCGGCGCGGTCCTTGTCGGTGGCCTGGGCCTCCAGCACCGACTTGACCTTGGCCGGATCCAAGCCTTGCGAGCGATAGAACGCGTCGCTGGCATCCAGGCTTTGCTGCGCCTGCTGCACCAGGGCTTGAGCTTCTTGCACGATTTGTTCGGGAGTCTTGGACATGGTGGGATCCTGTGGTGATGAAATGGCTGGGTTGAATGAGAAAAAGGGGTTTTCTATGCGTGCGCGCCGCCGACGCTGCGCGAGCGGCCGTCCGACACGCCTAGCGCATGTTGCCGATGATGCTCGAACGGCTGTCCTGCATCTTCTTGACGAAGTTGGTCATCACGTCGAACGCCTCGTTGCGCTTGTTCGACAGGCTCTGCAGGCGCAGCATGTCCATCTGCTGGCTGTTGGTCTGCGTGTCG
>NZ_JBQCER010000063.1:0-6525 GCF_051960075.1 Bordetella sp.
GCCTGGGCGGCGGTCACCGCGGCGTGCTGGGGTAACGTTGGAATGACAGGCTGGGCCGCTACCACCGGAACTTGAGATTGCTGCGTGGTCGACGGAGCGTCGTCGCCAGTTTTGGCGATAGCGGAGCGGACGCTGTTGCCGATAGCCTGTTTCGCGGTTGAGGCCACAGGGTTGACACTGTTGTTGGCGGCAGTGAGGCGAGCGTCCTGAGGTTGAGTTCGCGTTTGCGTTTGAGCCGGCGCTGACACGGCAGGCTGAGCGATCGGCTGCGCCAGCGCCGTCGAGGCGTGGGCGGCCGGCTCGATCGCCGGGTTGGCGGTGTCCTGCAGCGGCGATGCGGCCGTAGGCAGGGCCGTTGCCGCCGCCCCGAAGGCAGTCGACGTGGTGGATTTGGTGGTTGGGGCGGAGGTCGCGACAGGAGTGTTGCTGCTCGGCGTCGAGCCCTGGGAAGCAACCTGACTGGCCTGGCGGCTCGCAACCTGAGTCTGCACTGCAGCCACTTGTGCAGCAATTTCCAGCGCCTGCTGTGGCAGGCTGGGAACGGTCGGGTTGGTTTGCGGGGGAACGGTTTGCTGCGTTGCCTGGTGCACGGGCAAGACCTGGTTCACCACGGCGCCGTCCAAGGTACCGAGCGCGATGATCGCAGGGGTTTGTATCGAATCGTCCTGACTGTCGTTCTTGGCACTGCCTTTGCCGGTCGGCTTGCCATTGACCGGACTCGTGGCGTTGCCCGTCGGACCGGCGGCCTCGGCGCCGGTGCCGCTGGATGCGGCGCTGGCGGTCTGCTGCGAAGCCTGCGGGGTCTGCTCAGGCGCGTTGTTCGACGTTTTCGGGTTTTGGGTCGTATTGTTGCTAGACTGCCCAGCCAGGACTTGCGAGAAGCTGGGATTATCGCCGGTTCCGGCGCCGGCGGACGAGGTCGCCTGGGCCTGTGACGAGGCCGGCTGCGCCGGGACGGCGGTCAGGGTGGCGAGGTTCAGGGCGGTAGTCATGGGCGCTCCGTGGCGATGCGTTCGATTCAGTAGAAAGAATGCCGCCGAGTGGCGACTCGCGCCGAATGCTCGTCGTTGACGCGTTGCTCGCGGCGTTCCTCGACGACGCGCGCTGCACGGGCTTCGCGTTGCGCCAGAGTATCGAAGGCATTCAGTTTGCGTTGCTGCTGCTGCCAATGCAAGCGGCTTTTTTCAAGATTGACGTCCAGTACGTCGAGTGCGGCGACCTGTTGGCTGATAGCGTCGTCGAGCGTAGTGATGAAGCGCTGGTAATTATGGCAATCGGAAGCTGTCATGCCCGAAAGCATGGTTTTCTGCAGGCGCGTAAGGTAGTCGTTGCGGTAGTCGCGCAGCAGATCGAGCTGCTTTTCGGCGTGCTGGCGCTCCTGATTGAGACGTCCGAGGGCGCGGGCGGCCGTATCTGCGTGTTCTTTGGCCAGATCGATCAGGGTATCGAGCGGCAGGTGACTAGGCATGAGCGTCTCCGCGTGCGTCGGTCACTGCGCGCAACTGCTGGACTGCGACCTCGTAATTCACACTCTCGGCGACGTCCTGTTGCAGGAAGGTTTCCAGGCGGGGGTAGCGCGCGATGGCGTCGTCTAGTTGAGCATCGTTGCCCGCCGCGTAGGCACCCACGGCGATCAGATCGCGGTTGCGCTGATACCGGGAAAAAGACTGCTTGAAGCGCCGTACCAGGTTGAATTGCTGCGGGGTGATGAGCGAGGTCATGGCCCGCGAGATCGACGCTTCGATGTCGATTGCCGGGTAATGGCCTGCATCGGCCAGGTAGCGCGACAGCACTACGTGGCCGTCCAGGATGGCGCGGGCCGCATCGGCGATCGGATCCTGCTGATCGTCGCACTCGTCCATCACCGTATAGACAGCCGTGATCGAGCCGGCTTTGCAGTTGGCGCCGGGCGCACCCATGCCGGCGCGTTCGACCAGCCCAGGCATGCGCGCAAACACCGATGGCGGATAACCCTTGGTGGCGGGAGGCTCGCCGATAGCCAGCGCGATCTCCCGCTGAGCCATGGCGTAGCGGGTGAGCGAATCCATGATGAGCAGGACATCCAGGCCCTGGTCGCGGAAGTGTTCTGCCAGGCGCGTAGCATAGTTGGCGCCCTGCAGGCGCAGCAGGGGCGAGACATCGGCTGGTGCGGCCACGACGACCGAGCGCGCCAGTCCATCAGGCCCCAGGTTGTGTTCGATAAATTCTTTGACTTCGCGGCCGCGCTCGCCGATAAGGCCCACGACGATGACGTCAGCCCGCGTATAGCGGGCCATCATGCCCAGCAGCACGCTCTTGCCCACGCCGGAGCCCGCGAACAGGCCCATGCGCTGGCCGCGGCCCACGGTGAGCAGGCCGTTGATGGCACGCACGCCAACGTCCAGCACGGTGTCGATGGGGGCACGAGCAAGTGGGTTGATGGGCAGAGCGGTGAGAGGGGCGAGTTCGGCGCCGGTCAGCGGCCCCAGATCATCGAGCGGGCGACCTGCGCCATCGACTACACGTCCCAGCAGCGCATTGCCCACGGGTAGATGGCGGCCCAGCTGCGGCTTGGCGTTGCCATTGAGTTCGGCTTTCTTGGGCAGCGGCACTCGCCGTTGTACGGCCGGTTCCGCAGGGATCACTCGGGCGCCGGGCGGCAAACCGGAAATATCGGCTTGCGGCATGAGGTAAAGCGTATGACCGTCGAAGCCGACCACCTCGGCATCGGCCCAATGATCGTGGCCTCGTGCGATTTCAATGCGGCAGGCGGCGCCCACGGGCAGGCGCAGGCCCGTGGCGTGCAGTACCAGACCGGTAGCGCGGGTGATGCGGCCGGTGACCAGCCAAGGGTCGGTTGCGGCAGTTCGGACCGAGCCGATTTCCAGCTGCGTCTTCCAGCGCTCAGCCAAAGGCACCGGCTGCGTACCGGCACCAGGCTGAATTTCAGGGTGGATGGGCGCGTTCATGACTGCGGCGGCTCCCAGACTGCGTTGCGGCCCAGGGAGGCGGTAACGCGGCGCCAGCGTGTGTTGAGCGTGGCGTCGATGTCCCCGTAAGGCGATTCGGCGCGGCAGCCGCCGCGCTCGATGGATTCATCGGCCAGAACTCGCCAATTGGCATCTTTAAGCTCGTCGGCCAGGTGCAAGCGCACCAGATCGATATCTTCCGGGTTTACCCAAAGACGCATCACGCCTTGAGGCGCGGCCGGGTTCAGATGCAGCACTTCGCGTACGGCGTGCAGCATGGATTCGGGACGCTCGGACAGCTCGCTGCGCACCACCTGCGCGGCGATATCGAGTGCCAGCGTGATGAGGCTTTGCCCCATTTGTTCTTCCAGACTGCTCATCGCTTCGGCGACGCGGCTGACCAGCGTGTGCAGTTGGGCGGCTTCCTGCTGACCTTGTTCGCGGCCCTGGGCCAGACCTTCGGCGTGGCCTGCGGCCAGGCCTTCGGCATGGCCGGCTTGACGGCCCTCGGTCAGGCCTTGCATGTAACCTTGCCTGTGGCCGTCGGCCTGGCCGAGTTGATAGGCCTCGCGATAGGCTTCGTCGCGCGCGGCCTGGATGATTTCTTCCAGGCTGGGGCCTGCTGGCTCGGCCTGGACGGGGACTTCGGGTTCGATCGCGACTTCCGGTTCGTCGAACGACGTCATCTCCCAGCGACGCCAGTCGGCGCCGTGAGACAGGGGATGACGCGTGTCGACGGACGGGCGATCAGACATACGCGTCGTCTCCTGCGCTGCCCAGGGTTATCTGGCCGGCTTCCGCCAGACGGCGGGCGATAGCGACAATCTTCTTCTGTTCGGACTCGACCTTGGACATGCGCACCGGACCTTGGGCGTCGAGGTCTTCCCGCAGCATTTCCGCTGCGCGGCTGGACATGTTGCGCAGGAATTTGTCGCGCATTTCCTCGGGTGCGCCTTTGAGGGCGACCATGAGCACTTCGTTGTCGATTTCCTTGAGGATGAGCTGTATGCCGCGGTCCTCGACGTCGATGAGATTCTCGAAAGTGAACATCTCGTCGACGATTCTCTGGGCCAGATCGGCGTCGCGCTCGCGCAGGCTGTTGACCACGGCCTCTTCCTGCGCCGTGCCCATCATGTTGAGAATCTCGGCCGCGGCGCGCACCCCGCCCATCTTGCTTCGTTTAGCGCTCTGACCAGCCAGCATGGAGTTGAGCACGTCGGTGAGTTCGGCCAACGCGGCAGGTTGCACGCCGCCGAAGGTGGCGATGCGCAGCATCACGTCGTTACGGGTGCGCTCGGCGAGCATGGCCAGCACACCGGCAGCCTTGTCCCGCTCGAGGTGCACCAGGATGGTGGCGATGATCTGAGGATGCTCGTTGCCGATGAGCTCGGTGACGGTGGTGGCGTCGAGCCAGTTCAGCGCGTCGATGCCGTTGCCGCCTTCGCCGGCCTCCAGGATGTCTTCGATCAGGCCGGCGGCGCGATCGCTACCCAGCGCCTTGGTCAGCACGCTGCGGATATAGTCGTCCGAGCCCACGCTGACGGCCAGGAACTGATCGGCTTCCTGGCGGAATTCTTCCAGGACATTGCCGACGTCGCGGCGAGTGACCTGCTTGAGCGACGCCATGGCGCCGCCGACCTGCTGCACCTCGCGGGCTGTCAGGTAGCGGAAGACCTGTGCTGCCGCGTCCTCGCCCAGCGTCATCAGCAGGACGGCGCTACGGGTCAGGCCGTCGAGGGATTTGTTGTCAGGACCGCTCATTTGGGAGGTTGCTCATCTTGGCTGGCCATCCAGGAACGCAACACCATGGCGACGGCGCGAGGATCTTTGGTCGCCATGTCGCGGGCACGAGTGAGGTTGTCCTGGTAGCGGTTGGTTTCGCGGTCGCGAGCCGCTTCCATGGCTGCCCGTTCGGCGTCGAGGCGGGCCAGTCTTTCGGCCTCTTCGTCGACCGGCGGGAAGAAATAGTCTACTGCTGCGGGCTTGATCTTGCGGTAGAGCCAGAGCAGTACGGCCGCAAAGATCAGCCAGCCGATGATGGTCTTTGCCAGGGCAATCGTCTGCGGATCACGCCATGCGGGCGGCGTGACCTCGGCGTCGTTGAAGGCACTGTTGACCACATTGACCGAATCGCCGCGGGCAGCGTCGTAGCCCATGGCTTCCTTGACCAGATCGGTGAGCTTGGCGAGCTCTTCCGGCGGTAGCGCCTTGGGCGTCTTGCTGTCTTTGCCGGGCAGATCGTTGACGACCACGGCCACGGAAAGGCGCCTCACCAGGCCTACCTGGTCCTTGGTATGGGTGATGGTGCGGTCAAGCTCGTAATTGATCGTGGCGTCGTGCTGCTGGCTGACCGGTTGGCTCTGCTGCTGGGTCTGGGTGCCGCTCTGCTGCGTGTTCAGGGTGCCGGGTTGGCCGGGCTGGGCGGAAGGCGTGACGATGGGCGCCTGAGCGGCTGCAGGTGCCTGATTGCTCAGAGCACCCGGCACACCTTCGGCTGTGCCCGAACCGTTTTTACGCGAATCGCTGGTCTGCTGGCTGCGGATGGCGGCCTGACCGGGAGCCTGGTTGGGGCGATAAGTTTCTGAGGTCTGTTCGCGGCGCGAGAAGTCGATGTCGGCACTGACCTGGGCGCGGACGTTGCCGGGGCCGACCAGCGGGTTGAGGATGGTCAGGATGCGTTCGACCGTGCGCTGCTCGATATCGCGCGTATAGCGCAACTGATCGGCATCCATGCCGCGACCTTGGTCCGGCGAGTTGGACAGCAGGTGGCCGTTCTGATCGATGATGGAAACGTGATCGGCGTTCAGATCGGGAACGCTGGAGGCGACCAAATAGGCGATAGCCGAAACCTGGGCTTGGCTCAGACTGCGGCCGGGGTAGAGCTTGAGCAGCACCGAGGCCGTGGACGGCTGGCGGTCGCGCACGAAAAGCGATTGCCGCGGCATCGCCAGATGTACGCGGGCGCTCTGTACGCTGTTGATGGCTTCGATGGTGCGTGCCAGCTCGCCTTCCAGGCCGCGCTGGTAATTGACCTGCTCGGTGAACTGGCTGGCTCCGAAAGGTGTCTTGTCCAGGATTTCCAGGCCAACCGAACCGCCATGCGGCAAGCCTTGGCTAGCCAATTGCATACGTGTGTCGTATACCCGGTCGGCGGGCACCAGCAAGGCCGTACCGTTGCTGTTGAACTTGTAGGGCACATTCATCTGCCCCAGGGCCGTCACGATGGCGCCGCCGTCACGATCGCCAAGGTTGGAAAACAGTACCTTGTAGTCGGGACCCCGGCTCCAGAGGACGGCAACGACGACCAGGGCGACCAGGGCAGCCGCGACGCCGAGCAGGATGGGTTTGGGGAGGGCCTTGATACGGGCGAGTGCCGGAAACCTTGCCAGGAGCGAGGTGCCGAGGGCAGCCTGCTGATTCATCGACGGCTCCCGCGAGCTGAGCGGTGCAGATTGGGATACGGCATGGGCGGCAGGGAATGCTTGTTACGCATGTAGCGTGACTTCAGGTATGGGAGCATGAATTATCGGCGTCGGCCCGCATTCGCCAATAGACGAAAACAAGCGTATTTCGGGTG
>NZ_JBQCER010000064.1:0-32174 GCF_051960075.1 Bordetella sp.
CAATGTGCGACATATTTCATGTAGCGCGGCGCTTCTTTGCCGCAATTGAACAAAAGATCAAGAATTGTGACGCCGTGGGTGAATTCGCCCCATTGCTGCGGGTATTCTGGATAGTTGGAATAGTCAAACCAGGAAAGCGCAACGCCCTTATCCGCGAATATCTGTTCATCCACATAGCTTCTAGCGGCTGGTCCAGATATGTATTCGGTACCACCCGCTTGTACACAGAGGTCTGCCAATCGCTCGGTTTTACCATCGATAAGTGTGTAGTCCCACGAATTGGAAATCACTGTGTTGATGGAGAGGTATTCGCAGATCGCCTCAAGGAATCGACGATTAAGTGGTGAAAGATAGCTACATGGTTCGACGGAATATAGTGGTTCCAGCCATTCGGCTATCTCGGAAAAATGAGGAGCTCGGCGATAGTTCTGCTGCAAGGCTCTCCAATGCCCTTCCGTCCATTCGGTGCCTTCTATCTCGGTGTCACGAATTTTTTGATGGTATTTGCCCTTTACCTGTACCGGGACGGTGAGCCACTGGACTCCTTGAGGTGTTTTTATCTGGTTGCGGTTTCGCCAATCGCGACGTGTGTATTGCATATCGTCGTAAAGGATGAATTCATCAACGGCGGCAATCATGTCAAAATAACCTTTCCATGGTATGTAATTTGACTGAAGTATCGCGATTTTTTTATTCATTTTCTTCTAGTAATCCAAATAAGAATCATCACTTCGAGAGAAATCCCGAGAATATTGCCCATACCATGACTTGCTCGGATTTTTCGCGCCACCGGGATCTGGAGTCTAGCCCGGGCTAGTAGTCTTGCGATAGCGATCTAGGCGGCCTGCTGTGGTATCAGGTATCCCAGCTTGGAGTACGGCCGGACGACATTGTAGTGCTGGCGCAAGCGCTCGATCACAATGCCCGGCTCGATCCGATTGCAGAACTACACCATGTCAGGTGTTCCCTGTATAGCTTGCCGTTAAGGGTTTTGGGTCGCGCCATTCTGCTAAAGCTTGCTTAGGTCGGTCGACGCCGTCGCGCTGCCTTGATGAACAATCCATTGCGGCGGGGTCCGCGAGGCGACCTCCTAGTCGGGCTATATCGATCCATAGGCATCGCAGCATGCATTCATCGACAAGCATCATGAACTTGATCTGCTGAACATTGTGGCGCGTGCGTCGCAGAAAAAATTGCAGACTCAGGCATTTCATGCATGTCGACGTCGGCATGGCTGAGAGGCCACTGGCGTTGACGTAGCCGCTTCGGGTATTTGTGGCACCGTCATGCTTTGTTGGCGCCACACCAGAGACATGCGCATCTGCATCCCTTCCGAGTCATGAAGCGGATCTGACGATAGCCACGCTGAAGATATCGAGCTCAGAGCGCCTGCCTCCCCGCCGCTGTCACTCTCCGTTCTTGTCATGGTCGGCGCCTAGCGCGGCTCTATCAGGGCTCTTTCTTCTATTGCCCCAATCATCCTTTGCATTGGGAGGCGCGTTCCTCCAGCGCACCGTGATACGAACTACTCAAAGCAGATCATCGTCTGCGTCGGTAGAGTGATTCAGATGTGTCGGAAAGTTGCCCCGCACTTGTCGTTCGGACTTTGGGTGAAGCACTCGCTTTTAATGCCCCGGTCGGATACCGACCACCACGCCAACGTCACCCGCGCTAACAAAATGCGCGGATTTGTGTGCGGACTTGGTTGGAATGCCGCTCCCATACTTGCTGAGTTGAAATCCAACGGCCTTGGGTTGACTCAATGCGGATACAGACCGCAGGTTTTTTTATTCGAGGCCGGCATCTCGCTACAGTGCCTACTACGCTCCCGTCATATCGTCTATTTTGGTTTTTAGGTTTCATCTACGCCAGCCTGATGGCTTTGATGTTTCAGAAAGTAGCCTTGCCGCTGCTGCCTGGGATCTATGCCGGACATGGTCTTTTGATCCATGACCCGATCACGGCCCACAACGCCGCGGTCACCTACGCTAACAAAATTCGCGAACTCGGCTGGAGTCAGTGGAAGCTTTTTCCCACCAGAAGCGAGGGGGGCAACATCGGGATCCTGTCGGCCTTGTATGCACTGTTCGGCCCTGATCCCGCGCTGTTCATCCCTTTTAATGCCGCCGCCGAAGCGACCTGCGCGTTGATGATCTATCGGCTCGGCTCGGTTCTTTGGTCGGGCCGGATCGGGACGACGGGAGGCTTGGTCGCGGCCATCCTGTTTCTGGTGTTTCCGTCCAGCTTACAGTGGTATGGCCAGAATCTGAAAGACGCATTCGTCATCGCGGGCATGCTGATGATGCTCTATGTGCAGCTTCGCCTGCTGCAGCAGGGCGACGGCCACGATGTGCCCAGGCTGCCGCCGCGGTTGCTGATCTTGATGCTGGGCGGCGCCGTGCTATGCGCCGTTTTTCGGCCCTATATGCCGATATTGCTGCTGGCGATATTCGGAATGTGCTGGGTGGCCGTGGCGGTGGCGCTTGGTGCGCGGCGTGCGCTGGTGAAAGAACGCCGCTTGCTGGCGCATGGGGCGCTGGCGCTGGCCGTGTTGGTGCCAATTGCCTTGTTTGCCGCGAAATCGAACGTGGCCGAGACCGCGCTGGAAGAAAACGGCGCGACCACGTCGGAGATGTCGTCGGCATCGACAAGCTCGACGCAGTCGTGGGCCTGGCAGGAAAGCGCATGGTTGCCGCACAAGGTCGACCATATTTTCCAGCGCGTCTCGGAACTGCGTAAGCATTTTGCCGAATACGGCGAAAGCATGTCCGCGAACTCGGCCATCGACTCGAATCGCATCCCCGACAGCGCGCTGGGCGTGCTGATGTATTTGCCGCGCGCGTTGCAGATTGGCTTGTTTGCCCCGTTTCCCGTGACTTGGCAGCAGCGCGTATCGGCACCGCGCCTGGTGGGGGCGCTTGAGACGTCTGTCTGGTATCTGCTTTTTCCGGGCGTGCTGCTGCTTGCCCGGCGCCGTCCTTCGCGGGCGCTGCTGTTCGGGGGATGTTTTTCCGCGACTCTGCTGGTGATTCTCAGCTATATCAATCCGAATATCGGGACACTTTATCGGCAGCGCTTCGGCGTTTGGATGCTTGTTCTGCTGGCCGGCGCGGTCGGCTGGATAAGTCTGCTCTCGCCGGGATTGCGGCGTATCGCCGAGACCCGCTCGGATCTGGCGAATGCCTCGAAGGCGGCGCTGGGTAAGACGGATGAATATCCGGGCGGAGGCATCGAATCGATGGTGGCTGCCGGTTCGCTGGTCCTGATCATTACGTTGGTCTGCTTTCTGGGTTTTACCGCGCGCGATTTGCTTCTGACCCGGGAGTTCGGCGCGACGTCGATGATGGACGGATACTTCTTTGCGGCCATGCTGCCGACGTTTCTCATCGCCTGCGTCTCCATGCCGATGGCCGACGCGCTCATGCGCACGTTCGTCGAAAGCAAGATTGGGCAGGGCCTGAAGCAGGCCGAGGACATCGTGCGTGCCGTGCTCTGGTACGGCTGCCTGGGCATGCTGGGTTTGTCGCTGTTGCTGTATGTCTGTGCCGAACCGCTGGTGCGCATGGGGATGAGCGGTCGCAGCGCCGATGCGGTTCACTCGGCCGTGACGATGTTCCGCTGCTTTCTTCCGCTGCTCTTTCTATCCATATGGACCGTGGTGGGCAATGCCGTGCTCAGCGGGCTGCAGCGCTTTCGCACGGTGGCGCTGACGCAATTGGTCGTGCCGGTGCTGGCGGTGGGCGCCATCGTGATCTGGCCGAGCACCTATGGCCCGTATCCTGCCATCTTCGGCATGGTAGCGGGCGCGCTGCTGCACTCGCTGCTTATCGTCTGGCGCCTCTCGCGGCTGGGGTTCGTCTTGTGGCCGCGGCCATCGGCGTTTAGGCAATTACCCGCCTCGGTGATGCGCAGCTACAGGCGCCTGGCGCTTGCCGCGCTGGTTGGGTCCGCAGCCATACCGATCGGGTATGTCATAGCGGGGCTGGTGCCCGGGGACGGCGGTGTCAGCGCCTGGGCGCTGGCAAGCAAGCTGATTACGCTTTTCAGCAGCCTTGCCAGCGCGGCGGTGGCGTTCGTGGTGCTGCCGCATTTTTCGAGGCTAGTGCGCCATCATGTCGAGCTGCTGCGCAACGACATGCGCTTGCTGCTGGTCGTCGGCAATGCTGCGGGTGGGGTCGGCACCGTCATGCTGGGTCTGTTCGCCGTGCCGATCGCCTCGGCGCTTTTCTCTCATGGAAATACCGATGAGAGGCACATTCTGATGTTCGCGGACATTCTGCGCATCGGCGCGCTGCAATTGCCGGTGGCAATTACCTATACCGTCATGATCAAGATCGCAGGGGTGGTCGGCACGTCGTTGCGGGCGCTGGCGGGGTCCGCTATTGCCTTGGTCACCAACGCGGTGCTCGCCTTTGTTCTCGTGCACCATATCGGTATTCTCGGCGTAGCCGTGGCTTCGCTCGTGGCGATGGTGTCTGCCACGCTCCTTTTGTCGACGATAACTCGCAAGGCATGCGGACTGCATATGCGCGATGTGGCCGTGCTGTGCATCAGCTGGATCGCATGGGCCGGAATAACGCTGGCATCGAATGCAGATTGGGTGCATTCGGTTGTGTCGTAGGCGTCGATATTCACAATTTTCGTCGCCTTGCGACCTGGGTTTTCGAGAGCGTGCCGCTGCTTGCGCTGAGTTACTATGGCCGCGGCCTGCATATCTATCGTCCCCGCGTCGTCTTTGGGGATGATGCCGATATTCGCGTTCGTGGTAATCGGCAATGCCTGCTGGCAGGGCTGACGCTCTGCCGTGGGTATGCCGGCGAATCAGATTATGAATTGCAGGATTCCCCAATGTATCGCAGGATATAAGAATAAATGTTATTTACAGATTGGATTTTCTTCGTCCTACTTGGAATTACATTTTTACTATATTACATGCCGGTTATGCAGCGCTATCAGGTGATGGTTTTGATCGCCGCGAGCGCCGTTTTTTATGCCTATAACCAGCCGGCCTTGTTGATCCTGTTGCTTATATCAGCCAGCATCTCCGCGGTATCAAGTTATAAGGTTTTTACTGCTGAGAAAAACGTCGAAGCAAAGATATGGGCAACGTTCGGCGTTGTATTGAATCTGGTGATTTTGTGCCTGTTCAAATACGGGGCGCTTTTGATATTGACTTTCTACGGCAAGCCAAGCTCGAGCAATTCCGTCGGTGAGATGCTGATTTCGCTACCGTTGCCTCTCGGAATTTCGTTTTATTCATTCCATGGAATTAGCTTGGTTGTCGACGTATGGCGACGAAAGACTGTGGGTATTGCAAACGTTTGGGATAAAGAAATTAGTGCCAAGAGTCACGGCAAAAAAACGCTTCTCTATCTCATGTTCTTTCCGCAATTGATTGCTGGACCAATTGTCAAGGCACATGAATTCTACCCACAAATTACCCGAAAATATTTCCAAGATATCGACTGGGAGCGCGCCATTCGAGCGCTCATCGTAGGGTATTTTCTCAAATGCGTAATTGCTAATAATCTGCAGATGCAGACGTTCTGGCTTGCATCGCCATACTATTTTGGACTCAATAGCCTAAATTTGTTGTTCCTTTTGTTTGGCTATTCAATGCAGATATTTTCTGATTTTGCCGGCTATTCCTTAATTGCCATTGGGCTTGCTTATTTATTTGGCTATCGTTTGCCGGATAATTTTAGATTTCCCTATATTTCAGAAACCTTCTCGGAATTCTGGACGCGCTGGCATATTTCTCTTTCGACTTGGCTTCGGACGTATTTGTATTATCCATTAGGCGGAAATCGGGCAGGTAGGGGTCGAACCTATGTCAATCTTTTAATCGTAATGGGGCTTGGCGGGCTGTGGCACGGAGCGGCATGGAGCTATGCTGTGTGGGGGCTATGGCATGGCATAGCATTGGTGATAGAGCGTTTTTTTTCCAATTCCAAGTTTTATCGTGCGCCATCGATACTGATAAGAATGTTGCGGATAGGGTTGGTTTTCGTGGTAGTGACCTTGGGATGGATATTATTCAAATTACCCCATTTTTCCGATGTGTTGGGGTTCTGTCACGCTCTCATCATTAATCGTGCATTGCCATTTAGCAAGAGTGTGCCTTTCTTTATTACGATATATTCAATTCCGATCATTGCCTACCACGCGCTGTATTTGATGCGTCGAGGTGGCGCTGAAGGATTTTTTTTCCGAGTATTCAGCGCTATTCGTGGCGAAAGTATCATTCTTGGCGGCATGGCAGCAGCAATTATCTTGGCTTCAGGCGATTCCAGTGCATTCATCTATTTCCAATTTTGATAAATTCCGATGGAAGCGCCTTCGTGACGTAGCTTTGGCGATGATCGTCTTGGTGGCGCTTTACGGCACTCTCGTGCAAATTTGGTCTCCGTTCATAGAGGTAGGTCAAAATCAGGAAGCGACCAATCGAATTCGCCTTGAAAATTATCTTGATAGTGCAAGTAATCCACCTATTGTTCTTGTAGGATCCTCGCTAAGTACGCGTCTTGCAGCGTCGGCCCTTGGCCCATTGGTCGAGAATCTTGGAATTTCAGGTGGTAGCTCACTTACTGGTTTGGATGTTCTTGCCCATGCGCATAAGCATCCTAGAATCGTTGTTATTGAAGCCAATTTGCTGGATCGCCCAATTGATGTGGATCTTATCGAAACTCTCTTTCGAGAGCCAATTTCAAGTCTGCGATCCAAGATCAAAGTTCTCCAATATCGATATAGGCCTGTCAATTTAATATATGGATTAATTGCGGCTCGCCACGTCGAGTCTGCGGAAGCGGATGTACCACCAGCAATTTTTAATTTATTGCTGCAGGATCAAATAAAATCTCAATCGAGACTGCTGAATCCTGCGATAGTGAAAAATCACATCGTCGAAATGACCGATTTGGTGAGCCGTCTGGTGGCCCGTGGAATTAATCCTGTTTTTTTGACAATTCCTGTTGATCCGGCGCTTACTCAGTCGCCGCAGGCGAATCAATTCCGTCATATTTTTGAAAGCGCTTTTCCAAAATCCAAATATTGTTGGATACGCCCGACGTTGCCCGGTGTGCCGAGGACTCGAGACGGTTTGCATTTGGTGCAGGCCGACGCGGCAATCGTGGCTAGTCAAATTGAGCCGCTGGCGCATGCCTGTTATGCCTCGACAAGAAATGCCGCTACCAACATTACTCGTTAGTGGCATTTTTACTAGTCTTGGTGTTGGACCGTGCTGTAGTGATTCCAGCTAATTAGATGGAAATTTTTGGCATACTTTCCGACTACGCCAGGGAAATTCTGGGGCAATAGATTGAAAATGCCGGCGATGCCAATTTTTGGATGAATTCATTCGATAATCTGAAATTCCAAGGCATTAACGACATTCTGGTTTATCGAGATGGTGCGCTGTGACGGCTTTTTCTCGATAACAATGCGCTTTTTACTGATCATGATTGATCCATGCCTCTTCGCCTGAACCCCCGCAAGCTATTGCTGAGCAAGTGGACCGCGCTTGCGCCGCAAAACAAGGAAAAGCATTTTCTGGTGGTGCGCGTGCTGGTGCCCGATGACCCGCTTGCGCCCATTACCGAGGTGGAGCTGGAGGCGGTCTACAGCGGGCGCAGCCGCGTCATCGCCTGGAAGACGCTGACCGACGAGGCCGTCTGGCGGCAAGGCTGGCATTGATCTTTTCTACCCGATTCCGCGATTCATGACCTTTTCCATTGCTGTTGTTGGCGCCGGTCTGGCTGGCCTGTCGTGTGCCGTTGTCCTGCGCGAGGCGGGGCATTGCGTGACTGTCTTTGAAAAAAGCCGCGGCGCGGGCGGCCGTCTGAGCACGCGCCGGGCCGAGCACTGGCAGGCCGATCATGGTGCGCAGTATTTCACCGCACGGCATCCCGATTTTCAGCGCGAGGTGCAGGTCTGGCAGCAGGCAGGCGTGGCGGCCGAATGGCCGGTCGCGCCGGCGGTGCTGGGGGGCGATCGGCTCCCGACGCACGACGCGCCGGTGCGCTATGTGGGCGTGCCCGGCATGTCGGCCCCGGCCAAGCACCTGGCCCAAGGGCTGGACCTGCGCGCGAGCCAGACCATTCAGGCGCTCGAGCGCGATGGCGTTGGCTGGCGGCTGCGCAGCGCCGAGCAGGGTCTGCTGCCCGAGACGTATGCGCGCGTCGTCGTGGCAGTTCCCTCGCCGCAAGCCGTGCCGCTGCTGGCGCCGGTCTGTCCGCCGCTGTCGGCGGTGGCTGCCGCGCAGGCCATGCAGCCGTGCTGGGCGGTCATGGCCCAGTTTGCTGCGCCGTTGTCGCTCGGCTTCGAGGCGGCCTTCGTCAATGACGGTCCGCTGCGCTGGCTGGCCCGCAACAGCGCCAAGCCCGGGCGCGGCGGGCAGGAATGCTGGGTGCTGCAGGCCAACGCCGAGTGGAGCGCCGCGCACCTGGAGGACGACGCGCAGCACGTGGGCGAGCGCCTGCTGGCCGCGTTTGGCGATCTGGGCGGCGCGTCGCCGCAGTCGTTTACCGTGCACCGTTGGCGCTATGCCGACTGCCAGGCGGGCGCCAGCGGCAGCGCCTGGGATGCGGATCTGGGCATCGGCCTGTGCGGCGATTGGCTGCACGGCGGCAAGGTGCAAGGCGCCTGGCTGAGCGGCCGCCATCTGGCCCGGCAGTTGCGGCAAAGCAGGTAGGGCCGAGCCGGGCGCGCCCTCGTGGCGTGCGCTGAAACGGCCGGGCGCCAGGCGGTCGTGCCGATACCCTGGGCACCCGATTGGATGCACTTTGTCGCGCTTTTTTTATTGCGCTTCTGTTCGAGGCCTGCCCGCTGATATAGTCGTTTGCGTCATCAGGGTGTGCTCTGCGGCAGCCTCGGTGACGACACGCTGCGCGGGAGGCCTCGGCCGGATCCCGCTGGGGTAGGGATCGTGCGAAACGACCGGCCGCCAGTCCCAGGAGACGACATGGATTCGCAGGCGACACCGCAAGAACCGGATTTGAATGACGACGGCCGCCGACGCAGGGATTTTGTGCGTGGCGGCTTTTCGTTGGGCGGCGCGATCGCGCTGGCCAGCACCGCTTCGGCGGAGCCCAAAGACGATCGCTGGGCCAAGCACGGGCGCGCCGGCGGCAAGCTGCTGGTGCGCTGGCTGGGCGGCGGCGTGGTGGAGATCGCCACGCCCGACTACAAGCAAATTGCCTACGGCGACGCCTGGATCTGGAACAACGCAGGCTGGGATCGCTTCGGCGTGAAAAAGCCGCCGGAATACGCCAGCGCCAAGGGGTTCGCCGACTATGTCGCCGGCAAGAAGCCCGATGCGGTCTTTGTGCTGCTTACGCACGATCATGGCGACCATATGGGCGATTACTTCGAGATGCTCAAGGCGCTGAGCGACGCCGGAGTGCCGGTCAAGACGACCGGGCAGAGCGACATGATGCGCTCGAACACCGGCTTGGTGCCGGAGTTTCGCAAGGCGGGCCTGGATCCCGCCAAAATCGTGGTGAACGGCGGAGCGGGAATGAACTTCGGCGGGGTGTCGCGGCACGGCGAGATGACGGCGCACTTGATTCCCGCATTGCACTCCAACCTGTGCGGCTATCCGGCGGCGGGCTTTATGCTCGAAATCGGCGGGGTTCGCGTCTATCTGAGCGGAGACACCGATCTTTTCGGCGATATGCGCATGCTCGGCGAACGCTATAAGCCCGACTTGGGCATTGTGTGCGTGGGCGGCGGACCTTTCACGATGGGGCCGCAGGACGCGGCGCGGGCGAGCGCCTGGGTGGGCGTGTCGCACGCCATTCCCGTGCATTATGCGCACAATGGCTTGGTGCTCGGCGTCGAGGCGGGCGAGCAATACCGCCAGGCTGCCGCGCACGCGGCGCCCGCGCTGAAGGTCTCGGTCATGAAGCCCGGCGAGCAGCGCTTGATCGCGATCTGACCCGCGAGGGGCAGCATCTCGCACGGCGGCATCGGCGGCATGGGATAGCGCCACGCGCAACCAAGGATAGGTCTTGAAAAAACGATACGTGTACGGCTATTTGCTGGTGGCGCTGCAGTTTTCCGTGTTGCTTGCGCTGGTTTTTTCAAGCTCGCTGCTGTCGCGATTGCGCGTTGGCGACCTGCTGCTGTGGCTGGTGATCGCCGGGTCGGTGGCGGTAGGGGTGGCGGCCATCGTCAATAACCGGCCCGGCAACTTCAATATTCATCCCAGTCCGAAATCGGGCGGGTCGCTGGTGGTGCATGGCATCTATCGCTACGTGCGTCACCCGATGTATGCCGCGATTCTTGTTTTTGGCGTGGCCTGTGTTCTGGCCACGCCCGACGCAATAAGGCTTGCGCTGTTTTGTGTGTTGCTGGGCGTCTTGCTGGCGAAGGCGCGCCTGGAAGAGCAGTGGCTGTGCGAGACCTTTGCCGGCTATCCGGCTTACATGAAAACGACGCGCCGCTTTTTGCCCGGGGTTTTCTGAACGCTGCCGGGCCTGGCGGGTCGCCCGGGCATCGTAAAAATCGCCCGATGGCGGCCCGAACGCCCGCAGGCGCTGAGGTACTATGGGCGGCCCTTTTTTCCGACTCGCCATGTCTACCCGCATTCTCATCGTCCGCACATCATCGCTGGGGGATATTGTTCATACCCTGCCCGCGATTTCGGATATCGCGCGCTATGTGCCCGGCGCGCAGATCGACTGGGTGGCGGAAGAGGCGTTTGCCGAGATCCCGGCCTGGCATCCGGCGGTGAACGAGGTGATTGCCCTGGCGCAGCGCCGCTGGCGCAAGACCTGGTGGCGCGAGAGCACTCGCCGCGAGCGCCGCAGCATTGCGGATCGACTGCGCGACGTGCGCTACGACGTGGTGCTGGACATGCAGTCGCTGCTGAAGTCGGCCTGGCTGGCGCGGCATGCGCAGGGCACGCGGCACGGCCTGGATTGGCAGTCGGCCCGCGAGTCGATGGCGTCTTTGTTTTACGACGTGCGGCATCGGGTGTATTTCTGGCAGCCTGCGGTGGTGCGCCAGCGCCTGCTGGCCGGGCTGACGTTCGGCTACGAGTATGCCGGCGAGCCCGATTACGGCTTGCAGCGTTTCGTGGCCGACGCGCACAGCGATCGGAGCGCGCGCAATTATGCGGTGATCATGCCGTCGGCCAGCCGCGACGACAAGCTGTGGCCCGAGCGGGATTGGCATGCCGTGTTTGCGCGGTTGCGCGACGAGGGCTGCGTCTTGCGCGTGCTGGCCGGCAATGCCAGGGAGACCGCGCGCGCGCAGGCGTTGACGGCCGGGCAGGAAGGCGTCGAGGTCATGCCGCGCATGAACCTGACCGGCGTGGCCAAATTGCTGGCCGGCGCGCGCGTGATGGTCGGTCTGGATAGCGGCGTGACGCATTTGTCGGCGGCGCTGGGGCGGCCGACCGTGGGCATTTATTGTGCGTCGTCGCCGGTGCGCACGCCGCTGATAAGCCAGGCGTATACCGCCAGCCTGGGCGACCAGGGCGCGCCGCCGTCGCGCGATGCGGTGCTGGCGGGCGTGGAGCAGGCGCTGGCCGCCGAGTGAGCGATCTGTTGGATTTATCGCGCGCGAGGTCGGCGAACTTACCGCCCCAGCGCCACCTTGTCTGCGTTCAGTTCCTGCACCACCGTGCGGGTTTCGTCTCCGGGGCGCACGCCCAGCCAGCCCTGCCCCAGGGCATAGGCCCACACATTGGCCAGCAGAATCAGCAAGAACAGGATGCGCATGTCGAGGTCCGCTCGTAAGGGATGAATCTGCCGGATTATCCCGGATTTATTCCGGCCGCTGCGCGGTTTGCAACACCCATGCGGCCAGTCCGTCCAGCACGGGGCTTTCCACATAGATCGGTCCGGTGGGCACGCTGCGCGCGGCGCCGGCCTGGGCCAGGAGCGTTTCCACTTCGGTGCGTATCTCGGGCCAGCCGCCGCCGGTCACGTAGATGTCCGGCGTGGTGCCGAAGCGCGTGCGTGCGGCCAGCCATTGGCGCACCACGGCGCCTGCCTGGGCGGCCGCCACGCCGGTGCTGATGGCCTGATGGGTGTCGGTGGGGTAGGCGGTGGCCACGCCCTGCGCCAGGGGCAGGTTGGCGGTGCCGTGGGCCAGCGCGTTACGCATCATGGCCGGGCCGGGCAGGATCAGGCCGCCGAGAAAAACGTTGTCGCTGTTGACGGTATCCAGCGTGGTGGCCGTGCCGAAGCTGGCGACCATGAAGGGCGGATGCCGCTCGGGCTGGCGGGCCAGCACGCCCAGCATGGCGGCCCAGCGATCCACGCCCAGCTGCTCGGGGTGCTGGTAGCCGTTGCGCAGGGCCAGCGTCTGCGCTTCGGCGCGCAGCCATTCGACGCCGCAGCCGCAGGTGTGCTCGACGATGCGGGCGATCGCATCGCCGCGCTCGGCGCCCGCCACGTTGACGCCGACGGCGCGTGCCGGCGTTTGGGGCAGGGCCTGCAGCCAGTCGGCCAGCGCCTGGGTGTCGGCGTGATCGAAGGCCTGGGTATCGGCCTGGCGATGCTGCGCGCCGTCGGGCAGCAGGCCGATTTTGAGGCGGCTGTTGCCGGCGTCGATGAGCAGAATCATGGTTGCGGCCGGATCGAGACTTCGCCCACGACGATCGGCTGGAGGCCGCGGTCGGTGCGCAGCAGCAGGCGTCCCTGGGCATCGAGACCTTGCGCAATGCCGTGCTGCAGGATCTTGCCCTGGTCGATGACGTTGACCGCCTGGCCCGCCAGGGCGTCCATGCGGGCATAGCGCTGCACGAAAGCGCCGAAGCCGTCGCGCTGCACGTCGAGCAGAGCCTTGTGAAAACCGTTGGCCAGGGCGCGGACGATCTCCGCGACGCCTACGTCGGCCGGCGCGCCGATCTGGCTCCAGTCGGCGACGGGGCGCCCCAGGTTTTGGGTGAGCAGGTCGGCATCGCGCAGATTCAGGCCGATGCCGACCACGACGGTGTGGCCGGCGATCAGGCCGCTTTGGTTGCGCACCGACTCCACCAGCACGCCGGCCAGCTTGGCCTGGCCCCATTGCAGGTCGTTGGGCCATTTGACGGTGAGCGAGCCGGCCCGGTCGTCGCCGATCAGCGCGCGCAGGCTTTCGCAGGCGGCCAGGCCGGTCAGCGGCGAGAGGGCCGGCAGATCGGCCGCGAGCAGGTGCACGTCGAACGCGAAAGACACCATCAGCGCGGCGCCCGACGGGCTCTTCCAGGACCGGCCCACGCGGCCGCGGCCCTGGGTTTGCAGATGGGCGCCCAGCAGCCATGGCTTGCCTTCGGGGCGTTCGCGTGCCCGGGCCAGCAGGTCGGCATTGGTGGAGCCGGTTTCGGCCTTCCAGCCGACCTGCCCGTAAGCCGGCAGCCAGTCGGCCAGCAGGTGCGCGAGCGTGGGCGGAGCGGGCAGTGCCAGAGAGGGGGGGGAGAGGCTCGACATGGCCGGATTGTAGGCTGTGAAACGGGGTTTTTGACCGGTCCCGTATATCATGGGCGCGTCCCGACTTTCAGCGCCCTTTCGCTGTTGCAGACCGCCCATGTCCCGCATTTCGATTCCCCCGGTTCAGCCCGTTCGCCGCGACGGCGGCGTGTGCTATCTGACGGGAGAATGGACGGTGATGGCCTTGGAAGAGGCGGGGGCGGTGACCTACCGGCGGCAAGCGTTGTCGTCCGGGGGGCACGACATGAGCTGGGATCTGCTGGGCGTGACGCGGCTCGATACGGTGGGGGCGCATCTGATCTGGCAGGCCTGGGGCGGCAAACTGCCCGCGCGGGCGCGCCTGTCGGACCGCCAGCGCCTGGTGTTTCAGGCGCTGGCCGATCATCCCGGAGGCGTGCGCGAAGCGCTGCGGCCGCGCGCCGACCGCCTGGAATGGTTGCGGGGGCTCGGCGACATGTGGGGCCTGGCAGCCGAGAACGGCCGGGCCATGCTCGCCATGTTCGGCCAGTTGGTGCTGGATTTTCTGGGGCTGCTGACGCGGCGCTGGCGGGTGCCCTGGAAGCCGATTTCGGCGCAGATCTATCACACCGGCGCGCAGGCGCTGGGCATTACGGCGCTGGTGGGTTTTTTGATCGGCGTGGTGCTGTCGTACCTGTCGGCGCAGCAGTTGCGCATGTTCGGCGCGGACCGCTTCGTGGTGCAGCTGCTGGGCGTGTCCATCGTGCGCGAGCTGGGGCCGGTGCTGGCGGCCATTCTGGTGGCGGGGCGCTCGGGGTCGGCCATTACGGCCGAACTGGGCGTGATGCGGGTGACGCAGGAACTCGACGCCATGCAGGTGATGGGCATTTCGCACAGCCGCCGATTGATTCTGCCGCGCGCGGTGGCGCTCAGCATTTCCATGCCGCTGCTGGTGCTCTGGACCGATGCGCTGGCGCTTCTGGGCGGCGCGCTGGCGGCCAAGGCGCAGCTGGGCCTTTCGGTTGCGTGGTTTCTGCGCACCTTGCCCGATGCGATCACGCTGACGAACTACAACATCGGCCTGCTCAAGGGCGTCACGTTCGGCGCGCTCATCGCGTTGATCTCCTGTCACTTCGGTTTGCGCATCAAGGCCAATACCGACAGCCTGGGACGCGGCACGACGACCTCGGTGGTGACCTCGATCACGGGCGTCATTCTCGTGGATGCGCTCTACGCCATTCTTTTCAGTTCGGTGGGGCTGTGATGGACGAGTCCGCCGCCGAAACCGTGATCTCGGTGCGCGGCCTGCGCACGGCATTCGGCGACCATGTCGTGCACGAGAACCTCGATCTTTTGGTGCGGCAGGGCGAGATTCTGTCGATCGTCGGCGGTTCGGGCTCGGGCAAGACCACGTTGCTGCGCGCCATCATCGGGCTGGATCGGCCCGCGGCCGGCGCGGTGCGGGTGCTGGGGCACGATTTATACGAGATGGGTTATGCGCAATTCCGGCGCCTGTCGCGGCGCTGGGGCATGCTGTTCCAGGCTGGCGCGCTGTTCTCGGCGCTGTCGGTGTTCGACAATGTGGCGCAACCGCTGCGCGAATTGCGCACGCTTCCCGAAGATCTGATCGCGGACGTGGTGATGTGCCGCCTGGCCATGGTGGGGCTGACGGCGCAGGATGCAGGCAAGCAGCCGTCGGATCTGTCCGGCGGGATGATCAAGCGCGTGGGCCTGGCGCGCGCCCTGGCGCTGGATCCGAGCTTGCTGTTTCTGGACGAGCCCACGGCGGGCCTGGATCCGCAGCGGTCCGACGAGTTCGTGGCGCTGGTGCGCAGTCTGCACCGCGAACTGGGATTTACGGTGGTGATGATCACGCACGATCTGGACACGCTGGTCGACCTGTCGTCCCGCGTGGCGGTGCTGGCCGACCGGCGCGTGATCGTGTGCGATGCCTTGCCGCAGGTGCTGAAGGTGAAGCATCCCTTCATCAACGAGTTTTTCCTGGGCGAGCGCGGCCGCCGCGCCCTGGGCGCATTGATATCCGAAGATAAGGTGGGGTATGGAGAACCGTAGTTATGCCTTGATGGCGGGGATATTCACCCTGGCCCTCATCGCCGTGGCCGTGGTCGTGGCGATCTGGCTGGAGCATGGCAAGACGGCCGTGGTGATGTACGACATTGTGTCGCAGCACTCGGTGGGCGGCCTGTCGGTGCAATCGCCCGTGCGCTTCCAGGGCGTGCCCGTGGGGCATGTGGAGTCGATGACGCTGGACCAGGAACGCCCCGGCCGCGTGCTCATTCGCATTGCCGTCAAACCCACGACGCCGATCACCGACGAGACCTGGGCGGAGCTCGACACGCAGGGCATCACGGGCCTGGGCGTGGTGGCCTTGCACGATGCCGGCATGTCCACGCATCTGCTGCTGACCTCGGCGGCGCACCCGGCCCGCATTCCCCTGCGGCCGGGCCTGCTCGAGCGGCTCGAGGAAAAGAGCAGCGGCCTGCTGGACGAACTCGATCAGGCGGCCGTGCAGATCAACGCGCTGCTTTCGCCGCAGAATACGCAGGCCCTGTCGGCCACGCTGCAGAACGCGGCGCAGATTTCCGCGCAGCTCAAGGAAGCGAGCGGCAATGTCGGGCCGCTCATCAAAAATCTGAGCAGCGCGGCCGCGCAAGCGGGCGATGCGGCGCAGCAAGCCAGTGCCGCCGTGGCCAGGCTCGCCGCGCCCGACGGCGTGCTGGCCTCGGCGACGCAAAGCCTGCGGCAGATCGGCCTGGCGGCGGCACGCCTGAATACGCAGACCTTGCCGGACGTGAGCGATATGGCGGGCCAGGTCAGCGCGACGGCGCACGGGGCGTCGGCCATTCTGCGACGGGTGGGCGAGGCGCCGCAATCGCTGCTGTTCGGCCCGCCGTCGGCGCAGCCGGGGCCGGGCGAGGCCGGGTTTGCCGGGTTTGGAGAAAAGCGATGAAGCGTTCGATACAGAACCGCATGACATGGATGGTCGCCCTGTGCCTTGCGCTGGCCCTGGCCGGCTGCAGCCTGGGAAAAATGGAACCGGCTCCGGCGCTGTACGACCTGGGTATCGACGAAGGGTCGGCGCCCGCCGGGGCAGGCATGCACAAGCCCGTGGCCCTGGCGTTCAATACCGCGCCCGCGCTGGCCGATACGGGCATGATCTGGCGCGTGGCCGGCAGCGACAGTCCCAAGATCTATACCCGGTCCAGGTGGTCCGTGCCGCCGCCCGATCTGGTCAGGCAGCGCTTGTCGGAGCGCCTGGCGCGCCTGGGTCCGGTCGTGCCCGGCGACACGGTCGGGCTGCCGCGTCTGCAGGTGACCTTGATGCGCTTCGAGCAGGTGTTTTCGGCCGATGGCGCCGCGAGCAACGGTCAGGTGGCCCTGCAGGCCGTGCTGCTGCGGGCCGATGGGCAATTGATCGCGCAAAAGCTGGTGCAGCGTTCGGTCGCGGCGGCCACGCAGGATGCCGGCGGCGGCGTGCGCGCATTGAGCCGGGCGACCGACGAGGCGGCCGATGACCTGGCGCGCTGGCTGGGCGGCGCGATGCGCCAGAATTGACGAGAAGAACGGGTTCGATATGGCAATACGCACTGAAATCGTGGGATTCGACGGCGCAGCGGGGCGCATCGATTGCGCGCTCGATTGGCCCGATGGCGCGCCGCGCGGCTGGGCGCTGGTGCTGCATCCGCATTCGCTGCAGGGCGGCGCGCGCGACAACAAGGTGGTGACCACGATTGCCCGCGCCTGCCTGCAGCATGGGCTGATGGCGGTGCGGCCGGATTTTCGCGGCGTGGGCGCTTCCGAAGGCGCGTTCGACAAGTCGATAGGCGAAACCCAGGACATGCTGGCGCTGGTGGCGCAGTTTCGCCAGCGCTATCCCGACCTGGCCGCGCAGCCCTGGGTGCTGGGCGGGTTTTCGTTCGGCACCTCGGTGGCGGCGGGCCTGCATGCGGGCCTGGCCGCCGCGGGCGATGCGCACCTGCCTGCGGCGCTGATGCTGGCAGGCGCCGCCGTGCAGCGCTTTCAGCCGGCCGATATCGCGGTGCCGGCGCATACCCTGCTGGTGCATGGCGAGCTGGACGACGTCGTGCCTTGCGCCGAAACCCTGGACTGGGCGCGCGCGCGCAACCTGCCCATGGTGGTGATCCCCGATGCCTCGCACTTCTTCCACGGCAAGCTGCTGATTCTGCGGCAACTGGTGCTCGACAAGCTCACCGTGGCCTTGATCGCGGCGAATTGACGCCTGCGGCGAAAGAACGCATAACGCATCAGTCGGCGATCGCGGCGCTCTGTCATCACACGCAACAAATTACGTTGCATTTCTTGCAAAAAGGGACGCGCCCACGCCGCTGTCGCCCTGGGACCGCTGCCTATAATTGCACGCTGTTACCCGCCGTTTGCGCGGTTGATTCCCCGTACTGGATTTTGTCGCCGATGAAGAAGCTATCCCCGTCCTACGCCCGCCTTGCCGTAGCGAGCCTGTTGGTGCCGGCCGCCATGCTGGCAGTGCCCGTGGCCTGTGCCGCCGACGCGGCCCCTGCCGCTTCGGCCGCGGCGCCCGCGCCCGCCGCCTCGGGCCGTACCGCCGGCTTTTCCTCGGCTTCGTTTGCCTTTGCCGATCCCAAATCGCTGGACGTGAGCAGCCTGTCGGTCGTGCCTGCGCCCGCGCTCGACGCCAAGGCATGGATCGTGGTCGATGTCACCAGCGGCCAGATACTCACGCAGTCCAATCCCGACACGCAGGTGCCGCCGGCGTCGTTGACCAAGCTCATGACCTTTTATCTGGCGGCCAATGCCGTCGATGAAAACCGCCTGCCGCTCGACCAGCAGGTGACGGTGTCCGAGCGGGCGTGGCGCACGGGCGGCTCGCGCATGTTCATTCAGCCGCGCCTGCCGGTCACGGTCGATCAGCTCCTGCAGGGCCTCATCGTCGACTCGGGCAACGACTCCGCGGTGGCGCTGGCCGAGGCCGTGGCGGGCAGCGTCGACGCCTTCGTCACCCTCATGAACCAGGAAGCCCAGAAGCTGGGCATGCGCGACACGCACTTCGACAACGTCGACGGCCTGCCCGATCCGCAGCACGTGACCACCGCGCGCGATCTGGCCATCGTGGCCACGCACATCATCAAAGACCACGCGTCGCTGTACCACTACTTCAAGCAAAAAGACTTTACCTACAACAACATCAAGCAGCCCAACCGCAACAGCCTGCTGTGGGCCGACCCGTCGGTAGACGGCATGAAAACCGGCTTTACCGACGCGGCCGGCTATTGCATGATCGCCACCGCGCAGCGCGGCGACCGCCGCATTCTCACGGTGGTGCTGGGCACGCCCAGCGCCACGGCGCGCTCGCAAGACAGCCTGCAGCTGCTGAACTGGGGCTTCCAGAATTTCGACGACGTCAAACTGTACGGCGAGAACCAGCCGGGCATGGACGTGCGCGTCTGGGAAGGCCAATCTCATACCGTGCGTCTGGGCCCGCCCAAGCCGGTGTGGCTGACCGTGCCGCGCGGCAAGACCAGCGACATCAAGCCCGTGGCGCATTACCCCGATCCGCTGATCGCTCCGCTGACCAAAGGCCAGCAAGTGGGCACGCTCGACCTGACGATGGACGGCAAGGTCGTGCGTACCGAGCCGCTGGTGGCGCAGACCGCCGTCGAGCGCGCCGGGTTCTTTGGTCGTATGATCGACGTGATCAAGCGTCATTTTTCCAGCAAATAAACGGCAACCGGGCGGCACGGCATCGCGCTGCGCCCTTGCCTCGACCGACATTCAACATGCTCGCCGCCAGCCGGCGAGTTTTTTTCTAGGAAGGTCTCCATGATCATCCCCGGCATGGCGAGCGACAGCCAGGTCTACCTCAACGGCGAATTCATGCAGATCGGCGAGGCCAAGATCTCGGTGCTCGACCGCGGCTTCATCTTCGGCGACGGCATCTACGAAGTGGTGCCGGTCTACAACGGCAAGCCGTTTCGCATTGCGCATCACCTCGATCGCCTGGACCGCAGCCTGGCGGCTATCCGCATCGCCAATCCGCACGATCGCGCCGGCTGGTTGGCGCTGATCGGACAGCTCATCGAACGCTCGCCCTCGCCGATCTGCATGGTGTATTTGCAGGTGACGCGCGGCGTGGCCAAGCGGGATCACGGCTTTCCCAAAGAGCCGATCGCGCCGACCGTGTTCGGCATGGTCAATGCCATGGTGCCGCCGGGCAAGGCCCAGCGCGAGCAGGGCTTGTCCGTCATCAGCCTGCCCGACGAGCGCTGGCTGCATTGCGAGATCAAGTCGGTGTCGCTGTTGGGCAATGTGCTGGCCAAGCAGGCCGCGACGGATGCCGGCGTCGACGACGTGGTGATGTTCCGCGACGGTTACCTGAGCGAAGGCTCGTCGAGCAATGTCTGGGTGGTGATCGGCGGCAAACTGCTGGCCCCGCCCAAGAACAATCTCATTCTGGAAGGCATCCGCTACGGATTGATGGGCGAGCTGGCCGAGCAGATCGGCCTGCCCTTCGAGGCGCGCAAGCTGTCCAAGCAAGAAGTGCTGGCCGCCGACGAAATCATGGTGACCTCGGCCACCAAGGAAGTGCTGCCCGTGGTGCGCATCGACGGCAGGCCGGTGGGTTCGGGCAAGCCCGGGCCGGTGTATGCCAGGCTGCGCGAGCGCTATGATGCGCTGATCGCATCGCTTTGATGCGGCGCTAAAGGGGGGCAATCATGCAAATCCCGCCGGAAGAATCGCTGATCGAATACCCGAGCGATTTCCCCATCAAGGTCATGGGCAAGCATCATCCCGAGCTTGCCCAGACGCTGACCGAGATCGTGCTGCAGTTCGACCCGGACTTTGACCCGGCCACCGTCGAAATGCGGCCGAGCAAGGGCGGCAATTACCTGGGGCTGACCTTCACGGTTCGCGCGACCTCGCGCGAACAGCTCGACGCGCTGTATCGCGCCCTGCACGGGCATCACATGGTGTCAGTGGTCTTGTAGGCGAGCCCGTTCGATGTAGACTGGCCTGTCTCGCTTCATGCATTCAGGAGTCAGTTCATGCAATATCGTCGTCTGGGCAAAAGCAATCTGGAAGTCTCCCGGCTGTGTCTGGGTACCATGATGTTCGGCGAACAGTCGCCTTTCGAGGCGGCGGCCGACATCGTGGCGTCGGCGCGCGACCACGGCATCAATTTCATCGATACCGCCGACGTCTACAACGGCGGCCGGTCTGAAGAGGTGGTGGGCAAGCTCATTGCCCAGGACCGCGACGACTGGGTGCTGGCAAGCAAGATCGGCAACGCAGTCGACAAAGGCCGCAATCATGTGCGCTATTCGCGCAAGTGGCTGATGCAGGGCGTGGAGCAGAGCCTCAAGCGCCTGAACACCGATTACCTGGATGTTCTGTACCTGCATCGCGATTTTCACGAAGAGAATCTGGAAGAGGTCGCGCTGGCGCTGGGCGATCTGATCCGCGCGGGCAAGCTGCGCTACTTCGGCGTTTCCAACTTTCGCGCCTGGCGCATCGCCGAGATGGTGAACCTGTGCGGGCAGCTGGGCGTGCCCAAGCCCGTGGTCTGCCAACCGTACTACAACATGCTCAACCGCATGCCCGAGGTCGAGATTTTGCCGGCCTGCGCCCATTTCGGGCTGGGCGTGGTGCCCTACAGCCCCATCGCGCGCGGCGTGCTCACGGGCAAATACGCGCCGGGGCAGGCGCCGGCCGCCGACACGCGCGCCGGGCGCGGCGACAAGCGCATCATGGATACGGAGTTTCGCGAAGAGTCGCTCAAGATCGCCCAGGAGCTGGTCGCCTACTGCGAGGGCAAGGGCGTCAAGCCGGGGCATTTCGCCACGGCCTGGGTGCTGGCCAATCCCGTGGTCACCAGCGTCATCGCCGGGCCGCGCACGCTCGCGCAGATGCAAGACTATTACGGCGCGCTCGACGTGGCGATCGACGCGAAAGAAGAGGCCATGGTCGACGACTGGGTAACGCCCGGCCATGCGTCGACGCATGGCTATAACGATCCGAGCTATCCCTTTTTCGGAAGGCCGGTTGCGGTCGCGCAGCAGGCCTGACAACGCGTCAGACGATGCCGGGCGGCAAGCGGCTCGGCATCGTCATATCGGGTAGAAGCTTTATCGCGGTTGTGGCGCTAGAGGCCTGGAAATGCCAAGCCGGCCTGCAGCAGGTGCGAGCGGATCCGGGTGTTCCATTGCTGGCACCATGGTTCGAACAGATCCGCCGCCATCGGGCGCGCTACGCCGAAGCCCTGCACATTCGGGCAGCCCATGTCCACCAGCATCTGCGCCTGCTCCCGGGTTTCGACGCCCTCGGCGATGATCCCCCGCCGAAATACCTTGGCCAAGCCCAATATGGCTTGCACCAGAAAGAGGTCGTGCTGATTGTGCGTCATGCCGGCCACGAAACTTTGATCGATCTTGATGGTGTCGGCCGGCAATTCCTTTAAATAAAGCAAGGAGGAATAGCCGGTTCCGAAATCGTCCAGGGAAAAACCGATGCCCAGGTTGGCGCAGCTTTTCATGACGGTCGAGACGATGCCCAGGTCGAGAAATTTCTGGGTCTCGATGATTTCGATTTCCAGCAGCTTGCGGCCGGCCAGCATGGCCTGATACGGCCGGGTCATTTCGCGAAGGCGCGGCACAAACGCGGGCGAGAGAAAATGCCGGGGCGCGATGTTCACGCTCACCTGGAGCTCGTGCCCGCGCGCAAGCCATTGCTCGATTTGGGCCAGAGCGCTTTCGATCACGTAGTCGCCCACGTCGTCGATAATCGGCAGGTCTTCGATCAAGCGGATGAAGTCTGCGGGATAGATGGTCTTGCCTTCCGGCGTGCGCCAGCGCACCAAGGCTTCGGCGCCGAAGACCTTGCCCGTGACAATGTCGACCTTGGGTTGATACTCCAGGAAGAGTTCGCGGTTTTCCAGCGCGCGCGCCATTTCGTTGATCAGGGCGTAGCGCTTTTTGGCCCTTGCATCCTGTTCGGCGTCGAAGAACTGGATGCGGTCGCGGCCCGACTGCTTGGCCTCGTACATCGCCAGGTCGGCATGCCGCACCAGCACGTCGGGGTCGGATGCGTCGCGGGGAAAGACGGTGACCCCTGCACTGGCGCTCAGCGCGATGATCTGATCGTTGATGTGAATCGGCTCTTTGCAGACCTGCAGAACGCCATGCAGCGCGCTGAGGTATTGCTCCTGCTCGTCGCGGGATTCGATGAGCAAGACAAATTCGTCGCCACCGACTCGCGCCACGGTATCGTACTCGGGCAGCGCGCAAGCCATGCGCCGGCTTACGGTGGCCAATACTTCGTCGCCGACCGAGTGGCCGTAGCGGTCGTTGATGTCTTTGAATCCGTCCAGATCCAAATAGGCGACCGCCACTTCGGATTGTTCTCTCTCGGCTTTGCGTATGCTGCGTTCCAGGCGTTCTGCCAGCAGCAGCCGGTTGGGCAGATTGGTCAGCGAGTCGAAGTGCGCCATGCGCTCCATCAGCTCCTGCTGCTCGCGTATGCTGGTGACGTCCGCAAAAATGGCGATATAGCGGCCGGGAAGATCGTGCTGCTCCCGAATGCGGCTGACGTTGATCAGCACGGCGAACGCTTCGCCCGTTTTCTTGCGGCTCCAGATCTCGCCTTGGCAGTGGCCGGTTTCTTTCAGTTCGGCCAGCATCTTCAGATGGATTTCGGGGGACTGACGGCTCGAGCGAAAGAGCGTGGGGGTCTGTCCTATTACGTCCTGCAGGCAATAGCCCGTGATTTCCGTGAAGGCCTTGTTCACATGAATGAAGCGACCGTCGGCGTCTGCAACGATGATCGCTTCGCTGGCAAAGTTGAACACCGTTTCCGACAGGCGCATCTGGTCTTCGAGTGCCCGCCGCAGCGTAATGTCGCGAACGATCTTCGATGCGGCGATGATCTTGCCCGATTCGTCGCAGATCGGAGACACCGTGATCGACGCCGGGAAGGTGCTGCCGTCCTTGCGCAGGCGCAGCGTCTCGAAATGCGCGACCCGCTTGCCCGCGACAATCTGCGCGATGATGTGCTCTTCTTCGCTGCGCAGATGTTCGGGAAAGAGCTTTTGCACGGGTTGGCCGATGATTTCCCCGGCCATGTACCCGAACATTTTCTCTGCGGCGGGATTCCAGCTGGTGATGATGCCGTCGAGTGTCTTGGACACAATCGCATCGTCGCTGCCTTCGATCAGCGAGCTCAGAAATTGCAGGGACACTTGAGCAGGAAGCATAGTATTAAGCAGTTACCTGTGCTCGCTATCCAGCCATTTGATCTACTTTGGGCGTTAAAGCCGGAAAATCATCGAATTTTATGTTTTGACGCAGTACGTTCTGATATTACTAAAATTACTAAACGAAAATAAACAAATGAAATGTTTCTTTTCGAGACGTGCGGCGGCCGACCCTGGGTTGTCCAAAGACGATCCAAAGCCGTGCCGATAGGCGCGCGGCGTTACAGCACGTAGCGCGCCAAATCTTGATTGCCTGCCGCGTCGGCCAGCTGCGCATCGACATAGGCCGCGTCGATTTTCACCGTCTTGCCGCCGTGTGCGCCGGCGTCGAACGACAGCTCTTCCAGCAGCTTTTCCATTACGGTGTACAGGCGGCGCGCGCCGATGTTCTCGGTGCGTTCGTTGACCGAGAAGGCCAGCTCGGCCAGGCGTTCGATGCCCTCGCCGGTGAACTCGAGCTGCACGTCTTCGGTGGCCAGCAGCGCCGAGTATTGCTTGATGAGCGAGGCGTCGGTGTCGGACAGGATGCTCACGAAATCCTTGGCGGTAAGCGATTCGAGTTCGACGCGAATGGGAAAGCGCCCTTGCAGTTCGGGGATGAGGTCGGACGGGCGCGACAGATGGAAGGCGCCCGAGGCGATGAACAGGATGTGGTCGGTGCGCACCATGCCGTAGCGCGTGTTGACCGTGGTGCCCTCGACCAGCGGCAGCAGGTCGCGCTGCACGCCCTGGCGCGAGACATCGGCGCCGCCGGTTTCCTGGCGCGCGGCGATCTTTTCGATTTCGTCGAGAAATACGATGCCGTTCTGCTCGACATTGGCCACGGCGGCGGTCTTGATATCGTCTTCGTTGACGCGCTTGCCGGCTTCTTCGTCGACGATGAGCTTGAAGGCGTCTTTGATCTTGATTTTCTTGGGCTTGGTCTTTTCGCGCGCCAGGCCGGCGAACATGCCGCGCAATTGCTCGGCCATTTCTTCCATGCCCGGGGGCGACATGACGTCCAGCTGCGGCACGGGCTGGGCGATGTCGATCTCGATTTCGGTGTCGTCCAGCTGGCCTTCGCGCAGGCGCTTGCGGAAGGTCTGGCGCGCGGGGCTGTCGTTGTTGCGCTCGGGTTCGCCCATGGCATTGCGCGAGGGCGGCACGAGCACGTCGAGGATGCGGTCTTCGGCGGCGTCTTCGGCGTGGCTGCGCACGCGGCGCATTTCCTGTTCGCGGGCCTGCTTGACCGCGAATTCGGTGAGATCGCGGATGATGGTGTCGACGTCGCGGCCCACGTAGCCGACTTCGGTGAACTTGGTGGCTTCGATCTTGATGAAGGGCGCGTTGGCGAGCTTGGCCAGGCGGCGCGCGATTTCGGTCTTGCCCACGCCGGTGGGGCCGATCATCAGAATGTTCTTGGGATGGATTTCGTGGCGCAGCGGTTCTTCGACCTGCTGGCGGCGCCAGCGGTTGCGCAGGGCGACGGCGACCGCGCGCTTGGCGTTGTGCTGGCCGATGATGAATTTATCGAGTTCGGAGACGATTTCTCCGGGGGTCATGGTGGAGGCGGACATGGTGTTTGCGTTCCGGGTCTGGGTTCTTGAACCGCTACGGCTCCCTACTGGTTGCCGTTATCTGCGTTCTTGAGACGCCGAGGCTGCCCTGCGCAATTCCGATGCTCGCCGCTTCCGCGTCTGCGCTTCGGATCGCTCCGGGGTCCTCGGCTCGCTGTGTCTCGTCGTGCAAGAATTACAGCGTCTCGACGATGTGGTTCTGGTTGGTGTAGATGCACAGGTCGCCGGCGATTTCCAGCGACTTTTTGACGATTTCCGCCGGCTCGAGCTCGGTGTTGTGCAAGAGAGCCAGCGCGGCCGATTGGGCATAGGCGCCGCCCGAGCCGATGGCGGCCAGGCCGTATTCGGGTTCGAGCACGTCGCCGGTGCCGGTGAGCACGAGGGTGTGTTCGGCGTCGGCCACGATGAGCATGGCTTCCAGGCGGCGCAGGACGCGGTCGGTGCGCCAGTCGCGGGTAAGTTCGACGGCGGCGCGCATCAGGTGGCCCTGATGCTTTTCGAGCTTGGCTTCGAAGCGCTCTTGCAGCGTGAAGGCGTCGGCCGTGGCGCCGGCGAAGCCCGCGAGGATCTTGTCGTGGTAGAGGCGGCGGATCTTGCGCGCCGTGCCTTTGATGACGATATTGCCCAGGGTGACCTGGCCGTCTCCGCCCAGAGCGACCTTGTCGCCGCGGCGCACGCAGATGATGGTGGTGGCGTGAAACTGTTCCATGCTTGGCTCCCTGTGAAGGGTGCAGATGGGGATGATCAGCGGGTTTTCAAGCCTCAAGGCAGGTTTTTTGCCTGGGCTTTGGCGTTGATCAAATCGACCAGAAGTCTGTCCCTTTCTTGAAGCATTGCCGCCGTGTCGAGCGGGGCCATTTCTGCGTGAGTGCTTTCCACCAGGGTTTTCTTCACGTCGGCGGTCAGTTCGGTCTGGCCCAGTTCGGCCCAGATTCTTTCGCTCAGCGGGCCGATATGGTCCAGGAAATGTTGCATGCCGCCCGCGCCGCCGCCCAGCTCGCCCAGCAGCATCGGCCCCATCAGCGCCCAGCGCAGTCCCGGGCCGTGGGCGATCGCGGCATCGACCTCGGCTGCGCTCACGACGCCGGTGGCGACCAGGTGATAGGCCTCGCGCCAGAGCGCGGCCTGCAGGCGGTTGGAGACGTGTCCGGTGAGTTCGCGGCGCACGCGTATGGTGACTTTGCCCAGGGATTTGTAGAACGACTCGGCCCGCTCCAGTGCGCCGGGATCGGTGGCTGCGCTGCCGACGATTTCGACGAGCGGCACGATGTGCGGCGGATTGAACGGATGGCCGACGAGGATGCGACCGGGATGCCGGCAACCCGCCTGCAACTGGCTCGGCCGAAACCCCGAGGTGCTGGAAGCGAGAATCACGTCGGGCGCCGCCCGCGCGTCCATCTCGAGGTAGGTATCGCGCTTGATGTCGGCGCGTTCGGGGCCCGATTCCTGGACGAAATCTGCTTGCGCAACACAGTCGCCGAGCGACGCGACGAAGATCGGCTCGGCAGGGGTTGCGCCCTGGGCCACGCCCAGACGGTTCAGGGCCGGCCACGCTTTGCCGATGAACTCGCGCAGGCGCTCATGCGCGCCGGGGGCCGGGTCGGTGGCGACGACGCGAAAACCGCAGGCAAGGAAAAACGCGGCCCAGCTCGCGCCGATCAGTCCTGTTCCCACTACGCCCACGGTCTTGATGTCGCGATATGTCATATGAGGAAAAGCGTGAAAAAGACGCATCGGTCCCGGAAGTGGAAGAATACTCCGGCGCCGCCGCATTGCCGCAGCGCCAGAACAGGGAAAGACATGACGATGAATGACGCATTGATGCAGGACGCGGTCGCTTACGCGCAAGAACACGAATCCCAATGGGACCGCAGCGCCGCCGGCGTGTTCGGCGTGCACCAGGGCGACCCCGCGCCGTGGAACCGCACCTGGGGGCCCTTGCACGACCGCGGTCCGGTTTGCGGCGTGGTGGTGGTCGAGGGCCGCACGCTCGCCGCCTGGGGCGAGCCGGCCCGGGCCGACCTGACCTTCAGCGTGGCCAAGCTTTATCTGGCCCTGGTCGCGGGCGTGGCCTGGGACCAGGGCCTGATCCGCGACCTGGATCAGCCCATAGGCCGGCAACTGCCGGGCATCGGTTTCGACGAAGGCAATAACGCGCTCGTCACCTGGCGCCATCTGCTGCAGCAGACCAGCGAGTGGGAGGGCGAGCGCTGGGGCATATCCGATCGGGCCGATCGCTACCGCGCAGTGACCTACGGCGAGCCGCCTGCCGGCAAAAAGGGCGAGGCCCGCGCGCTGCAAGCGCCCGGCACCTATTGGGAATACAACGACGTGCGCATCAATCAGCTGTCGTATGCGCTGATGACGCTGTTTCGTCGTCCCGTGCCCGAGGTCTTTCGCGAATACATCGCGCGCCCTTGCGGATGCAGCGAAGATTGGCGCTGGGTGGGCTACGACACGTCCTGGGTCGAGATCGACGGCCAGCGCATGCAGTCGGTGCCCGGCGGCTCGCATTGGGGCGGGGGCTGCTCGATCGGCAGCCTGGATCAGGCCCTGATCGGCCAGATGCTGCTGAACGAAGGCAGGTCGCGCGACGGCCGCCGCGTGCTCTCGCAGGACTGGGTGCGGCAGATGCGCGAGCCCTGCGCGCTGGCGCCGTATTACGGCTTTCTGATCTGGCTCAATCATCAGGGCAAGATCTTTCCCGGCCTGCCGGCATCGAGCTTTTTCGGCGTGGGAGCGGGCAGCTCTTATACCTGGGTCGAACCCGAGCGCAAGATGGTGGTGATCGTGCGCTGGTTGAATTCGGCCTACGCCGACGGGCTGTTCGGCAGGATATTGGCGGCTGTAGACGGCTGAGCGTTCAGGCGCGTCGCGGCGCAAGAGTCGGCCGCGAATGTGCTGGCGGGCGACGCCGCGCTAGCGCCGGATCTGGGCGCAGATCCGCCAGCGGTCGCGCAACATGGCGCCGGCGAAATCCAGTATGGGGCCCACCGAGCCCACCACGCCGCCCATGGTGATGAAACCGTGGATCTGGTCGTTCAGGTGCAGCGCGGTGACGGGCACGCCGGCCTCGTCCAGACGCCTGGCATAGTCGCGGCCCTCGTCGCACAGCGGATCGTTGGCGCAGGTCACGACCAGGGCCGGCGGCGCGTCTTGCAGCGTTGCCGCGCGGTTCGGCGACGCGTGCCAGTGCTGCCGGTCGGCGTCGGAGGGCGCATAGTGATCGATGAAAAAACGCATCGTGGCATCGGTCAGCGAAACGCCGCTGTCGACGGTGACCCGGCGGTAGCTGTCCGTGGACATCGACAGGTCGATCACGGGATAGATCAGAAGCTGAAAGACGGTTTCGGGCAGATCGCCGTCGCGCCCCATCAAGGCCAGGACGGCCGCGATATTGCCGCCGGCGCTGTCGCCGCCCACGGCGATGCGCGTGCGGTCGATGCGCAGCCGCTCGGCTTCGCGCACGACGTAGGACAGCGCATCGGCGCCGTCCTCGATGGCGGCGGGGTAGGGATGCTCGGGCGCGAGCCGATAGTCGACGGCGATGACGCAGGCCCGGCAGGCCTGCGCGAGCTGGCGGCAAAGGGCGTCGTGCGTATCGAGATTGCCCAGCATCCAGCCGCCGCCGTGAAAATACAGAAAGCAGGGTAGGACGGCGTCGTCCGCCGTGCCCGCGGCCCGGTAAAGACGCAGGGGGATCGGTCCGGCTTGGCCGGGCGCGAAGAGATCCAGGCATTGCGCCACCTCGACGAGCGCGGGCAGCGTCGCCGCCCGACCCGCGTCGTAGCCGGCGCGAGCCTCTTGCGGGGTGCCCGCTTCGTAGGGCTGCTTGCCCGCTTCTTTGCCTGCCTTGAGAACTGCCGCGGCATCGGGATGCAGGGTGGGCATACGCACTCTCCGTCGAATTGGGGTGTCATCGGAACAAAGGCCACGCATGCGTGGCCTTTGGGGGTGGAAGCGGTTGGCGGTGAAAATCAGTCGCCGTACAGCTTCTGCCGCATTTCGCGGCGCTCTTGAGCCTCGAGCGACAGCGTCGCGGTGGGACGGGCCAGCAGGCGCGGGATGCCGATGGGTTCGCCGGTTTCTTCGCACCAGCCGTATTCGCCGCTATCGATGCGGGCGATGGCCTGCTGCACTTTCTTGAGCAGCTTGCGCTCGCGGTCGCGCGTGCGCAGTTCCAGGGCGTGTTCTTCCTCGATGGTGGCGCGGTCGGCCGGATCGGGCACGAACTGGGTCTCGCGCAAGTGCTCGGTGGTCTCCCCGGCATTGGCCAGGATGTCCTGTTCGAGCTGCTTGAGCCGCACTTTGAAGAAAGCCAGCTGGCGATCGTTCATGTAGTCGGCGTCGGGCATGGCCAGCAATTCTTTTTCGCTGGGCAGGTCGATGGTCGCTTCCGACTTGTTTGATTTTTTGCTTGCTGCCTTGGTTGCCATGAAAACACTCCACTATGAATCGATCCGGTCGCGCCCGTCAAAGACCAGGCGCGCCGGTGAGCCGGTTGGCTACGCTTATGTACAAGCCGTCAGCCGGCCAGGCACTGCTCCAGGCCCCGGGTGAAAATCTCCTGGGGCAGCTTGCGTCCGATGAACACCATCTTGGTCGAAGGCTTTTCGGCGGACGTCCAGGGCTTGCCGGGTTCGGCGCCCATCATCATGTGCACACCTTGGAAAAGCATACGGCGATTCAGGCCCTTCATGTAAAGGATGCCTTTGTAGCGCAGCAGATCCGGGCCGTAAACCTGAACGACGCCGCCGAGGAATTCTTCGAGGCGGGCCGGGTCGAAGGGCTTGTTCGAGCGGAACACGAAAGCGCCGATCTCGTCATCGTGGTGGTGGTGATGAGGGTGCTCGTGGTCGTGGCCGCAGTGTTCGTCGCACGCGTGATCATGGTCGTGGCCGTGGTCATGGCCAGGTTCATGGCCATGTTCATGGTCGTGCGCGGCGTCGGGATGCTCGTCGGCGAGGAACTGCGGGTCGATGTCCAGGATGGAATTGAGGTTGAAGCCGCTGATGTCGATGATGGACGTCAGATCGGCCTGGCCGAAATTCACCGGCTCGATGGTGGCGCGCGGGTTCATGCGCACCAGGCGCTCGCGCAGCGCGTTGTAGTCGGCGTCGGTGACCAGGTCTTTCTTGGAGACCAGGATGCGGTCGGCGAAGCCCACCTGCTTCTGCGCTTCGGTCTGGGCGTCGAGCGTTTCCATGCCGTGCTTGGCATCGACCACCGTGATCACCGCGTCCAGGCGGTAATACTCGGCGATGTCGTCGTCCATGAAGAAGGTCTGGCACACCGGGCCGGGGTTGGCCATGCCGGTGGTCTCGATGATGACGCGCTCGAAATTGAGCTGGCCGGCCTGGCGCTTGACGCGCAGCTCGTTGAGCGTGCGCAGCAGGTCGCCGCGCACCGTGCAGCAGACGCAGCCGTTGGACAGCTCGATGATTTCTTCGTCGCTGTCTTGCACCAAGAGGTCGTTGTCGATGCTCTCGGGCCCGAATTCGTTTTCGATCACGGCGATGCGCCGTCCGTGGTATTCGGACAGGATGCGCTTGAGCAGAGTCGTCTTGCCCGCGCCGAGAAAGCCGGTGAGGATGGTGACCGGAACCATGGAGGCTAGGGGGGTGTTCATGATGGCTTGAAGCGCCGGAAAACGTTGGATTACAGCATAGTCGTCAGCCAGGGGCAAACCTGGGGCAGACGCTAGGAATGGGGGCTTGCGGCCCGAATTTCAAGGTTCGGGCGAGCGTTATGCCCCTAATTTATTTGACTTAGGCGTGCCCGATGGAGCCCGCCCTGGCGGCAACGGTCGGTGCCGGGCAGGTTTTCTTGCTCAATGCGCATGTCCGGAATGGTCGTGGCCGTGGCCTTTCGGCTGCCTGGCCTGGCAGTCGGGACAGAGGGCGCGGATCTCGGTTTCGTGGGTGGCCAGGGCGAAGCCGGTCTTGGCCACGCGCTCGGCCAGCTGGCGGCTCATGGCCGGGTCGCTGATCTCGGCCACGGCGCCGCAAAGGGTACAGACCACCAGCAGATCGTGCGGCGCGCCGGCGGCGTCGTGGCAGGCGCTCCAGGCGTTGACGGCGTCCAGCCGATGGATGAGGCCTTCTTCGACCAGGAAGTCCAGGGCGCGGTAGACGGTAGGGGGCGCGGCCCCCTGGTGCTCGGTCTTGATGGCGTCCAGCAGTTCGTAGGCCTTGATGCTGCGGCCGTGGCGCAGCAGCAGTTCGAGCACCTTGCGGCGGATGGGCGTGAGCCGCTTGCCGCGCTGGGCGCAGAGCGTGTCGGCCAGGACGAGCTGGGCCTCGATGTCGTGAGTGTCGGTCGGGCAGTCGGACATGGACGGGGGCTCAGGACTTTCGGCCGGCGCGCGGATGGGCCTGATCGTAGGCCTTGGCCAGATGCTGAAAATCGAGCCGCGTATAGATCTGGGTGGTGGAGATATTGGCATGCCCCAGCATTTCCTGCACGGCGCGCAGGTCTTGCGCCGATTGCAGCACGTGGCTGGCGAAGCTGTGGCGCAGCACGTGCGGATGCACGTGGGCGGGCAGGCCTGCGGCCTGGGCCAGGGCGGCCAGGCGCAGCTGCACCACGCGCGGGGAGATGCGCCGGCCGCGCGCGCCCAGGAACAGGGCGGCCCGATCGTCGGGGGAGGCCGCGGCCGCCAGCAGCGCACCGCGCACGGCCAGCCAGCGGTCGATGGCCTGCAGCGCCGCCTTGCCCACCGGCACGCTGCGGCGCTTGCCGCCCTTGCCCAGCACGAGGACTTCGGCCTCGGCGCGGTCGAGCCAGCTGCGCGATTCGTGGCCGTCCTCGCGCACATAGCGGCAGTCCAGTCCGGTGAGCTCGGACAGGCGCAGCCCGCTGGAATAGAACAGTTCGAACATGGCCGCGTCGCGCAGGGCGGCAGGGTCGTCGGCGCGATGCCGTTCGGCTTGCGTGTTGGCGTGATCGAGCAGGCCCTGGGTCTGCTCGACCGACAGG
>NZ_JBQCER010000065.1:0-35933 GCF_051960075.1 Bordetella sp.
CCTGGCTCAAGGCCGACAGCCTGCGCGGCAAACGCGATCGGCGCAGCGACCTGGCGCTGTTTGAGGCCATCAGGGCATTGGGATACCCTGGCAGCCGGGGCCCGGTACAGGTGTTCTGCAAGGCCTGGCGAGCGCAGAGCAAACTCACGAAATCCCGATAGACTTATCCACAACCGAATAACCTGAATATCGATAAATCAGTGGCTCAATATTCGGCGTGCTGACCGGCTCAGTTTGTCTGGTGATTCAACATCGGCGTTGCTTGGTGGATGTGTGGAGGATCGGGATAGGTTCGCGGTGTTAGCGCGGCGGGTGCTGGGTGCAACCGAGGCGCCGGGGGGAGGGGATCTGGCTAGTTGGATTGGGCGAGGACCATTGCATTGATCGGAAAATGTTCTGAATAGCCTAGCCGAAGCTGGGGACATAATTGTTCCCGCTCCATAGTCTGGCGAGAAGGTGGGTCTGCACACTACACTAACATCGACCGGTTCGAGCGCGGAACATAGCGTCCCCGGCGGCGATACGCTCTACTCATCGCTGTTAGTGGCGTGTACTCCGGTGCTACGTCTTTTATCTTGTATTTAGCTCTAATCGAAAGTTTTCTACCATTTCGCGATCCTCAGGTGTTTGGGCCGCTCGCATAAGGACAGGGCCGGCATGATATTCGAGAAGGCTCCTGTCCGCTGTGCCGACTGGCGCGTTTTTCCGCAAGATATCGACTAGTCGGGAAACCTTCATGAAAGACGCAAATACCTCGTAGGGCTTTGCGCTCGCGAACGGTAAACGGCTTAGATAGTGATCGGCTAGACGGATTTGATCCGCTTTTTTCCAAGACAAGTGAGCCATGATGACGATGGCGTCACCCCACTTGGCGCTTCCTATGGGATATCGCTCTATCAACCATTCAGCCGCTTCGTTGGAGGTCATTTTTCGGAGATCGTCCACGATAGGTTCTATTGTTTTGTTCATTTTTCCCTCCTATCGCCCGATAAACAGATCAAGCGGCAAATTTGCGTTGCTGTTTAGTGACATGGGTGGCTGATAATGACCAGAACTATTAGTCCAACTCGTAATTGTTCCCCGATTAGGACCGGTATTATTTCCAAATCTAATTGACCCGGCATAAGAAACCTCATCTCCACTGCTAAGGCCCAAGTGGGTTGAAAAGTCGGGATTAACATTGGACCGAGCTACAATGACTGTGCCGTCCGGCATCGTGACGAAATCATAGCTTCCTGACGGCGTGATCCTATTGCCGCTGGCACTCTCTAACCAGTACCGGCCGAAATCATCCTGAACAAGTGTTCTAGCGGGCCGCTGCAACATGACAGGGTCATCTACCCTTAAATTCGTCAGCGTACCCCGTTCAGTGAGATTTATAACTTCATTATCAGCGGCTTTAGCAGCATATCTTTCTAGTTTAGCTGCTGCTATCGCGGGATCTGCCTCGGGTGCCACAATTGATCCCACTACGGCTGCAAGACCAAAGCCTACATCCGATGCGGACGACTTGCCGAATGGCCGTTCCGCCATTGTGTAGCCAAGATCCATCACATCCGGGATAGTGCCCAATACTGGCACCGCACCGGCAGTACTAAGCGCCATGTGTATGCTGGTGCTGACGTGGTCGTAGTTAGAGAAGAATTGCTGAATATCTCTTCCAGCGTCGTACAGGCCGTTGCCTAGCTTCATTGCAAGTGACTGATCGGTATCCATGAGTCCCAGGTACTGGCCCGTCACCCCTTGCATGAACGAATCCACGATGCCTTTGTCCGTGCTGGGCGTTGTATTCGTGGAGCGTGGAAGTTCTCCACGTATTTCTACGTGTGGTTCTCCATTCCCATCGACGTAATAGTCTTGGTCTCCCGATCCGAGAACTCCAGATTGATAAGCAACGGGCTGTTCAATTTGGATTGGCTGGGCAAGTTGCTGGAGATAAGCCATGGTGTCCTCACGCCACGAAGTGCCTAGATCGCTGTTCGTGCCGTCTGTTGTCGATCCCGTTGCCTGCTGCGAGGGCGCAGCTCCCAAGTTGGAAAAATCGGCGTTGCCCGGATCAGTAACTACCATGGTGTAGGTATCGTTTTCTTCGTCTGACGCGTCCGAATCACTACCCTTCGTGTTCGATGTAGGTTGTGTTGATCCCGAGCCGTCATCAGGGCTCAAGTCCACCGAAACCGAAGTCAGGCGCCCGGACGAGTCATAGCCGTATTGCACCAGGCTCTTCGCCGTAGTGTTGTCGGGCGTGGTGCTAAGAATGGACGTCAGGCGCTTGTTGGCGTCGTAGGTGAAGGACATGAGCTCGGTAGCCGTGCCCATACTTGCCAGCGTGCCGTCGTCGTTAAGCGTCAGCGTGCTATTGGCTGTGTTCAGCGTGCCGCTTGCCAGCGATACCACGGGGTACATCTGCGCCCAGCTGTTGCCGCTCAGGCTCGCGCTGTTATAGACGCGATTCGCCGCCACGGATTTGGCGCCACCGGCGTACATGAACTGCGCATCCACGTCGTCCAGGATCAGATTGCCGGTGGCCGCGTTGACGTAGACGCCTTCCTTGTTGGTGCCCGTTGTCGCGGTGCCAAAAATCCCCTTCTGCCCCAATACCCCTGCCGAGGTAAGATTCAAACCAAGGCTGTTTCCGCTGACGATGGCGACCATTTTTCTGTTCCCTGAACTTCTTTGGCGTGGGCTGATATCAGAGGCGGCATTGCAAAAACAATGAGTGAAATGCCGCGCATTGAAGTTATCCGTGCGCACCTGGGGATGTTTAGGGGCATGCTGGCGATTTTTTTTTGCGATTTGCGCTAAACAGTTCCTCCCAGATCAGGACAAGTTGTCGAAAGAGGCGGATTTCCGTGACTAGCGGCGCTGCCGTCTGGGAACGCCAACGTAAACGGCGGGCGCGCTAAGATTCACTCAATAATCGTCCAGCCTGACAGGAACCGCTCATGACACGCCTTGTCCAACCCTCGTTGGATGCCTATCTGCATGCCGCTGAGGCCGGAGACCATGAAGGCGCATTGAAAGCTTTGTTCGAGCAAATAGATTCTTTCCCCCACGTCGCCACACTGCATTGGCTGGCGGGTGCAGAACATGCGCAATTGGGAAGTTTCGATGCAGCCGAAGCGTCGATGATCCGATCGTTGAATTTGGATCCGGGCCTGCATGTTGCTCGTTTCCAGCTAGGCCTGATGCAATATTCATCAGGCCGCCCGGCCACCGCAATGGAAACTTGGGCCGCGCTGGAAAAGCTGGATGAGCAGCACTATCTGGTATTTTTCAAGCGAGGATTCGCGGCTCTGGCCATCGACGATTTCGATGGGGCCATGCTGCTGTTCTCGCGCGGCATCGAGAAAAATACGGAGAATGCCACCCTTAATCGAGATATCCGCATGATTGCCGAGGAGATCGAAAGGCGCCGCCGCAATGGCACGCCATCGGAGCAATCGGCGGAAGACGCAACCTCTATCGATTATTTGCTGGCGTCTTATCGCCGGAATCAGTGACATGACATCAATAGATGGGATTTCACGCCTGACGGACTTGATCCGCCAGCGTGTAGGAAAGCAGGCGGCATCCCATACTCGCAAGTCCTCAGCCAATACCGACGCCGCAGTTACGGCGGAACCGCCTTCGTTTTCGCATCTAATCGATCGGGTAGGGACAATTTCGCCCGACGATCCCGAAAGGGAACGCAAGGCTTTTCGTTATTTCCTGGAAGCGACCCTGCTGACGGAATTCGGGATGGAAGTAATCAACGATCCGGGGTTTTATCGCTTGGTGGATCGGGTTCAGGCGCAGATGGAGTCGAATCCGAAAATACATGCGGCAGCGAAATCGGCGGCGGTGTTGCTGTTGCGGATGAAGGCTGGGTCGATGCAGGTCTAAGATTGGTTCAAATGCTGACCTATCTATGTAGCGCCGGACATTATCCTCCCCCATGAAGTCAAAAGGTCACACGGTGATTTTTGGCTGTGTGGGGGAGGATAATGCCTACCGGAAATCAGTCTTCTATTGGAATAGTGTGGTGCTGATATATGAGCGAGAATTCTTAGAGCTCAGATGAGTCACTCCGAGCCTGGGTTTTCTATCAATCTTAGTTGGACGGCACGCATTCTAGCTCTTGCAGGCGCGCCGGAATCTCTACGGGCTGAGTGATATCCATGTATTCTGTGCTTTGACCCGGTACAAAATTCTGCAAGAGCTTTGGAGCAATTAGTACCCTACGCTGTTCAGGACCGATAAATAACGCGTTGTACATTCTGCTATCAATGCCTTGGCATTCGAAGGACGATACAAAATCTGTGGCTTGAGCTATGCGATAAAGCTTGAACCGTATGCCTTGCTCATTCAGGTGAAGGTAGATGCTGAGCGCAGCCAGACTGCTAGAGAGCAGGATTGCGCCTAATCTCATCCATTTTGAGAGTTTCTCGGTATGGCTCTTTTCCTTAAGCTCATTTCCGCAAAACAAAAGTACGGCCAAAAATAACGCTACTAGGAATACAGCGACCATGGGAAAGAACAGATAGCTGGTGAATCGCATGACACTGCCAGCGATCATGGTCATGGGAAGAGCGGCAGGGTCGATATGGAAAATTCCATTGATATCGCCGGCGGTTTCAGCTTTCGCGAAGTAACTGACAACTGCAATAGTTGAGAGGAATGCCCACCGATAGGTGGCGTATGACCAGACTGAGGCAACGGCCAATTCAATGGTGCCTGCAATGCAAATCAAGCCCATGCATGTGGCTGAGATCAATAACAGCGTGAACTGGCCCTTGGATATGTCTCCTCCTCGTACGGCGCTCGTACCCAGGATAAGAATGACAAATACAGATGCGGCTGTAAGTGTTAGCGGCGCCGAGGTAAGCGAAGAGGTTGTCTTTCTTTCCGGCATGATGATCTATAAATCGTTGATGATTGATGCAGAGTCGCAGATCGCAGCCAAAACCGACGATAGCCTGTAAGCCTTGACGTTGCCGGAAATAGCCTCCGAGATTCGAATCGTATAGGGCGGGCCACTCTGCGGGCCTGGATGCTCTCTGTGCCGTTTCCGGCGCTGCCGCGTGCGGCGCATCAAGCGCCGTCGACTGCGTCCATGAACTGCGCCAGGCGCACATCCCGATCGGTCACCCCGCCCGCGTCATGCGTTGCCAGCACGACCTCGACGCGGTTGTAGTCGTTGAACCACTCGGGGTGATGATCCATGCGTTCGGCCGCCAGCGCCGCGCGCGCCATGAAGCCGAAGGCGGCGTTGAAGTCCTTGAAGACGAAGGTTCTGGTGATGGCGTCGCGCCCGTCGACGGCTGTCCACCGGGGCAGTGTCGATAGCGCCTGCGCTATGCCTATCTTTTCGGGCTTGTGCATGTCTGGCCTCCGGGATACGAATCCGCAACTACGAGTGGGACGCCTACGGCTGCAGTATAGGGCGGTTGGCCGGTCGCATCGCCGCGACTTCCCGGCGGCCGCGCAATGCGGGTCAGGCGGTCTTGACGGCCGACGCGCGCATCGCCGCGGCATAGCTGCCGGGCGAGATGCGCCAGTACAGAACAGTGACGATCGCAACGCAGAGCAGGTGCAGTCCCCATCCCGCCAGGAAGCTGCCGGTGAGGTCGTGCAGGGCGGCGACGATCCACGGCGGCATGGCCGAAATGAGAAACCCGCCGCCTTGCATGAGGGCCGACAGCGTGCCGGCCTGGGCCGGATCGGGCAGATGGTCCAAGGCAACGATCATCGACAGGGAGAAGCAGCCGCCCAGCCCGGCGCCCAGAATGCCGGCCCATAGAACGGGCGCGACGCCCGGCAGCCAGATCAGCGCGGCAAAACCCGCCGCCTGCATGAGCAGGGTGAGCCCTAGCCAGAGGCGTCTGTCCGGCCGCCTGCCGGCGAGCGCCGGCAGCAGCAGGGCTGCCGCTGCCTGGCATAGCGCCATGATCGCCAGGAGGCTTCCGCTGCCGGCTGCGCTCCAGCCCAAGCTCTGGTAGTAGGGCGACAGCCAGGCCACGACGGTCGAATAGCCGCCGTTGACCAGGCCGAAGCAGATCATCAGCAGCCAGGTGCGCGGCCGCTTGAGAAGCGCGGCGGCCGAATTCGCGCCGGCCGGCTGCGCGGCATCCTTGGGCAGGCAGTAGGCGACCAGGATCGCGGCGAGCATGGCCGGCAGGGCCATCCATGCGAGGCCGGCGCGCCAATCGTGCGCGGCGGATGCGATCAGGGGCGAGGCCTGGGCGCCCAGCGCGCCGCCGCCCATGAGCATGGCGGAATAGAGCCCCATGACCAGGCCCACGTGGCGCGGGAACTGCTGCTTGATGACGCCGGGAAACACCGCCTGCACGACAGCGGCGCCCAGTCCGAGCAGCGCTGCGGTGCCGACGAGTTGCCAGCCTGAGACGACGTACAGACGCAGAAACGACGCGAATGCGATGACGATCAGCGCCGCGACGATGGAACGCCGCGCGCCGGCTCGGGCCTGCAACGCAGGACCGGCGAACGCCACGATGCCCATGAGCAGCATGGGCACCAGCGTCAACAGCGCCATGCCTTGCAGGTCGAGGCCGGTCTGCGCGCCGATGGCCTGGGCCAGCGGGCCGATGCCCGTGATGAAAGGGCGCAGGTTCAGGCCGACCAGCGCGACGGCGGTCAATAACGCAATGCGCGCCGCTCTGGAGAGGTCGCGGCCCATCTAATCCGGCCGTACGCCGGCGATGTGGGCGCGGGCCGATTCGATGGCTGGGTTTTGGCGTTTTGTCGTGTTTTTCATGCCATTGCCGGGCCTGCGCTCGCGTTTGAGTCAAGGCCGGTTATTCAAATTTTCGCTTTGGATCGTCCAGTTAGTTAATTTTGTCATGAACAGTCGAACGCTTGTCCCGCGTCGTGAGGACGATCGCGCAGGTTCACGCGAAATTGAAATAATCCGTCGTTAAGATCCCACGTTGCGCCGTGTGAGCCTCGGGGCTCGCGAAAAAGCCGAAGCGCATCGCGCTTCGGCTTTTTCGTTTGCCGAATCCGAACAGGATCGCAGAAATATGGAAATCATGGATTTCCCGTATCGATGCGATGTGAATGATGGATGGATTTTGGACGATGATGTGCGGTGCAGACCAATACTTGTAAAACTGCCTCGAACCGCCGGTGATCGGCGGCTCGCTCTTGGGAGAGATCGATGACAAAGTTGATGAACAATGCAGGCCGCAAGATTCTTGTCTCCGAAATTGCCGTTGCCGTTGCCGCCGCCATCGGGCTGCCGGCGATCGCCCATGCCGACAAGCTGGGCGACCTTTACGCTGCGGCCAAGAAAGAAGGGTCGCTGACCGTGATTGCACTGCCGCACGACTGGTGCGGCTACGGCGACGTCATCGCCGCCTTCAAGGCCAAGTATCCCGGAATCACCGTCAATGAGCTGAACCCCGATGCTGGCAGCGCCGACGAGCTGCAGGCCATCCGCGCCAACAAGGGCAACACCGGTCCCCAGGCGCCCGATGTCATCGACGTGGGTCTGGCTTTCGGGCCGTCCGCCAAGAAAGAAGGGCTGCTGATGCCCTACAAAGTCTCGACCTGGAATGAAATCGATAACAATATCAAGGACCCCGACGGCTACTGGTACGGCGATTATTACGGCGCCATCGCCTTCGGCGTGAACAAGGACTTGATCAAGGACAGCCCCACCAGCTGGGCCGATCTCAAGAAGAAGGAATATTCCCACTCGGTCGCGCTGGCGGGCGATCCGCGTTCGGCGGCCCAGGCCATACTCGGCGTCATGTCGGCCGGCCTGTCGATGGGCGGCAAGCCCGGGGCGGATGCGGGCCAGAAGGGTCTGGAACTGTTCGCCGAACTCAACAAGTCCGGCAATTTCGTGCCGGTCATCGGCAAGGCCGGTACGCTCGCGCAAGGCCAGACGCCCATCATCGTCGGTTGGGATTACAACCTGCTGGCCTGGCGCGACGGTCTCAAGGGCAATCCTCCGATGGACGTGATCGTGCCGAAGAAGGGCGCTCTGGCGGGCGTCTATATCCAGGCGATTAGCGCCTATGCGCCGCATCCGAACGCGGCCAAGCTCTGGGAAGAGTACCTGTATTCCGACGCGGGACAGATCGGCTGGATGCAGGGCTATTGCCATCCGGTGCGCTTCAAGACCATGTCGGCGGCCAACAAGTTCTCCAAGGCCGTGCTCGACAAGCTGCCGCCGGCCGCAGCCTATAAAAACGCCGTGTTCCCCACGGTCCAGGAACAGGACGCCAACAAGAACGCGGTCGTCGCCGGTTGGGACAAGGTCGTCGGCGCCAACGTCAAATAATCCTGATCGTCAGGCATGACAGGCTCCGCCCCGTGCGGCGGAGCCTGGTTCACGTCAGTTTGACGTTAGCGATCGGAGCCGAGCAGGCATGACGACACGCACTTCCTCTTTTTGGCTGCCCATTTTGCGTTCGCGGCAGGTGGGCAACTGGCTGGCCGTAGCGCCGTTTTTTCTGTTCGCGCTGCTTTTCCTGATTTTGCCGACTCTGAATATTGTGGTCGGCGCGTTTCGCGATGTCGACGGCCACCTGACGTTGGGCAACCTCGTCAAGCTCTTTACGCCGTCGATACGCGACGCCTTCTGGCTATCGATACAGCTGAGCGTGCTGACCGCCGTACTGGGCTGCTTTTTCGGCTTTATGATCGCCGCGGCCCTGGTCTTCGGCAGGCTGCCCGGCGGATTGCGCAATTCGATGCTGACCTTTTGCGGGGTGGCCGCCAATTTTTCCGGCGTACCGCTTTCCTTCGCTTTCATCGCCACCCTGGGGCGCCTGGGTTTTGCCACGCTGATCCTGCGCAATTGGTTCGGCGTCAATCTCTACGCCACCGGCTTCGATCTCATCTCGTTCACCGGGCTGACCATCACCTATCTCTATTTCCAGATTCCGCTCATGATTCTGATCATCCTGCCGGCCCTGGAAGGGCTGCGCAAGGAGTGGAGCGAGGCTGCCGCCAGTCTGGGCGCGAGCGGCGCGCAATACTGGCGCATGGTCGCCTTGCCGGTGCTCTGGCCGTCGCTGCTGGGCACGCTGGCGCTGTTGTTTGCCAATTCTTTCGGTGCGGTCGCCACCGCCATCGCGCTCACCGGGTCCTCGCTGTCCATCGCGCCGATCGTGCTCTTTGCGCAGATCCGCGGCGACGTGCTCAACGACCCGCACCTGGGCTACGCCATCGCGTTCGCCATGATCGCGCTGACCGGTGTGGCCAACGGCATCTACATTTTTCTGCGCATGCGCGCCGAGAGGTGGGTCAAATGAGCGGCAAAAGCGTGAAGGGCCACGGCGCGAGCGGCAGGCGTCTGCGCGGCGCCAATCTGTGGTCCTGGCTCGCCGTGGTGTTGGGGGCGGCGTATTTCCTGCTGCCGCTGGTGGGCATGTTCGATTTTTCGATGAAGATGCAGCGCGGCAAATACAGCTTCGAGGCGTATCGCGTCGTGCTGGCCGACCCGCAGTTTCAGCAGACTTTCGGCTATTCGGTCGTGCTGGCGCTGCTGACCATCGTGCTGGGCGTGCTGATCGTGGTGCCCACGGCCTACATCGTGCGGCTGCGCTTTCCGGTCGTGCGCCCGCTGGTCGAGTTCATCACGCTGATGCCGCTGGTGATTCCGCCCATCGTCATCGTGTTCGGCTATATCCGCATCTATAACACCTCGTCCATCCTGCCCTTCACGGGAAGCTGGTTGGGCACCAACGTGCTGGTTCTGTTCGGCTACGCCATGCTGGCGCTGCCCTATATGTACCGTTCGGTCGACACGGGCATGCGCACCATCGACATCGCCAGCCTGACCGAGGCGGCGCAGAGCCTGGGCGCCGGCTGGGGGCGGATCCTCGCGACCGTGATCCTGCCCAATGTCTTCGTCTCCGTGCTGTCCGGCGCCTTTCTCACCTTTGCCATCGTGATCGGCGAATACGTCTTCGCCGCCCTGCTCAACCTCAATACCTTCGGACCTTATATGGTCTGGATGGGCGGCAACCGGGCCTACGAGCCCTCGGCATTGGCGGTGGTGGCCTTCCTGATCACCTGGGCCTGCATGGGGTTGATGCAGCTTGTCACCCGGTTCTCCAAATCCTCTTTAGCAAAGCGATAGTCATGGCTTTTCTCGAACTGGTGCATCTGGAAAAATCCTTCGGCAACGTGCATGTCGTCAAGGACTTCAACCTCGCCGTGGAAAAGGGCGAGTTCGTCTCCTTTCTCGGGCCGTCGGGCTGCGGCAAGACCACCGTGCTGCGTATGGTCGCGGGCTTCGAAACCCCCACCAGCGGCTCGATCCGCATCGACGGGCAGGACGTGACGCAAGCCAAGCCCAACCAGCGCCACATCGGCATGGTGTTCCAGGCCTACGCGCTGTTCCCGAACCTGACGGTCGAGCAGAACGTCGGTTTCGGTCTGCGGGTCGCCGGCAAGGGCAAAACCGAAATCCGCGCCCGCGTCAAAGAAATGCTCGATCTGATCGGCCTGCCCAAACTGGGCGACCGCTATCCCTTTCAGTTGTCGGGCGGCCAGCAGCAGCGCGTGGCGCTGGCCCGGGCGCTGGCCGTTTCGCCGCGCGTGCTGTTGCTCGACGAGCCGCTTTCGGCGCTGGACGCGAAGATCCGCATCAACCTGCGCGAGGAAATCCGCCGCATCCAGCGCGAACTGGGCATCACGACCATTTTCGTGACGCACGACCAGGAAGAGGCGCTTTCCATGTCGGATCGGGTCGCCGTGATGCACGAAGGGGTGGCCGACCAGATCGGCACGCCGTTCGAGATCTACAGTCGCCCCGCGACGCGCTTCGTGGCGCAGTTCGTCGGTACGCTCAGCCTGCTCGATGCCGCGGTTCTGGACGCCCCTTCCGGGCGCCTGAAGATCGGCGACGTGCCGGTGATGCTCAATCGCGCGGTCCAGGGCGAGGGCGGCAAGGTCAGCCTGGCGCTGCGTCCCGAAACGATCGCGCTGGGCAGGCGCGAGGGCAGGGAGGTGGTCTTCCCCGGCCGTATCATCGACGTGCATTTCCTGGGCTCGGTGATCCGCATCCGCGTCATGGTGGCGGGCCAGGTCGTCCTGCTCGACACCTTCAATCAGCCGGACACGCCGCCGCCCGTCGTGAATTCCGAGGTCGAGATCAGCGTCTGCGAGAACGATCTGCTGGTGCTGGCCGCGTAATGCGCGCTTGCCCCGATCTCCCGCTTCGTATCGAAAACCCCGGCTAAGTGCGAGCGCTTTGGTTACGAATGCCAAGCGCGTCCTGGGGCGCCGGATACACGGCTTTTCACAGTGTCTTCTTGAGCAACCGAATATTTTGAAAGCGTGGCGCGAGCCCCATACGAAGATATCCTGCGCGATTGAGCGGCGAGGCCGCGCGCAATCAGGCAGGGATGGATCGGCAGCATGGGGATATTCGGTGGTTCGCGGGAAAACGTCTTCAGACCGTCCCCCTATTCGTCCAAGCGCCGCGGGCGCCGCTTACCTCGCTGGTTGATTCTCCTGCTCGTCGGCACCGCGCTGGGCGCCAGCGGCGTGCTGTTTCTGCAGCACAGCTACGGCCCGAAGCTATTGACGGTGGAAGAATCGAGCAAGCTGCGCGATGACCTGCAGACGGCAACGCTGGACCGCCAGAATCTGCAGACGCAGCTAGACCAGGTTCAGGGCCAGCGCGACCGGAATCTGGCGGAGCGCCAAAAGGCGGCAGCCGATCTGCTCCAGGCCGACGAGCGCATCGCCACGTTGACGCAGACGCTGCAGATTTTGCAGGATGCGGTGCCTCCCGATCCGCGCGGCGGCAACATCGGCGTACGGTGGGGCGAGGTCACGTTGCACGACGGCGTGGTCAACTATCGCACTCTGATCATGCGTGAGCAGGCGGACAAGTCGCCCGCGTTTCAGGCGCAATTCGCAGTGGAGCTTGCCGGAACACGCAATGGCCGGGCGGACACGTTCGTTTCCCAGCCGGTGGCGTTTACGCTGGCGCGTTTTGCGCCGTTGCAAGGCACCGTTGCACTACCCGACGGCTTCGTGCCGCAGAAGGCGACGCTGCGAGTGAGCGACGCTCAAGGCCGCACGCAGGCCATGCGCATCTACTTCGTGCGCAGCGCATCGGCACAGACGGGTGGCTAGGCTTTGCGGCGGCGGCAGACCCGAGATCGGCGTACCGGTTACACAAGATCGGCTCCCCTCGTTTGCGTGGTGTAACATCGAAGACCCATCTTGCTTGTCCCGTGGTTACGAGGGGGCATTTTTATGCTTGGCAGCGACAACATAATCTTGGTGCTGTCGACGCTTCTTGTGGCGTTTCTGCTCTTGTTCATCGTGTCGGATCGGCAGTTGCGATCGCGCATGGGCCTGACCGTGCGCTCCCTGGCCAAGGCCAACCGGGAGATCGATCGGCTTGCCCAGCACGATGCGCTGACGCAGCTGCCCAATCGCGGGACATTCAACGACTTGCTCGATCAGACCCTGGCCGGTGAAACGCATGGCAGGCCGGAGCGGTTCGGCCTCCTGCTCATGGATTGCGACGGTCTGGAGACCATCAACGAAGCCTACGGATATGCCGTCGGCGATCAATTGCTGATCGAGGTCGCGCGCCGCGTGCGCGAGATCGTGCCGATGCCGGAGGTCGTGGCCCGCACTCGGGGCGACGAGTTCATCATGATGGTCGGCGCGGACGGCGTCGAGGACGTCTTCAGGCTGGCCTCCCGGTTGACGGCAGGTCTGGCCAAGCCGTTCCGGCTGGCCGACTACCAGCTGCAGATCACCTCCAGCATCGGCATTGCGATGTACCCCGAGCACGGCCAGACCCGAGAGGCGCTGGTCGCCAACGCCGAGGCCGCGTTGAATCACGCCAAGGACCAGGGCCACGATACCTACAGCCTGTTCGAGGAGTCCATGACGGCTGCGGTCCAGGAGCAGGCGCAACTGCTTGCGGATATGCGCCAGGCGTTCGATCGCAAGGAATTCACGCTGTACTACCAACCCAAGTTCGACGCGCCGAGCGGACCGGTCAGCGGCGTTGAAGCGCTGATGCGCTGGATACACCCCGAGCGCGGCGTGGTGCCGCCGGACAAGTTCATTCCTTTGATGGAAAAACTGGGGCTGGTCGTGCCCATCGGCAACTGGGCGCTGGACGAGGCATGCCGACAGATGGCGCTGTGGCATCGCATGGGACATACCGACTGGACGGTGGCGGTCAATATCTCGGCCCTGCAGTTCAATCACGCGGATCTGATCCGCACCGTGGGCGAGGCCTTGACGCGTCACGCGCTGCCGGCGCAGTCGCTGATGCTGGAAGTCACCGAGACGATTGCCATGCGCGACACGCAAGCCAGCACCCGTGTGCTGCAGCAGTTGCACGAGATGGGGGTGGGGATCTCGATCGACGATTTCGGCACGGGGTATTCGAGCCTGCTGTACCTGAAGCGATTGCCGGCCAGCGAGCTGAAGATCGATCAGGGGTTCATCCGCGACCTCGACTGCGATGCGGAAGACTCGGAAGACGCGGCCATTGTGCGGGCCATCATCGCGTTGGGCCGTGCCCTGGACTTGAGGGTCGTGGCCGAGGGCGTGGAAACCCACGCGCAGCAGGAATTTCTGACGCGCATCGGCTGCAATGCACTGCAGGGGTTTCTATTGGCCCATCCCATGCCCGCAGACCAACTGCTCAATACCCTGGCTGTGTCGGCCTAAGACAGCCGGGCGGCTCAGTCCCAGAGCTCGGGATTGACCATGGCCGCGGGGCGCACGCCGTCCAGCGCGTCGATGAGATTGCGCACGGCCATTTCGCCCATGGCGCGCCGCGTTTCGTGGGTGGCGCTGCCTACATGGGCCTGCAGCACCACATTGGGCAGGCTGCAAAGGGGGCTTTCGGCCGGCAGCGGCTCGGTTTCCATGACGTCCAGACCCGCGCCGGCGATGGCGCCGCTGCGCAGGGCGTCGATCAGCGCCGCTTCGTCCAGCACCGCGCCGCGCGCGGTGTTGATGAGATAGGCCGTCGGCTTCATCATGCCGAACTCGCGCGCGCCGATGCTATGGCGGGTTTCGTCGTTCAGCGGCACCAGCACGCAAAGCACATCGGCCTCGCGGAACAGCGTGTCGCGGTCGACGTAGGAGGCCAGCCCCAGGGATTCGGTTTCTTCGTCGCGGCGGCGGTTGTGATAGATGACCTTCATGTCGAAGGCCTGCACGCTGCGGGCCACCACGCGGCCGATGCGACCCATGCCCAGAAGGCCGAAGGTCTTGCCGCGGATATCGCGCGTCAGGGGAAAGGGGCCGCGGGTCCAGGCGCCGCTGCGTACGAAGGCGTCGCCGGCGACCAGATTGCGGGCCAGGCAGAGCATCAGGCCCACGACGACATCGGCCACCGCGCCGTTGAGCACATTGGGGGTATTGCAGATCAGCACCTTGTGCCGATTGGCCGCGGCCAGGTCGACATTGTCGTAGCCCACCGAGCAGTTCGAGCTGACCCGCAGCCTGGGCAAGGATTGCATCAGATCTTCGTCGACCCGATTGTGCGGCGTGATGAGCTGGCCCTGGATCTCGGCGCAGACGCCGGCGGGCAGAACATCGGCCGGGCGGCTGCCGGAGGGCATGTCGACGATGTCGAAATGGGCGGCCAACTGGGCGCGCAGGTCGTCGTGCAAGGGGGCGGGAAGGGAGACGAGAATGCGGGGACGGGCGGTCATGGGGGATGCAGGCTGATGTTGTCGGTCGCTCGGGCCGGCAGTCGCCGGCTCAGCGGTAGACCCGCTGGATTTTGGGCCGGTTGCCGTCGCCGTTGAACACCGGACTTTGCCGGATGATGGTCGATTGCAATTCGTTCAGATCCGAGCCCATGGCGGTCGCCGCATTCTTGGCCATGCCCAGCTTGGCTTCGAACATGAGGCGCGCGGCATCCAGGGCCTGCTTTTCGCTTTCGTCGAGCTGGTAGTCGCGAAAGGCCTTGCGGTCGTAGGACACGACGAAAAGGTCGGGGATGGCGATGGCCAACATGCGCACGTAGGCGCCCAGGGTCTGATGGATGTCGTCTTGGATGCCGAGCAGCTCGTTGCTCCAGCGCAGGTAGCCGTTGGCCACGGCGCGCACCATGCCGGTTACCTGGTATTCCCGGCGGGCTTCGGCCAGAACGTTGTTCAGGATTTCCTTGAGCAGAATGTTCAAGGGCCCGGACAGGCGTATCGGCAGCAGGATGATGCGCTCAAGTTCATTCATTGCGTCGGCAAGGTGCTGACAGACTGATTCAAACGGTTATTGTGTCACAGTAATTCGCGCGCACAAACGCGATTTCGCCCTTGGGCCTTGGCCTCGTACAGTGCCGAGTCGGCTGTTTTCAGTATGTCGTTCGTCGAGGTGCGCGGGTCGGGCATGAGCGTGACCACGCCGACCGATACGGTCACATACGGCGAGACGCCTGAGTCGAGATGTTCGATGCCGAGATCGTGAATTTTCTGGCGCATACGCGCCGCGATCTGCGCGGCGGTCGCCGAATCTGCGCTCGGCAGCAGCGCGAAGAATTCCTCCCCGCCGTAGCGTCCGATGAGGTCGCGGGGATCGTGGGCGCACTGCTGTACTGCCTTGGCAATGCGTCGCAAGCAGTCGTCGCCCGCGAGGTGCCCGTATCGATCATTGAATTTCTTGAAATAATCCACATCGATCATGGCAAACGAGAGCGGTAGATTCTCGCTCGCGCAGCGATTCACTTCGCGCGGAAAGTGATCATCAAGCTTGCGGCGGTTGGCAACCTCGGTCAAGCCGTCGAGGGTGGTCAGCGTTTCCAGCTTTGTCTGGGCCGCTCGTAACGCCGTCACGTCGCGGTGGTGCCAGACGCGGGCCATTTTTCCGGGGCGAAGTTCGATGGGGATAAAGTCGCGCAACAGCGTGCGACCGGAGGCCATGGGGATCTCTTCGCCCAGGCAGGGCGTGTTCTGCTCGACCAGGAACCGGATTCTCTCTATTGCCGATTTCGAGTCCTGGTATTGCGGGGCGATCATGGCGATCACCTGACCGCTCGTCATGCCTGTCAGGGAGTCTGGCGAGGCGTCGATGCAGAACTGCTCGCAGAACGTCTCGTTCGCATATTCGATTATTCCGTCGTGGCCGACGAGCAATATGCCATCGCGCATGACGGTAAGCAGCGTCTTCAGATGCGAGTGTCGTACATGCTTCCGATAGCAGACGCGGGCCGCGATGGCGCTGAGGATGTTCACGATATGGCGATTATTCAATAGCCATAAGTATGCCAGTCTTGCGTGTTCGGTACCGCGTCGTCGTTTTTCCTGCAAATAATGGATTGCAGGCGGCGGTGCGCGGACAACGTTGCTGGACTCGGGGCGGGCCCGCCGGTTTGCGCGACAAACTCTGATGGCCCAATACAAAAAACGCCGGATTTTCAAGAATTCGAGGTTCTTGAGAAATGCAGGCGTTTTATTTTTTGCAAACAAGCTTGGGGTGGCCGATGGGACTCGAACCCACGACAGCCGGAATCACAATCCGGGACTCTACCAACTGAGCTACGGCCACCACTGTGTATTGGCTTCCCCAAGTAAGTGGGAGGCCGTTACGGCAAAGAAGCGAGATTCTAGCATGAAATTCAGGCAAAACCAGAGCTCTGGGGGCCAGGATCGCCGGGTTTGTCCGTGTCGCGGCCTGACCACACTCGTGCATAAACCGTCATCAAGCCACGTTATGCTCGATCAGAAGGAGCTTTGCGTGATTCAAAACAATTTTGTCTACAAGGGCTATCGCCTGACCGCCAAGGTGCTTCGGGGTGCCGCGCAAGAGATCGCGGTCAATGCGAGCAGCCCGATCTTTACCGCCACCGTTCAGATCGTAGCGGCCAATTCCGTGCAGGATCCCGGCCACGAATACCGGGTACCCTGCTTCGAGCAGGGCGGCGTTGTCTACAGCCCGCGCGAGGCTGTGCAGGCGGCTGTCTCGCATGGCCAGGCGATCGTCGACGGCCTGATGGGCGTACAGGGCTGAACCTCGCCGGCTTCGGGTGCGGGCGCGGCAATGCTAGGATAGCCGTATGGCTTTGCTTCTGACCCTGCACCCCGAGAACCCCCAACCCCGCCTGCTGCGCCAGGCTGCGCAATGGCTGCGCGACGGTGGGCTGGTGGCTGTTCCCACCGATTCCAGCTATGCCGTGGTGGCCCGGCTCGACGACAAGGAAGCCGCCGACGCCATGCGGCGACTGCGTGGCCTGGACGAGCGCCATCACCTGACGCTGCTGTGCCGCGATCTGGCCGAGATCGGCCTGATGGCCAAGGTCGACAACCGGCAATATCGCCTCCTCAAGGCGGCCACGCCGGGGCCGTGGACTTTCATCCTGGAGGCCACGCGCGAGGTGCCGCGACGGGTGTCCCACCCTTCCCGCAAGACCATAGGCATTCGTGTGCCCGAGCACAAGGTCGCCCTGGCGTTGCTCGAGGAGATCGGCGAACCGTTGCTATCGACCACGCTCATTCCCAAAGAAGAAACGGATGCCCTGAACGACCCCGAGGAAATCGTTCGCCGCTATGCCCACGAACTGGCGGCGGTGCTCGACGCGGGGGCCTGTGCGCAGTCGCCCACCACCGTGCTGGACCTGACCGGTCCGGAGCCTGCGGTATTGCGCCGGGGGCGCGGCGATCCGGCGCTGCTGGGCCTGGTCTGAACACGTCGCCTCGCGCGCACCTACAATTTCTTCATGAACCAAATCATTCAGACCATCGCGGTCTACGCCTTGCCGCTGATCTTCGCCATTACGCTGCACGAAGCGGCCCACGGCTACGTGGCGCGCCTGTTCGGCGATCCGACGGCCTACCAGGCCGGCCGGGTCAGCCTCAACCCGGCTCGCCATATCGACCCGGTCGGCACGCTGCTGGTGCCCCTGGTCATGCTGCTGGGCGCCAAGCTGCTGGGCGGCACCGGCGTGCTGTTCGGCTGGGCCAAGCCCGTGCCGGTGGATTTCGGCCGCCTGCGCCGGCCCAAGAAAGACATGCTGTGGGTGGCCCTGGCGGGGCCGGCGGCCAACCTGGCCATGGCGCTGGCCTGGACTCTTCTGCTGCGGGTGTATGCCGGCAGCGGCATGCACGAATATTTCTGGTTCGATATGGCAGTGGCCGGAGTGAACGTGAACCTGGTGCTCATGGCCATGAACCTGCTGCCCATCCTGCCGCTGGACGGCGGACGCATCGTTTTCAGCCTGTTGCCCAACCGCGCGGCCTGGCATTACGCCCGCATCGAGCCCTACGGCATGATGATCGTGCTGCTTTTGCTGGTCACGGGCGCATTGGGCCTGTTTCTGGGGCCGCTCCTGGTTTTCGGGCGCATGGTGGTGAGCTGGTTCCTGTAATGGGAATTTGTATAGCGTTACGAGCGTTATCCAGTAAACTTGCCGGTTTAATCCGCTTTCAACCGGCCTGCCGAGTCCAGGTCTGGAGTTTTCGATGACAACGACCCCTGTCTTCCAAGGCAGCATGGTTGCGCTGGTGACCCCGATGCACCCTGACGGCAGCCTGGACTTCGACGCTTATCGCGCATTGATCGACTGGCATGTGGCCGAAGGCACGGATGCGCTGGTCGTGGTCGGCACCTCGGGCGAATCGCCTACCGTCTCCATAGACGAGCATGCCGAGCTGATCCGCATCGCGGTCGAACACGCGGCCGGCCGTATTCCCGTCATTGCCGGCGTGGGCGCCAATTCCACCGCAGAAGCCATCCACCTTTCGCGCCATGCCCTGAAGGTCGGCGCGCAGGCCGGCCTGTCGGTCGTGCCCTACTACAACAAGCCCAGCCAAGAAGGCATGTACCGACATTTCCGCGCGATCGCCGAGGCCGTTGAACTGCCCACTTTGCTCTATAACGTGCCGGGCCGCACCGTGGCGGACCTGTCCAACGAGACCGTGCTGCGCCTGGCCCAGGTGCCCGGTATCGTCGGCATCAAAGACGCCACGGGCGACATCGGCCGCGTGGCGCCGCTCCTGCGCGACGCGCCGGCCAGCTTCCAGGTTTTCAGCGGCGACGACGCCACCGCGGCGGCGCTCATTCTGTTGGGCGGGCGCGGCAATATTTCGGTCACGGCCAATGTGGCGCCGCGCCTGATGCACGAGTTGTGCGCGGCGGCGCTCGCGGGCGAGCTCATCAAGGTGCGCGAGCTCAACGCCCGCCTGGCCCGCCTGAACAAGGTCTTGTTCGTCGAGGCCAATCCTATTCCGGTCAAGTGGGCGCTGGCCCAGATGGGCCGTACCAAACTGGGCTATCGCCTGCCCCTGTGCGAACTGGGTGCAGCGCACCATGCCACGGTGCGCCAGGCCTTGAGCGAAACCGGTCTTCTTTGAACATCGCGAGGATACGTATGAACAAGCGTCATGCCGGGCGTTGGGTTAAGCCCGCGGCATCGATTGCATTGGCCCTGAGCCTTGCTCAGCTGGCCGGCTGCGACAGCATCAACAAGGCGCTAGGCACCAATGAGCCTATCGATTACAAGAGCGCTCGCTCCGCCAATCCGCTGACCATTCCGCCCGATCTGACCCAGGCGGCTTCTGATCCTCGTTACCGCGCGCCCGACGCGGGCGGCGCCACGTCGTTCAATCAATACCAGCAGCAAAGCAAGGAAGCGGCCACGGCCGCCGCCGCGGGCGAGTCCGGCGGCAATGTGCTGCCGCAGCGCAACGACATGCGCATCGAGCGCGACGGCGACCTGCGCTGGCTGGTGATCGACCATCCGCCCGAACAGGTCTTCCCCAAGCTGGTGGACTTCTGGACGAGCGTGGGCTTCACGCTCAGCACCAACGACCCGCAGGCCGGCCTGTTGCAGACCGACTGGGCCGAGAACCGCGCCAAGGTTGACGACAGCCTCATGTACAAGCTGTTGGGCTCGTTTCTGGACAACGCTTTCGACAGCGGCGAGCGCGAGCGCTTCAGCACCCGCATCGAACGCGTGAATGGCCACACCGAGGTCTACATTACCCATCAGCAGATGATCCAGCGCATGGAGAACAACAGTCCGAGCGCCCTGGCTGTCTGGACGAACGGCAAGCCGGATCCCGGCCTGGACGCCGCCATGATCGCGCGCCTGATGGTCTATCTGGGCACCAGCACCGACCGCGCCCGCCAGTTGCTGGCGCAGGCGCAAGCGGTGCAGGCCGGCCCCGCCACCACCCTGACCGCGCAAAACGGCGTGTCCGAACTCACCATCGCCGAGCCGTTCGATCGCGCGTGGCGCCGCGTGGGCGTGACGCTGGATGCGGGCGGCTTTACCGTGAAGGATCGCAACCGTTCCGCCGGCGACTATTACATCGCCTATCTCGATACCGACACCGGTTTGCGTCCTCAAGACCCCAACATCTTCAGCCGTTATCTTTTCGGCGCGAAATCGGCCACTGCGCCGGAGTACCGCTTGCATCTGGAGAACAACGGCGGTCCCCAGACGCTGGTCACGGTGCTAGACAAAAACGGCGCGCGCGATACTACGCCTACGGCGCAGCGCATCTTGAGCGTGCTCAAGAGCAAGATGCAGTAAAGCCAGCGCCTGAGCCGGGCGCATGCGCCCGACTAAGCGAAAAAGGCCGCGCAGATGCGCGGCCTTTTTGTCGGGCGGCCCTAAGCCGGAAGGTAATGCAGCCAGCCCGCCGACAGCCAATCGGCCAGACAAGCCCGGCTATCGGCGCTTAGCCTGCGGCAGCGCGCGTCGGCGCAATCCAGGCGGCGTTCGTCGGCCAGCGCGCGCAAGGCGGGAGAAGGGGCGACGGGCGCGGTTTCGCCGTTGATGAAGATCTGGCGGTCGCGGTAGAGCATGCGGCTGCGGCGGTCGAGCACCAGCGCGCCGTGTGCGGGCCATTCTTCTTCGAGGTCGGGCGCGTCGTCGGCGGGGGTGAATACGCTCAGCGTGTTGGGCTCGGAGAGCCAGCAGCCCAGGAAGCGCGCGGCAAGGGCCGCGTCGAAGCGCAGCGTGTCCAGCGTGTCCAGCGTGGCCTTGATCAGGGCTTCGGGCAGCTCGGCCGGATGGATCGAGGCAGGCTGCCCGGGATCGCGGTAGAGGCCGCCCAGCCGCACGCCGGGCAAAGGGGGATCGCCATAGGGGCCCGCAGGCTGGCCCAGGCGGGCCATGGTCTGGTCGGCAGCCGCTTCGAGCAGGCCGCGGGCCAGCATGGCCAGGCCGGGCGCGCGGAAACCGATGGATATTGTCATGCAGTCGTCGTCCACCGCGATGCCGTCATGCGCGGCCTGAGGCGGCAGGTACAGCATATCGCCGGGCTCGAGCACCACGTCTTGCTCGGGCTGGAAGTTGCTCAGTATCTTGAGCGGCAGATCGGGCTTGAGGGACAAGTCTTTCTGCATGCCGTAGCGCCAGCGCCGCCGGCCTGCGGCCTGCAGCAAAAAGACGTCGTAGCTGTCGAAATGCGGCCCTACGCCGCCGCCTGCGGTGGCGATGCTGATCATGACATCGTCCAGGCGGGCATCGGGCACGAAGCGAAATCGCTGCATGAGCGCGCAGACCGCATCGTCGTGCAGATCCATGCTTTGCAGCAGCAGTGTCCAGTCGGGTTCGCGGGCCTTGGGCAGGCGCGCGAAAGGCCCGCGTTCCATCTGCCATTGGCCTTCTTCACGCCAGATCAGGCGCGATTCGACGTCATCGCGCTTGGCCAGCTTTTTTAGCGCAGCCGCCGGAACGGGCGGTTTCAAGCCCGGGATGGCCTGCCGGATGAGCAGCGGCTTGCGCTGCCAGTAGCGGTGCATGAAATCCGCAGGCGTGAGTCCGCCCAGAAGCGGCAAGGGGGCATTGGGATCGATGGGCATCTCGGGCGGCCTTACAGCAGCGACTTCAGTTGATAGAGCGCGTCCAGCGCTTCGCGCGGCGTGAGGCTGTCGGGATCCATATCGTTCAAGCTGTCGCGCAGCGTTTGCAGGGTTTGTCGCGTCTCTTCTTCGTCGGCCTGGGCCTGTCTGCGCGCGTCGGTATCGGCCGCGGCCGCGAAGAGTCCAAGTTGCGGCGTGGGGGCGCCTTGCGATTCCAGGCGTTCGAGCTCGCGCGTGGCTTGACGGATGACGGCCTGCGGAATGCCGGCGCGCTGCGCCACCTGGATGCCGTAGCTGCGGCTGGCCGGGCCGTCCCGCACTTCGTGCAGATACACGATGCCGCCGGCCGACTCGGCCGCGGCCAGATGCACGTTGGCCGAGGTGCTTTGTTCCGCCGGCAGTCTCGTGAGTTCGAAGTAGTGCGTGGCGAAGAGCGTGAGGGCGCGGTTGTGCGTCAGCAGTCTGTGAGCGATGGCCCAGGCCAGCGCCAGGCCGTCGTAGGTGGATGTGCCGCGGCCGATTTCGTCCATGAGCACCAGGCTATGGGTCGTGCTGGCCGCAAGAATGGCGGCGGCCTCGGTCATCTCCATCATGAAAGTGGAGCGGCCGCCGGCCAGGTCGTCGGCCGCGCCGATGCGGGTGAAGATGCGGTCGATGCTGCCCACGCGCGCGCGCGCAGCCGGCACGAAGCTGCCTATGCGCGCAAGTAGCGCGATCAGCGCCGTCTGGCGCATATAGGTCGATTTTCCGCCCATGTTCGGGCCGATGATGAGCAGCATGCGGCGCGCCGCGTCGAGCCGGCAGCCGTTGGGCGTGAAGCGTTCGATGGCCTTCTCGACCACGGGGTGGCGACCTGCCTCGATGTCGATCTCGGCCTCTTCGCTCAACTCCGGCGCAGTCCAGTCGTTGCGGCGTGCGTGCTCGGCCAGCGCGGCGGCCGCATCCAGCTCGGCCAGGGCGCCCGCGCAGGCCGACAGCGCCGGCACATGCGGGGCCAGCGCGTCGAGCAGGTTTTCGTACAGCCATTTTTCGCGCGCAAGGGAGCGGTCCTGCGCCGACAGCACGCGGTCTTCCCAGGTCTTGAGTTCCGGCGTGATGTAGCGCTCGGCGTTCTTGAGCGTCTGGCGGCGGCGGTAGTCCTCGGGCACCTTGTCGGCCTGGCCCTTGGTGACTTCGATGTAGAAGCCGTGCACGCGGTTGAACTCGACGCGCAGATTGGAGATGCCGGTGCGCTCGCGTTCGCGCGCTTCCAGCTGCAGCAGAAAGGCGCCGCCGTCGGTGGTCAGGGCGCGCAGTTCGTCGAGGTCGGCGTCGAACCCCGCGGCGATCACGCCGCCGTCGCGGATGGCCGCGCCAGGCTCGGCGGCGATGCCCTGCTGCAGGAGCGCGGCGATGCCGGCGTCGGGCGAGAGCTGCCCGGCCAGCTCGATGAGCCGCGGGCTGCCGTGCAGTCCGGCCAGCAGTTCGCGCAGCGCGGGCAGGTTGGTCAGCGCATCGCGCAGGCTCGCGAGTTCGCGCGGGCGCACCGAACGCAGCGCCAGGCGCGCGGCGATGCGTTCCATGTCGGGAAAAACGTCCAGGGCGCGGCGCAGGCCGTCGAGCAGGCTGCTCGATTCGAAGGGCTGGTCGGCGTCGGCGCGCGCGGCGATCAGCGCGGCGATGGCCTGCTGTCGCGCCCGTGCCGGCGCGCTGTCGCGCAGCGGATGATGCAGCCAGCGGCGCAGCAGGCGGCTGCCCATGGGCGTGCGGCAGGTATCCAGCAGCGAGAACAGCGTGGGCGCGTCCTCGCCCGACAGCGTCTGGGTCAGTTCGAGGTTGCGGCGCGTGACCGGATCCAGCGCCACGTACAGACCGGTGCGCTCGGCCTGCAATTGCTGCACGTGAGCCAGCGCCTGCGATTGCGTGCGCGCCGCGTAGCGCAGCAGCGCGCCGGCGGCGCAGATGCCGGCCGGCATGTCTTCCACGTCGAAACTGGCCAGCGAGTCGATCTTGAAATGCGCCAGCAGGTGGGCGCGGGCGCCGTCGCGTTCGAAATGCCAGTCGGGCACGCGCGAGGTGGCGCCGTCGAAAGTGAAAGCCAGTTCGGCGCTCTCGGCGCAGACGAGTTCGGCCGGCGCGACGCGGTGCAGTTCGGATTCGAGCTGAGCCGGCGCGCATTCGGTGACGCGGAATTCGCCGCTGGCCAGATTGAGCCAGGCGAGACCGGCGCGCGATTCGGTCCTGCCCGGTTTGCCGCCCAGGAACACGGCAGCCAGCGCACGGTCGGCCTTGGCCGGCAGCAGCGCGTCATCGGTCAGTGTGCCCGGCGTGACGATGCGCACGATCTTGCGTTCCACCGGTCCCTTGGAGGCGGCCGGGTCGCCGATCTGCTCGCAGATGGCCACGGATTCGCCCATGGCCACCAGGCGCGCCAGATACTGCTCCATGGCATGGACCGGCACGCCTGCCATGGGAATGGGCGCACCGTTGGACGAGCCGCGCTTGGTGAGCGTCAGGCTCAGCAGGCGCGCGCCGCGCTCGGCGTCTTCGTAGAACATCTCGTAGAAATCGCCCATGCGGTAAAAGAGCAACAGGGGCCCGGCTTCCGCTTTCAGGCGGAGGTACTGGGCCATCATGGGCGTGTGGCCGGCGTAGGTGTCCGGCGCGGCCTGGTCGGAGCGCGAATTCATGGCGGGATTGTATCGGGCCGGCAGGACAAAAATTGCGCAACGTTAACAAGGCATTGATTTTTTTGGCAAAAAGCGAATTGCCACAAAGTTGTCCTTAGCGTTGTCCACATGGGGAGTGGATAAATCCCCGTGCCGGTTGTTTATGCAGTGTCGGAGCTGCGACGCGCGCCGTCTGCTAGAGTGGCCCAGTCTGCCGCGCGACCGACGCGCGGCGCGATGCCTGGAGAAAATATGGAATCAGCATTGAGCAGCGCGGTCGCCCTGATGCCGCGCCTGGTGGATATGGGACTCAACCTGTTGGTGGCCGTCGCCATACTGATCATCGGCTGGTGGACATCTGCCCTGTTGGGCAAATGGGTGCATCACGTGGCCGAGCATTCCGGCCGGGTCGAACGCACGGTCATTCCCATGCTCAAGACCACCGTGGTCTGGGCCATACGGGTCTTCACCCTGATCGCAGTGCTGGCGCGCTTCGGCGTGCAGACCGCCAGCCTCATCGCCGTGCTGGGCGCCGCCGGCCTGGCGGTAGGCCTGGCCTTGCAGGGCACATTGCAGAATATCGCCGCCGGCCTCATGCTGCTGATCCTGCGGCCGATCCGCGCCGGCGAGGCGATCGCGCTCAGCTCAGGCGCCTCGGGCACGGTGGATGAAATCGGCCTGTTCATCACCCGTATCGTGCAGTTCGACGGCATTGTCGTGCTGCTGCCCAACAGCACGGTGTGGACGGCCACCATCACCAACTACAGCCGCAACACCCAGCGCCGTCTCGACCTGCCTGTCATCGTCAATTATGGCGACGATCTGGACGCGGCAATCGCGTTGGTGAGCAGAATCGTCGCCGCACACCCCATGGCCGAAGCCGATCCCGCGCCTATCGTCAAAGCCAACGATTACAAGGACACGGGCACGGAGATCAACGTACGGGTCTGGAGCAAGGCGTCCGATTACTGGGATCTGCGCTGGGATTTGTTCCACCAGATCCGCGTGGCCATGATACGCGAGGGGTTTCGTCCGCCGGCGCAGGGGCGCGACGTGCGCGAGACCGCGCCTCGCGCCTAGCGTCGGCAGATCCCGCGGCATACATGCAATTCGGCGGCGCAGCGCCCCGGTATAACATCTGCTCGCGAACATTCCTTTCCCATCTATAAAAAGTCCGCGCAAATTCGCGATGGCTCGCCTTGTTCGCGCGCGGACGCCATACCGGAGACTCGCTCATGATTTGTTCTGTTCTGTCGCAGCGGCGCGCATTCGTCCGCAAGGCGGCCGTCCTGGCCGCGGGCCTGGCGGGCGCTTTCGCCATGTCCGCCGCGCAAGCCGCCTATCCCGATCAGCCCGTGCGGATGCTGGTCGGCTTCTCGGCCGGCGGCACGACCGATATCGTCGCGCGCGTGCTGTGCAAGGAACTCACCACCACGTTCAATCAGTCTTTCGTCGTGGAAAACCGTCCCGGCGCGGGCAGCAACCTGGCTGCCGGCGAGGTGGCGCGCGCCAAGCCAGACGGCTACACGCTGCTGATGGTGGCAGTCACCAGCGCCATCAACCAGACGCTGTACAAGAACCTGCCCTTCAATCTGGAAACGAGCTTCAAGCCGGTGGCGTTGGGCGCCAAGGTGCCCAACATCCTGGTGGTCAATCCCCAGTTGCCGGTTCATTCGGTGCAGGAGCTGATCGACTACGGCAAGGCCCACCCTGGCAGACTGGCCTTCGCCTCGTCGGGCAGCGGCACGTCCATTCACATGGCCGGCGAGCTCTTCAAGCTCAAGACCGGCGTGCAGATGACCCATATTCCCTACAAAGGCTCGGGCCCGGCCATCAGCGACCTGGTCGGCGGGCAAGTGCAGCTGATGTTCGACAACATGCCGTCGTCGTGGCCTCAGGCCAAGGCCGGCAAGCTGCGCGCGCTGGCGATCACCACCAAGGAGCGCTCGCCGGCCGCCCCCGATCTGCCCACCATCGAAGAGCTGCACATTCCGGGCCTGGATCAATTCGACGTGTCGTCCTGGTTCGGCGTGATCGCGCCGGCCGGCACGCCGGACGAGGTGGTCAACAAGCTCAACGCCGCCATCGAAGCGGCCCTGAAAAAGCCGGAAGTCCAGGAGCGTTTCGCCAATCTGGGCGCGCAGATCGAAACCACCACGCCGCAGCAGTTCAGCGCCTTCATCAAGAGCCAGGTCGATACCTGGCGGCCTGTGGTCCAGGCCTCGGGCGCGAAGGTCGATTGAGTCTCTGAGTCGTGAGAGTCAGGCCCGCCGCCCACGCCGCGGGCCTATTTGTTTGGGTCTTTGTCGGCGCGCCGCGCCGCGGCCAGCATGGCCGTGCATACGCCGCGCAACATGTCGATCTCGTCGCGGGTAGGCGCCTGGCGGCTGAAAAAATGCCGCATGCGCGGCATGAGCTTCTTGGGGTGTGCCGGATCGAGAAACTTGACCGCCGTCAGGGCCTCTTCCCAGTGGGCCAGAAAACCCTGCACGGCCGAACTGTCGGCAGGCGCCGCGCCGGGATCGGGCTGGCGCGCCGTCGAGGCGGGCAGCAGGGCTGCGCCGCTGTCGCGCAGCAGGGCATAGCGCATCTCCCAGGCGGCCAATTGCAGGGCCTGGGCCACGTTGAGCGAGCTGTATTCGGGGTTGGCGGGAATGTGGCAGACGCGGTGGCACAGGGCGATCTGGGCATTGGTCAGGCCTGAACGTTCGGTGCCGAGCACGACGGCCACGCAGCCCTGGTCGGTGTCGGCCAGATGCGCGCCGGCCAGATCGGCCGCCTGGCGGATGTCGCAGGGCGGCGGGCCCAGATCGCGTACGCGGGCCGTCAGGGCGAACGCCAGCGTCACGGGCGCCAGGGCTTTTTCCAGCGAGGCATACACCGGGGCGCGCTCGAGCACGTCGACGGCCCCGCTGGCCAGGGCGATGGCCTCGGGTTGGGCCGCCAGGTCCGGCAATCGGGGCTCGACAAGCACCAATTCGGCAAAACCCATGGTCTTGATGGCACGCGCGGCCGAGCCGACATTGCCGGGATGACTGGGCTGCGTCATGATGAAACGCACCCGCGAAAATGCCTGCTGGGTCATTTAAATTAAAATAGGTAGTTTGGCCGGTCTGCCTGCGGCTTTTTGCCTGCGGCGCGACCGCGATCCTGCTCTTGATTCGTACGGAACCCTATGCATCCGATGCTCAACATCGCCATCAAGGCGGCCCGGCGTGCCGGCACCATCATTAACCGCGCCAGCCTCGATCTGGAGCGCCTCAGCGTGGCGCGCAAAGGGCCCCGTGATTATGTCACGGAAGTCGACCGCGCCTCGGAAGAAGCCATTGTCGAAGCGCTGCTCGCCTCCTACCCCGACCACGCCGTGCTGGGCGAGGAATTCGGCCGCCAGGGCCCCGAGAATGCCGAATACCAATGGATCATCGATCCGCTGGACGGCACCACCAATTTCATCCACGGCCTGCCCAACTACGTGGTGTCGATCGCCCTGCAGCATCGCGGGCTCATTACCCAGGCCGTGGTGTACGACCCCTCGCGCAACGAACTGTTCACCGCCAGCCGCGGCGGCGGCACGTTCCTGAACGACCGTCGCGTGCGCGTGTCCGGCCGCACTCGCTTCGCCGAGGCCTTGCTCGGCGCGCACTGGCCCGGTTCGACCGGCCCGACCATGGGCGCCGCGCGCTTTGCCGCCATGGCCGAAGGATGCTCCAGCGTGCGCCGCATGGGTGCTGCCGTGCTTGACCTGGCCTATGTGGCTTCGGGTCGGCTGGACGGCTTCTGCGGAGTCGGCCTCAAGCCCTGGGACATGGCGGCGGGCAGTCTGCTGGTGCTGGAAGCGGGCGGCCTGGTCTCCGATTTCGACGGCGAGCAAAGCTGGATGAACACCGGCGACGTGCTGGCCGGCAGCCCCAAGATATTCGCGCAGATGGTCGCGGGCCTGCAAAGCAAGCCTGCAACCTGACCTCGTTACCCTAGGACTATCTGATTTGCCGGAGAGCCCTTGATGGAATGGTTGTTCGATCCGACGGCGTGGGTGGGTCTGTTCACGCTGGTCATCCTCGAGATCGTGCTGGGGATAGACAACCTCATCTTCATCGCCATCCTGGCGGACAAACTGCCGCCCAAGCAGCGCGACCGGGCTCGCGTCATAGGTCTGAGCCTGGCGCTCGTCACCCGGCTGGTCCTGCTGTCGGTCATGTCCTGGCTGGTCACGCTGACCCGCCCGCTGTTTTCGCTGGGGCCTTTCTCCTTCTCGGGGCGCGATCTCATCCTGCTGCTGGGCGGCCTGTTCCTGCTTTTCAAGGGCACCGTCGAACTGCATGAGCGCCTGGAAGGCGGCCAATACGCCGACAATCTGGGCAAACGCATCTACGCCAGCTTCTGGGTCATCGTGACGCAGATCGTGGTGCTCGATGCCGTGTTCTCGATCGATTCGGTCATCACCGCCATCGGCATGGTCGAGCATCTGGTCATCATGATGATGGCCGTGGCGATCGCCATCGGCATCATGCTGGTGGCGTCCAAGCCGCTCACGCGCTTCGTCAACGCGCACCCCACGGTGGTAGTGCTGTGCCTGGGCTTTCTGCTGATGATCGGGTTTTCGCTGCTGGCCGAGAGCCTGGGATTCAAGGTGCCTAAAGGCTACCTGTACGCGGCCATCGCGTTTTCCGCCGCCATCGAAGGGCTCAACCAGTTGGCCCGTCGCAATCTGCTGCGCCTGGACGGTACGCGCCCCATGCGCGAGCGCACGGCCGAAACGGTGTTGCGCATGCTGGGCCGGCGCCCGCTGGACATCGAACCCGACGACGATGTGCCTGCGTCCGCTCAGGCTGCGCAAAAGGCTTTCGGCGTGGAAGAACGCAATCTGGTCAGCGGGGTGTTGACGCTGGCCGAGCGCAGCATTCACTCGATCATGACGCCGCGCACCGACGTCACCTGGATCAACATCGACGACGATGCGGCCGAGATACGCCGCCAACTGGAAGACACGCCGCACAGTTTCTTCCCGGTTTGCCGGGGCGCGCTGGACGAGATCGTCGGCATAGGCCGGGCCAAGAACCTGGTGGCCGACCTGATCACCCAGGGCCGCATCGACAGCAGCCATCTGCGCGAGCCCATCATCGTGCACGAGTCCACCGACATCTTGCGCCTGATGGACATTCTCAAGCGTTCGCGCGGGCAACTGGTGCTGGTGGCCGACGAGTTCGGCATGATCGTGGGTCTTGTCACCCCCATCGATGTATTCGAGGCGATCGCCGGCGAGTTTCCCGACGAGGACGAGATGCCGGATATCGTGGCCGAGCGCGAGGGAGTCTGGCGCATCGACGGCGCGGCCGACCTGCATCATGTGGAGCAGGTGCTGGAAACCGACGGCCTGGTAGACGAGTCGCAGGACTACACCACGCTTGCCGGGTATCTGCTGGCGCGCTTCGGGCAATTGCCCAAGGCGGGGGACGTATGCGAGCACGAGGCGCACAACATGCGGTTCCGCTTCGAGGTCTTGCAGATCGAAGGGCGGCGCATTGCGTCGGTGCGGGTCGAGAAGTCGCATATCGAGCCGCAAGAGCTCGATAGCGATTTGCACGAAAACCTGGGTTGAGTTCTAGGGTCGTCGGTCGCGTTTGGGTTTCTGAGCCGTCGATGGCGTCGCGCCGGCCCATCGACTTGCGGTATTTCGGTAGGTCGATAACATGCGCTGCATTGAGGCTCGCACGACACGGCAACCGCGTTAAGCGTCCGACAACGACCGCAGCAGCGATTCAAAGTTCCCGAAACCGCAGCCCGTCTTTATCGATCACCAGCCAGCCGCCGCGTTTGGGCTCGGCATGGTCCAGATCCCAATCCGGCAGCACCCAGCGCTCGCAGCGCCGGCCGTCCACGGCGAACACGTGATGCGCGGGGCGGTGCGTGTGCCCGTGCACCACGACGCTGGCGCCGCTCTCGCGCAGCGCGGCATCCACCGAGTCGGAGCTGACGTCCATGATCTGCAGCGGCGTGCTGCGCTTGGCCTGCATGCTCCTGGCGCGCGCCTTGCGGGCAAAGCCCTGGCGCCAGGCCGGGCTGGTCATCAAGAAGAGTTTTTGCAGCAACGCGTTGCGCGCCACGGCGCGCCAGCGTTGGTAGGCGCGGTCGTCGGTGCAGTATTCGTCGCCGTGCGACAGCAGCACCGGGCCGCGCGGCGTTTGCAGCAGCACGACATCGGGCAGCAGATGCGCGCCCAGTTCGCGGGTCAGGCGTCGGCCCATCAGAAAATCGCGGTTGCCGCGTCCCAGGTAGAGCGGCAGGCGCGAGGCCGCGGTCTTCATCGCGGCCAGCGCTTGGGCCAGCCAGGGGGGCGGCTCGGCGATGGCGTCGTCGCCTACCCAGACATTGAAAATGTCGCCCGGCAAAAGCACAGCGGCCGCCTCGTCGGCGGCCTTGTGCAGAAAGCTCAGGAAGGCCTGTTGCGTGGCCGGCGTGTCCGCACCCAGGTGCAGATCGGACGCCAGCCAGACGGGGCCGTCCGGCAGCGCGAGCTTATTGAAGGATTTCGGCTTTCTTGATGACCACATCTTCGACGGGCACGTTCTGGTGGAAGCCGCTGTTGCCGGTCTTGACGGCAGCGATCTTATCGACCGTGTCTTCGCCTTCGGTGACCTTGCCGAACACGGCGTAGCCCCAGCCATTGGGCGTGGGGGAGGTGAAGTTCAGGAAGTCGTTGTTGGCGACGTTGATGAAGAACTGGGCGGTGGCCGAGTGCGGATCGCTGGTGCGCGCCATGGCAATGGTGTATTTGTCGTTCTTCAGGCCGTTGTTGGCTTCGTTCTCGATGGGGGCGTGGGTGGGCTTTTGCTTGAGGCCGGGTTCGAAGCCGCCGCCCTGGATCATGAAGCCCGCGATCACGCGGTGAAAGACCGTGCCGTCGTAGAAACCTTCTTTCACGTAGGTGAGAAAGTTTTCGGTGGTCTTGGGAGCCTTCTCGGCGTCCAGCGTCAGTACGATGTCGCCCAGATTGGTTTCCAGTTTGACGCGCGGGTGGGTGTTGCTCATTTGCTGAGTGCCTTTATTCGTTTGGGTGGAAGAATCGGGGGCGGCGGTCTGTGCGCCGGCACCCAGGGGGAGCAGTGCGGCCAGCGCGAAAGCGCAGGCCAGACGTATCGAGTGTTTGAATCGAATCATTGAGCTGGAGCTTCCGTCATGTGGGCGCGTGCCGCGTCGGGGTCGCGGGACGCCAGTTGATTCAGGTTGGCCTGCGCGTCGGCATAACCGGGGTCGACCTGCAGCGCAGTGCGCAGGGCAGCGCCTGCCTTGTCGAGCTTGCCCTGCTGGACGTAGAGCGTGGCAAGATTGTTCCACGGTTCTGGCAGTTCGGGAAAGCGGCGGGTCATGTCTTTGTAGATTGCGGCGGCCTGGTCGATGCGACCCAGAGCGGCCAGTACGCGCGCGTGCTGGAACATGAGCTGCACGTCGGTGCCGGGCTTGCCCTGCAGCTGCGCCTGGCGCCATTCGATCAGCTTGAGCGCGCCGTCGTAGTCGCCCTTGTTGATCAAGGTCTCGATGTGATCGGTGATTTGCGCAGGCGTAGGCTGAAGCCGGGTGTCGACGCCAGGCCTGAGCTTGTCCATTTGCCTGGACAGCCATTGCCAGCCGTGCTCGGGCGGGTAGGGATCCAGCGTGGTGAGCGTGGAGTTGTCGACGAGCGTGCCGCCGCCGCCCATGGACTGCGCCTGGGCGCCGTGCGGGCACAACGCCAGCGCGACGACAAGGGGCACGGCCAGCGCGGCAAGTCGAAAACGCAGCATCGGGGTCATGGCAGTGGACATGTGGCGGTATCTGGGGAAGCGGGCTGGCCAGCCTCGGCGGGCGGAGGCGGGGCGCTTGCTATACTTGTCGACCGCCATTCTAGCTCGGCATCGCGACTCGCATAGCCAAGACCCGCTCGAGAACTGTTCAAATCCGTTCGAATCGGGTCAAGGCCCACCGATACACTCGCGATCCGCCGGGCAATTCGTTCGGGCTGTCCGCCTTCCCATGCTGCAGATCTATAACTCGCTTACACGTAGCAAGACGTCCTTCGCGCCCATCGAGCCGGGCAAGGTGCGCATGTACGTCTGCGGCATGACGGTGTACGACTACTGCCATCTGGGCCATGCCCGCATGCTGGTGTCTTTCGATGTGGTGCAGCGCTGGCTGCGCGCCAGCGGCTATGCCGTCGAATATGTGCGCAACATCACCGATATCGATGACAAGATCATCAAGCGCGCCGTTGAAACGGGGCGCCGCATCGGCGAGGTCACCGAGTTCTACATCGCCGCCATGGACGCCGATGCACAGGCGCTGGGCGTGCAAAAGCCCGACCACGAGCCGCGCGCCACGCAATATGTGGGCCAGATGCTCGGCATCATCGCCAAGCTGCAGGAAAACGGCCTGGCCTACGAGGCTGCCGACGGCGATGTGAACTATTCGGTACGCGGCTTTACCGGCTACGGCAAGCTCTCGGGCAAGTCGCGCGACGACCTGCGCGCAGGCGAGCGCGTCGCCGTGGGTTCGGCCAAGCGCGACCCGCTGGACTTCGTGCTGTGGAAGTCGGCCAAGCCCGCAGAGCCCGCCGATACCAAATGGAACCCCGCCGACTACGGCTACGCCTACGGTCCCGGTCGGCCGGGCTGGCACATCGAATGCTCGGCGATGAGCCGCGCCCTGTTGGGCCAGCCGCTCGACATCCACGGCGGCGGCCCCGACCTGAAGTTTCCGCATCACGAAAACGAAATCGCCCAGACCGAAGGCGCTTTCGGCGGCACCATGGCCAATGTCTGGATGCACTGCGGTCCGCTCATGGTCGATGCCGACAAGATGTCCAAGTCCCTGGGCAACTTCCGCACCATTCGCCAGACGGTGGCCGACGAAGCGAGCCTGTCCGACAACGTCGCCGACTACAAGGTCAACCCGCGCGAGGCGGAGATGCTGCGCTTTTTCATCGTGCGCAACCATTACCGCAGCCCGCAGAATTTCACGCCCGACAACCTCACCGACGCGCAGAGTGCGCTTGACGGCCTCTATCAGGCCCTGCGCAACGTCGCACCCGATTGGCTGAACGTGGATTGGAACGAGCCCCAGGCGCAAGCCTTCAAGGCCGCCATGGACGATGATTTCAATACCTCGGGTGCGGTGGCCGCGCTGTTCGAACTTGCTTCCGAAGCCAACCGCACCCGTAGCGCGCGCGCGGCCGGTCAGCTCAAGCAACTCGGCGGCCTGCTGGGGCTGCTGCAGCAGGACCCTGAAACCTATTTCCAGAGCGCCACGCGCTATCGCGCCGGCTCGTCGGTCTCAACAGCGCTCGACACCGCAGCCATCGAGTCGCGCATCGCGGCCCGGGCCGCTGCCAAGCAGGTGCGCGACTTCGCCCAGGCCGACCGCATCCGCGACGAATTGCGCGCGGCCGGCATCGAGCTCGACGACAAGCCGGGCGGTCTTACCCAGTGGCGACGCGCCTGACCGGCCGTACCTGACCAGAGTCATATTCTTTATGTCCAGCTCCGCCGAGATCTCCGTCGCCAAGCCCGATTATTGGGACGATGCGGTCGCGCATCTGGTCAAGCGCGACCGCATTCTCAAAAAGCTCATTCCGCAGCACCCCGAAGTCTGGCTGACCTCGCGCGGTACGCCGTTCATCACGCTGGCGCGCGCCATTGTGGGCCAGCAGATCTCCGTCAAGGCCGCCGACGCGGTCTGGAGCAAATTCACCGCCGCGGTGGGCAAGCGCCCCTCGCCTGCCTCCGTGCTCAAGACGGACGTCGCGGGCCTGCGCGCCGCCGGTCTGTCCCAGCGCAAGGCCGAATATGTGCAGGATCTGGCCTTGCACTTCAGCGAACGCCGCGTACACCCCGAAAAATGGGCTTCCATGCCCGACGAAGACGTCATCGACGAGCTGGTCGCCATTAGGGGTATAGGCCGATGGACAGCCGAGATGTTTTTGATCTTCAATCTTCAGCGGCCGGACATCCTGCCGCTGGACGACCTGGGATTGCTCAAGGCGATCTCGTTACACTATTTCAGCGGTGAGCCGGTCTCGCGGTTCGAGGCTCGCGAAGTTTCGCTTGCGTGGCAGCCCTGGCGCACCGTGGCGACCTGGTACCTCTGGCGCAGCCTGGACCCCATTGCGGTCCAATACTGAACTCAGGCCATAACAAACTAAGGCGCCCTTCAACGGAACCTTCTACATGCCCATTACCTTCCTGGAATTCGAACAGCCTCTGTCCGAGCTGGAAAACAAGATCGAGCAGCTGCGCTACGTGCAGGCCGACTCGGCGGTCGACATTTCCGACGAGATCAGCCGGCTGCAACAAAAGAGCCAGGCGCTGGCCAAGGAAATCTACGGCAGGCTCACGCCCTGGCAGACCGCGCTGGTGGCACGCCATCCCCAGCGCCCCTACACGCTGGACTACGTGCGCGAGATCTTCACCGATTTTCACGAGCTGCACGGCGACCGCATGTACGCCGACGATCAATCCATCATCGGCGGCCTGGCGCGCTTTAACGGCGCCGCATGCATGATCATCGGCCACCAGAAAGGCCGCGACACCAAGGAGCGCGCCGCGCGCAATTTCGGCATGCCGCGCCCCGAGGGCTATCGCAAGGCCTTGCGCCTGATGCAGCTGGCCGAAAAATTCGGCCTGCCGATCTTCACCTTCGTCGACACGCCGGGCGCCTATCCCGGCATCGGCGCCGAAGAGCGCGGGCAGTCCGAAGCCATCGGCCGCAACCTGTATGTCATGGCCCAGCTCAAGGTACCCGTCATCAGCACCATCATCGGCGAGGGCGGGTCGGGCGGCGCGCTGGCGATCGCCGTGGGCAATGCCGTGCTGATGCTGCAATACGCTACGTATTCGGTCATCTCGCCCGAAGGCTGCGCATCCATTCTCTGGCGCAGCGCCGACAAGGCGTCCGACGCGGCCGAGGCCCTGGCCATTACCGCGCCGCGCCTGAAAGACCTGGGCCTGGTCGATCGCGTGGTCAACGAACCCGTGGGCGGCGCCCAGCGCGATCCGCGCGTCATGGCGCGCCTGCTGCGCCGCGCGCTGGGCGATGCGCTGCGCCAGTTGCAGGACCTCACGCCGCAAGAGCTGGTCGAGCAGCGCATCGAACGCTTGATGTCTTTCGGCCGCTTCCAGGAAGTCAAGGCCTGACCCCGCGAGGGTAGGCTTGTTGTGCGGGGTGATCATGCATAGCCCCGCGCCATTCATGCAGAGTCCGGACCGCTTGCCGGATTGTCCGGCCGAGCTGGTTTCTCCCGTGCGCGCCGCGTTGCGGGGGTTGCCCAGGAACACGGGGCGCATCGCGGTCGCGGTCAGTGGCGGCGGCGATTCGGCCATGATGGCGCTGGCTGCCGCGCATGCGGCGCGCGGCCTGGGCTTCGGCCTCGTTCTGTTTCACGTTCATCACGGCCTGCAAGCTCAGGCCGACGAATGGGCCGCGCACGTTCAGGCCCTGGGCGCTTTGCTATCCGTTCCGGTGCTGCAGGCCCGCGTGCGCGTGCCCGACGAC